>JBAUGX010000025.1:0-19869 GCA_049679965.1 Vicinamibacterales bacterium
CCGCCGCCGGCGGCGGCGGAGGGCGCGGCCCGGCCTTGCCGACTGGCGGTGGCGTCACCGTGTTCAGAGTCAACATGAGTGACGGGTCGTTGACCGAGGTCAGCAAGACCGGTCCTGAAGTCGACGATCTGAACTGCGACGGCATGTGCACCTCGGCAGACGGCCGGTTGTTATACGCCGTCAACCAGACGAAGGACCTTGGGGGGACACTCGGCGCCGGCGGCGGCGTGGCCGCCTTTGCGATCAACCGCGAGGATGGGTCGCTCAAGCACCTGAACTCCCTGCCGTCGATGGGATCGAACCCGGTTGGCGTGACGATCGACAAGACGAACGCGCGCGTGCTGGTGGCGAACCACGGCGCCGTTCAGTACATCCCCGCGATCGTCAAGCGGAACGGCGTACCGGTGGTGGAAATCCTCACCGACGAGGCCACGGTGTCGATGTATCCGGTGAGGCCTGACGGGTCCCTCGAGGCGGCGTGCGACGTCTCGGTGTTCGCCCGGCGACCTCCCACCGAGGCCGGTCGCGCCGCCGCCGCACACCAGGTGGTATTCGATCGCACGCAACGTTGGGCGATCGCGAGCGACAACGGGTACGATCACCTCTACGTCTATCCGTTCACCCCTGGGTCCCGGCGGCTCGAGGGCAAATCGTATCCGACGCCACCCGGCAAGGCACCGCGCCACCTCGTGATCCACCCGCGCGCGCCGTACTTCTTCTTCACCAACGAGCGCGAAGCCAGCGTGTCCTCCTACTTCTTTGACTCGAACACGGGCGAGCCGCGCGCGGTGCAGACGATTGCGACGATTCCCGACGGCTATGCCGGTCCGAATGTCTCGCCGTCGAATATCCAGATACACCCCAACGGACGGTTCCTCTACTCGCAGAACCGCGGCGATGACAGCATCGCCATGTTCGGTATCGACGAAGCCAGCGGACGCCTCACGTTTCTGGGCACGGTGAAGTGTGGAGGCAGAGGACCGCGGGAGATGGGCGTCGAACCCTCGGGCAAGTACTTGTTCGAGTGCAACCAGCAGTCGGGCGACGTCACGACGTTCGTCGTCGACGGCAACACCGGCAAGCTTACGCAAGGGCCGAAGGTCGAGCTGGCTGCTCCCGGCGTTATCAGCTTCGCAGTGATCTGACCCCGCCAGATTCGCGAAACCCGTGCCGGCGATCGTCAAGCGGAGCGGGTCAACAGAGCAGACTGTGAAAAAGCGGTTGATGGCGCTGGTTATTGTTTCGGCCCTGGCGACTCTTCCTGCCCGCGCGCAGGAGGTCGGACTCACAACGTGGAGCATCGTCCCGCACGCGGATGGCAATTTGGGGCTGGCGTTCTCGCTCGGCTGGACGCTCGGGACGCATGAAGGAAAAGCGAGTGAAGTGACCGGGTCCGTCCAAGCCCGACTTGAACCACTCGCAATTGCCCAAGGCGAGTTTCGGGTGCCGATTGCCGCGATGTCAACGGGCAGCGTGTCGAGAGACTGCCACATGCGCGAAGCCCTCGGACTCGATTACGCCCGGTCGCGCTTTCCAGAAGAACACGTCTGCGTCAGCGATCAGCTGCCCGCCTCGGGACCTGATTCAGTGGCCTTTCCGGATATCGTCGTGAGAATGCGCGGGTCGGGGCCGGGCCCGACGGCGTTGCTCGAGCTTTCTTTGCATGGAAGGACGAACCGGGTCTCAGCACCGGTTCGATTGCAGCGGATTGGATCAGATGTTCAGGTGCAGACAGAGTTCGAGCTGAAGCTGGCCGACTTCGGGATCACTGTCATCATGCCGCCGCTGATGCGAGTGGCGGACCATGTCACGGTTCGGCTCAACGTTCTCCTTCGGGAGGTGAAGAAATGAACAGGCGGATTTTGGCAGCGACGGTCACGACGCTGGCTCTGCTGGCGCTCTCATCCCTTGCCGCGCAACAGCAGGGTGGTGGCGCCGATCAGGGTCGAGGTGGCGGTCGCCAGGGAGGGGCGGCCGGCCGCGGAGGAGGCGGCGGACTCGGGGCCAAGGCGCCGAATCTGCCGGCGGGCGCCTTTACAGCGGGCTCAACGGTCGAGCGCACGACGCTCCAGCATGAATGGGTGGACATTCCGCTGGGAAATGTGAAGCTCCATACCTGGATTGAGTACCCGGCTGGAACGGCTCCGGCGCCTGTCGTGCTCGTCATGTCGCATGAAGCGGGACTGGACGACTGGATGCGGGCGGTTGCCGATCAGCTCGCGCTCGAGGGGTTCATCGCCGTCGCCCCCGACATTCTCTCGGGCATGGGGCCGCGAGGCGGCAATTTCGACGCGTTCCCCTTCGAAGCCGACGTCATTCAGGCGATGGCGAAAGTCTCTCCGGCCGAATCTCTTCGTCGCTACAAGGCTGCCTACGACTACGCCGCGAAGTTGCCGCGAAGCAATGGCAAGAGAGGCAGCCTCGGGATGGGCCTGGGAGGCGCTGACAGCTTCAGGTTCGCCACCGAGACGCCGGATCTGGGCGCCGCCGTCGTCTTCTATGGCATCTCGCCCGACGAACCGGCTCTGAACAGGCTGCGAGTGCCGGTGTTGGGACTCTACGGAGAAGACGATCCGCGTGTGATGGAGACCGTACGAGCGGCCGAGGCGGCGGCAAAGAGGCTCGGCAAGTCGTACGAGGTCCGTGCCTTTCCGGGTGCCACGCAGGCGTTTCTGCGATCGACGGTCGAAGGGCAGAATGGCGCCGCGGTCGCGGCTGCCTGGCCTGCGGCGATTCAATTCCTGCAACAGCATTTGAGGTGAGGTGCGACATGAAGAGTCGTTTGCCGATACTCGGAATCATCGCTGTCTGGCTGACCGCCGCGACGTCGTCGGTGGTGACAGTCGCCGGGACTCCAGGCTCGAGTCTTCCGTCGCCCGAGAACGCCAAGGCGATCCTCGATGCGACAACGCGACACAGGGAATGGGTCGATCTCACGGTTGGCTCTGGTTCGACTCTTGCCTTCGTCGTGCATCCGGAGCGAGCCGACAAGGCGGGCGTTGTCGTGGTGAACGCGCGCAATGAAGGCGCCAGCGAGTGGACGAGAGCCATCGCGGATCAAATCGCGGCCGAAGGATTCATCGCGATTGTGCCCGAGGTTTCTGGGTTTGCCAGCTCGGACGCCGTGGCAGAGGCCGCGCGAACCTACGCAACCGCGTTACCCGCGGCCAGCGGCAGAAGCGCAACCCTGAACGTCGACGCCACCCTTACCCCGGCCACATGGCCGCAGGTCATCCGCCGTTTATCAGACGAAGCCGGGAGTCTCGAGATTCACGACCATGCGGCGCACCTGGCGATGCTCGCGGCTGCACAGCAACCCGGCGGACGCGCCCCCTCGAGGGTGATTCCTGACCTGGGTGAGAAAAGGCCGGAGCTGCCGGCGTCATACTACACGGCTACCGCAACACTGGCCCGATCGAAGCTTCGTCGGGAATGGGTCGATATTCCCGTCGGCGACGCCAGGCTGCACACCTGGGTCGAATATCCGGAGGGGAACAACCCGGCGGGCGTCGTCATCGTGATGCAACATGGCGTGGGCCTCGACGACTGGATGCGATCGGTCGCCGATCAACTGGCGCTCCAGGGATTCATCGCGGTGGCCCCGGACACCTGGTCCGGGACGGGACCTAACGGCGAGAACCGCGATGCATTCACATTTGCTGACGATGCGATGAGGGCGGCGGCGGGAAAGATTAACGCGGAGGAGACGCAGCGGCGGTACAGGGCGGCGAGAGACTGGGCGTTGAAGCTCCCGCGAGCGAACGGAAAATCTGGCAGCATTGGATTCTGTGCCGGCGGAGGCAACAGCTTCAGGTTCGCAGCCGACGTGCCGGAGCTGAATGCCGCAGTGGTGTTCTACGGGACGGCGCCGGCCGAAGATCTCATCGCGAAAATCAACGCTCCCGTTCTTGGTTTGTACGGCGAGAACGACGCAAGAGTGACCGCAACGGTCGAGCCGACCGCCGCCTTGATGAAGAAACACGGGAAGTCATACGAGTCGCACATTTACCCGAAAACGACGCACTCGTTCGTGTTCTTTCAGGATTTGGGCGCGAATCGTGAGGCCCTCGCCGACGCCTGGCCGCGCGTCATCGCGTTCTACAACCAGCATCTGAAGTAGGGCGGGTCCGTTGGACGCGCCTACGGCCGGGTCCGAAAGAACCCGGCCTACAGATGAACGAGGAGTCGAACCATGGGACCCGCCGCTCTCACTCTGCTGATGTTCGCTCAAGCGCCAGCTCAGCCTGCTGCAACAGGCGCGAATCTTTGCACGACGACTGTCCAGCTTCCGCCGCCGGCGGGCCGAGGTGCTCAAGGCGCCGGCCAGGCAGGGCGCGGCGGCGGCGGGCAGGGAGGCGCGGGTCGCGCCGGTCAGGCCCCGGCAGCTCCACAAGCCTCGGCATTGCCGAAGCTCGTGAAGATTAGAGACGACGTGTACGTGATCCAGAACGCCGAGGACACCGTCGCCCAGATCGGTCCGTTTGGAGGGAACGTCACCATCTACCTGACCAATGACGGTGTCATCCTCGTCGACTCGAAAAACGCCAACATGCACGACGACATCGTCGCGAAGGTCAAGTCGCTCACCGACAAGCCCATCAAATACGTGATCCTCACGCACAATCACGGCGATCATTCAGGCGGCGCGGCAAGGATGCAGGAGATCGGGGCGACCGTGATCGTTTCGACCGAAGACCGCCAGAACATGGCCCGGACCAATCAGCCCGGCCTTCCGCAGCTGGCCTACCACGGCCAAGGGCAGGTCTTTCTTGGCGGCAAGGAGGTTCAGTTACGCGAGTTCTGCGGCCATACCAACGGTGACACCGTGGCGTATTTTCCGGCGGCGCGCGTCGTCGCGGTCGGCGATCTCGTCACGACTCCCGATTCGATTCCGCAAATCGTCAACTACGGCGATCGCGGGAATTGGACGGATATGGGGAGGACGCTCGACGAAATCGCGAAGATGGATTTCGACTTCCTGGTCGGCGGGCATGGTCCAGTCCTGAGCAAGCAGGAGTTCCTGAAGCATCGCGACAAAGTGACGGCCATCCGCGAACGGCTGCGGGAACTCAATCGCCAGGGAAAAACGGCGGACGAGATCACTCAGACGCTGCTGAAGGAATTCAACTACGGGACCGGCCCGGCTGCGGCGCAGATTGCTCCGATGATGCAGGAGCTGAAATAGACAACGGAGAGCCATAGCCATGAAGTGCACGTACAGCGGAGCATTCACTGCCCGTGCTGTGGGTCGTCGTCGCAGTCGTCGTCCGCGCCACACCAGGCGGACCATCACAACCGTCAGCGAGCCGGGGTCCATCTCGCGCGGTGTGAAAGTGGAGGAACTGATGTGCCGTTCGACGAGGTGTTCCACCACGCGGAGGAGGCGTCATGAGTCCGAAACTCGCCCGCGAGGAGCGCTCAAAACGCTCTTCGACTACTCGTGGATCGCCGGGCAGACGATCTTTTGCGTGGGGGTTATCGCCGCCCCGATGATGCTCGTCGTGTGGTTGATCGTCTGGGGCCTCAAGCCGTCCGCAGGTGAGGCGTGCTTCTGGAGCCACGCAAGGATGTCGTCGACCATCGTCTCGACCGCCGTCGAGCCATGAGCCCCCAGGGTGGCGACCAGCTTCGCCTTGTCGGTCGTTCTCGCCGCAGCCAGAATCTCGTCGTTCCGTGTGGGATCGACGAGCGAGTCACGAGCGCCCTGAACCAGCAGGATCGGCGCGTCGGTCAGTGACGCGTTGGTGGCACAGCGATCCATCACGTGCTTCTGCGCGACCAGGTAGCGCAGGCTGAAGTAGCGAACGACCAGCGGGTCTCGCTGCATCGCCTCGGCCTCGGCGCGGTCCGCGGCGTCCCGAACTCGCGAAGGCGCACTGTTCATGTCCACGGTGAGGGCGGATCGGCGGAAGAGAAAGTTCCACGCGTACGCGACGTAGTTGATGAACGACGGCCCCATGCCCTCGCTGTAGATGACCCTGTATGCCGGGTTCACCACTATCAGGCCAGCAATACGTGACGAGCGTGCAGCGAGCTCGAGCGCGAGCGCCGCGCCGGCGCTGTGGCCGAAGAGAAAGATTGGCTTTGTCGGGAAGCGCTGCCTGAGGCACTCGAGGCCCTGTTCCACGTCGCCGAGGAACAGCTCGTAGTCGTCGATATCGCCTCTCAATCCGTCCGAGTAACCCGTGCCCCTCGGGTGCAACACCGCGGTGACGAAGCCCGCTCGTCGGGCCGCGTCCGCAAAGCGCGGGTACAACTCGGCGGAACCGATCTCAGGCCCCAGCACAAAGTAGATGACGCCCACGGACTCGACGCCCGGCAACCGCGCCGACGCATACAGACGTACGCCGCCAGCGCCGGTGAGCCAGCTGGCGTCGGCGGCAGGCGGCGGGAGTGGGGGGATGGTGATCCGTGGAAACACGGTGTCGAGGTGCGTAAGACTGCGCTTGGCTCTGGGACATCTTCGCACGTCGGGCCACGAAGGCGCGACGTCCTTGGCAGTCGCCATCGTTTAGGAATCCGGCCGCGCTCGACTCGAACTCCCCAGGCGGTATGTCAGGTCGTTGCCCATGGCGCGAGCGAAATGATCACGGAGCTCTGCTTTGCCCCGCTCTCCGCGTATCGATGCGCCTCCGCCGCCTCTTCCAACGGAAACGAGCGATCAACGATCGACCGGAGCTTGCCAGTCTCCACCAGTGTTCTGATGGAAACGAGGTCGTCCTGCCGCTCGGTCACCAAGGCGCAGATCACTTTCTTGTCGCCGATGCCGGACGTCCAGAGCATTTGGAGGATCTGCTTCATCTTGAAGCTGACAAAGACTATGCGCCCGTGCCGGTTGAGAATAGGTCGACAACGCGCGAAGGAGCTCTTGCCCAGGATGTCGATGATGACGTCATAGGTGTCGGGACGGTCCACGAAGTCCTCTTGCCTGTAGTCGATGACCGAATCCACGCCCAACGATCTCACGTACGCCAGGCGTGCCGTGCCACACACACCGGTCACGGTGGCACCGAAATGATTCTTCGCGAGTTGCACGATCGCGGGACCGATTCCTCCCGAGGCGCCAACGACAAGGACATGGCGTCCAGGCTGCAGGTGGATCTTCGTCAAGAGGCCCAATGCCATGAGGGCGCCGTAGGGGCAGCCGGCGGCTTGCTCGTACGTCATGTTCGCCGGTTTGGTCGTCACGACGCCGTCTGCGGGCATGCACAGGTACTCGGCGTAGGCGCCCATGCGGGGACCGCGATACCCGAACACGGCATCACCCTTCTTGAAGCGCGTGACGCGCTCGCCGACAGCCTCGACCGTCCCGGCAAACTCGCTCCCCAGGATGTGAATCCTGGGTTTCCTGAAGCCGAACGCGAGCTTGCCGACGAGCCAGAAGAACCACGGCATGTGAAAGTCGCGCGGGGAAACCGCCGCGAAGTTGCGCACCAGCAAATCCCCGAAGTTCACCGACGTGGCGTGCACGCGGATCAGGATGTCGTGGGCGCCCGTGGCGATGGGCGCGGCGACGTCGCGCACGTGCAGAACCTCTGGAGGGCCGAATTCTGTCAAGACCGCTGCCTTCACGTGCACCTCCGAAGTCCCTCCGGTTCCCAGGCCGAGCAATATCCCACGAACCATACGAGGATCGCCACGAGCGCCGCCGTCTTCGGTCCCGGAGCCAGCCGCGGTTGGACCGCTGCGTACAGCCACACTAGTGCATGAACGCATTGAAAGAGAACGCCGACGACCTTGCCTTCCTATGCAGCCTGATCGAGCGACACCAACTGCGTACCGTCATCGATCGGGGCTACCCGCTCGAACAAGTCGTCGCAGCACACCGGTACGTCGACCAGGGGCACAAGAAGGGCAACGTCGTCATCACGGTGCCGTGAACTCGTGACGAGAGCGAGTCGGCGCGGCGGTACGGTGAGCGGGCCGCTGAGGCGCGAGAAATCGCCCAGTGACGGGAGAATTCCACTGCTGCTCATGCTGACGTCGCCTCAAGTTGTCGCAGCCGGTCACGCGAAGGGTGTGCGGCGCGGCGCTTGCAATGTTGACCTGCATAGACTCGGAGAACCTTCCTTCGCTAGACCAATGGAGTGAATCATGAAAACCGCCTTCACCGCTCTCGCGTTGCTCGTTGCGCTCACCCTCACGTCGAGAGCGCAGGCACAGGTACCAGGCGATCCTGCGCCATCGGGCCAAAGCCAGTTGCGAACCTCAGATACGATCGAACTGTACAAAGACCCGGTGGTTGCCATGTATCTGTCGGCCACCGTACCTGGACTAGGACAGTTCTATACGGGCGACAAGAAACGAGGCTTCTTGTTCCTGGCATCCATCATCGGTGCGTTCGGCGTGGCGTATGCGTCGTACGAACCAGCGCAACTCCATTTGGCAGACTATGACAGCACAGCCTTTGGCGGGAACGGTGATGGGCTGATCAGTACGGCAGAAGCTACAAACTGGCAAGATCGCAAGTTTGAGGACACTGCCTTTGACCGCCTCAGTACGGGTCGCAAAGTAGGGCTCGTCACCGGCGCAGTCGCGGGTGCTGGTCTCTACATCTGGAACGTCCTCGACGCGCGAACACGAGCCCACGACCACAACCGTCAACTAGCGCAACGCAGAATCAGCATCGGGCTACAGGGAGGCCCCGATCGTGTTGGCGTCGCACTAGGTGTGAGCTTCTAAGGCTCAGCGAGACACCGACGGGGTCGCGTCAGGCGCACCTTCCAGCGCTCGCGTCTCCGCCGGTGCGGCGCACTCCAGGACCAAAAATGCGACTCGAGCGGATCCGGTGGGCGAGTGTCTGCGTATGCAGATTCTAGGGGAAGTAGACGGGTACCTCGAGCCGAGTCACCTTCGTTGTCAGGTCCGTGGACAGTTGCGTGTTCCACAGGCGGCTGCCTGAGAAGACCTTGCCGCGCCACATCCGACCTTTTCGCTCAGCGTGTGTTCGCGGTTCAGTTGTCATAGCTCGTTGCGGTGGCGTCATGCGCTTCCAGTCCATCCGCTGTTCACCTCGATGATCTCCTAGCCTCCTCGACGAACGAGCGCCGAGATAGGTGTCGAAGAAAGCCCGGTCCGGAGTGCTCGTCATTCCATCCTCGGTCTCGGTTCGCAAGGTCCAGCCTGCCATTACCAGCGTCGGCTCACCCGGACGCCGACGGCGCCGCGTGAGATGGCCGGCACGATAAATGTCCGCTGCTCCGGCTCGGGGTAGGCGATCGTCGTCTTGTGGATGAACGCCCCCACAGCAAGTCCGAGAGCCGCGCCGGTGGCGCCGGTCATGATCAGCCCGTCTGCGCATTCTTCGCGGTCCGGGCCCACGCAACCAGCCACGGCGCCGGTGGCCGCGCCCACGCCGGCCCCGATGAGCACCGCCATGCGGAGCGGATGGTGACGCAGGGCGACCTGGCGGACGGTTTCCCGCGTGAAATGCTTCTCGCCAGCAGAGGTCTGGAGCGTGATCTCTTCGGCCGTGAGGCGCGTCAGGCGACCGGTGGTCGCGACCCCCGACCGGTCGTCGACCCGGAGTTGATCATTGAGGTTGACTCGAAGCGCCAGGTCCTCGAGCAGGCTGGCCTGAACACCGAGCGCACCCCCCGCGGGCGGAATGGACGCGCGATTCTCCTGTGCACGATAGACAGTCCTCATCTGAGGGACGAGTGCCCCGATAGCCAGTCCGACGCCCGCGCCAAACAGGGGGAAGCCGAGCGATCTGACGACGCAGTTTGCACTCCCTTCGCGCTCGGGCTCGCGCGAGCACATTGCCACCACGCCAAGGACCGCGAACACCCCAGCCCCGACGAGTGCGCCCTTGCGGAGCGCGTGGCCGCGCACAGCGACCGCGCGCACGGTGTCGCTCGTGAAACGCTTCTCGCCCGCCTCGGTCTGGATCGCGATCTCCTCGCGCCTGAGGCGGGTGAGGCGCCCGGTGGCCTTGACTCCAGACAGCCCTTCAACACGAAGCTGATCGTCGAGGTTGACGCGAAGCGCGAGGTCCTCGAAAGCCTGGAGCGCTTGAGCCGAGCCTTGCGACGGTGCCAGCATGAGGGCCACGAATAAGGCGAGACCCCTTCGGCGCAGGCTCACGCTTGGCCCGCAACGGTTCCAGACGCGAATGGGGTTCATGCCAGCCGACCTTCCTGCATATAACCAGCCTGACTGTGAGTTTCTCGCCTCCCGTGTTGGCGCTTCACGCGTTCCTTCTCAGTCTTGAGGGCCCATCTTGCCCAGGACGGCTGCGATGACGCCCCCGGCCACGGCTCCTGGCACGAGCTCGATCAGGGGATCGACGACGGTACTCGTCAAGTTTCCTACGTTGCTGATGCCATAGAACGTGAAGTCCGCAGTGAACCAGAGGAGGAAGCCGACGACCGCCCCAATCTTGATGCCGGCTCCGATAGCCAGGGAACGAGCCCGGGTTCCGATCGCCAAGGTGACAAGCGCGCTGTACGACAGGGCGCCCAAGGCAACGGCCCAGAGCAATTGTGGTTCTCGCGCCACGCCCGTCGCTGGCCCGGCGTTCATCGCGTACGCCAAGAAGTCTCGGAAGGGTGCCATCGCGAAGATCAGGGTGCCCGTCGCCAATACGGTCACGCCGCCGACGAAAGTGCCAATCACGAATCGCCTTGCATCCATTGGAGCGCGCTCCCCACAACCGACCAGCCACAGCCGCCTGCCCGAACTGTAGGCAAGAGCGCGGCCGCTCTGGCGGCCCCGACTGGTGCAGAGCAAACCGACACGGTGCGGCACGGGTGATGCTCGGTCGTGTGCTGTAAGTCACCGCGGCGGTGGGTCAATGAGCGGTTGTGTCTCAGGAGCCTGCGAAAAAGTCCCCAGGCCGTTGCGGATTTCCAGCACTTCGGTCGCGGTTCAACACACCGAAGAGAAGAGAGCTGCGGAGGTCACGCATGCAGGTGTTGACGGTCTTCGCCCATCCCGGTTCGCGGTCGTTCTGCCACGCCGTTCTCGAGCGCTTCGACGCCGGTCTCCGAGACGCGGGGCACACGAACGAGATCGTGGACCTGTACGCGATCGGTTTCGATCCGGTCCTGCGCCCACGCGACACCCCGAGCTGGCTGACCGAAACCATCCCGGATGACATGCTCGACCGCATGCGCTTGCGCGAGTCCCTCCTTGATGAGGCTCGTGGGCCTCTGCGCCGCTTCGCGCTGAAACGCCTGATCGGTGATCGGGATGCGCGGGGCATCATCCGACTGCTACGCGAGCGCTATCGGCCGAAGGACGTGCTCGTGCAGCAGCAGAAGGTCGCGCGGGCAGAGGCGTTGGCGTTCGTCGCGCCCGTGCACTTCCTGAGCTTCCCGGCGATCCTGAAGGGGTGGCTCGATCGCGTGTGGACGCCAGGGTTTGCGTACGATCTCACTCCGGAAGCGTGGCGTGGCGACATCAACGGCCGTCAGCCGAAGCTCACGCACAAAAAAGCGCTGATCATCCAGACGACGATCTTCGACCAACGCGCCTACGACGCGGGCCTCCGCGATGCCATGCGCACGGTGATTGACGAGTTCACGCTCACGTATCCGGGCATCAAGCACGTCGAGCACGAGTACTTCTACGCCGTGCACGGCGCGGACGACGCCACGAGACGGGGCTACCTGGAACGGGCGTATGCCCTGGGTCGCCAGTTCTGAGCGCGCGTCGAAGACAGGGGGACAGGCAATAGGCAATACGAGTGCAACGAAGACGGCTCCGATGCCCTCGCCGACGGTTCCTCTGAACCTCGTGGGTGACATGTGGCACACCAGAAACAGTGTGGCTGCCGACCCATGCCGTCGGGGCTGGCGGCAATGGTCAGCGCTGGCGAACCCGCCTTGACGTCGACCCGATCGCTCCGTCGCCTGCTCGCGGGCGGGGACCGCCGGTCGATTGCCGGCTCGAACCGCGCGCTGGCGGTCGTCCTCGCGACGCCTGAGCGCGTGGCCGACGTGGCCGCGCTCGCCTCAGATCCCGACTGGCTCGTCTCGCTGCGCGCCATGGATGTGCTCGAGAAGCTCGTCCACGACCACCCCGACTGGGTGCAACCTCACCGTGGCGTGTTCATCGGTCCGCTGGCCGACAGTGACAAGTGGGAACTGCACCTCCAGATCGTGCGCGCGCTGCCCTTCTTGAAATGGACGCGCGGCGAACGCCGACGCGTCCTGGCGATTCTGGGCCGCGACGTCAAACACCCACAGCCGTTCGTCAAGGCCTGGGCGCTCGACAGTCTCGCACGGTTTGCCCAGGACGATGCGACGCTCATGCCCATCGTCCGCCGGTACCTTGCCGAGTTCGTGCGCTCGGGTCGCCCGGCGTTGGCGGCGCGTGCGCGGAAGATTCGCAGCCGTCTGGCCACAGATGACGCGACCGACGACGCCAAGGGCGCCGAGGCGTATGTGGCACGTCCAAAGGGTGCGCCGCGGGGCGCTGTGCTCGTGCTCCACGCGTTTTGGGGACTGAACGCATTCGTTCGGCGGGTGTGCGACCGATTGGCTCGGGAGGGCTTCCTCGTGCTGGCCCCGGACCTGTTCGAGGGCCAGGTGGCCACTACGCCTGCGGCGGCCGAGAGATTGCGCCGCCGGCCGAAGCGCGAAGCGCCGTCGAAATGCGTGACTCGGGCCGCCGAGCAGCTGACGCGCGAGTTGGGTGACGCTCCAGGCATCGGCATCGTCGGGTTCTCCTACGGAGGCCACTGGGCGGCGTGGTACACGGCCCATCCCACGGTCACGGTGGCCGCGACCGTCATGTTCTACGCGGCGCGCGTGAGTGATTTCACCACGTGCACGACCGCCATCCAGGCGCACCTCGCCGAGCAGGATGCGTACGTGTCGGCCCCGGCGCAAGCCCGCTTCGAGAAGGCCTCCGGGCGCGGGAGGCCGTTGGCGAAGTATTCGTCTATCCAGGCACGCGTCACTGGTTTGTCGAGGAGGATCGGCCCGACGCGTACGACGCGCGAGCGGCGCGCCTCGCGTGGCGACGCACACTGACGTTCCTGAACACGCACGTCGCGCGAGGACATACGCTAAACCAACCCTGGCATCGCGAGCGTCTCCCAGCCGCGGCCACACGGTAGCGCGCTCACGGTCGGCGAGGCGGCTGCCGCGATCGTCCGCGGGATTGAGAGCTACTTCGCCCGGATGCGGTTGTTCTTCGCGTTGTGCTCCAGTTCGCACAACCCGAGCGCCTCCATCAGCGGCGGCACGTAGACGTCATTGGGTGATGGATCGCTCGCACCACCGACCTCGGCAGCGGCCGCGAAGTACGGTGTCGTGCTGGCGAGGGCGCCTGGACGATTCCGCCGGGGCTCGCCGGCGTCACGGCTCTGTTTCGTTGAACAGCTCCAGGAGATACCGCCGCCTCGTGGCGATGTCTTCTGACTTCATGACGGTGTCGTGCGCGAGGGTGTACGCCTGGTCGATCGGCATAGTCTGCAGTTGACGTCCGTCGAGGCCGAGTCCCGCCAGATCCTTGGCAAACTGTTGACGCGAATCGCCGCCGGATTCAGTCAACAGGCGCTCGAAGTACTCCTTCGAGGCACCGGCCCGCACGGCCGCACCGGCCGCCAGGCCACGTCCGATAATTGTCTGGCCGGGAGGCGATTCCGAACTATCGGCCGGACCGGCGCCCATCAGCCGCAGCCATACAAATCCGATCGCCAGGATTCCCAAGACAATCAACGCACGCCTCATAAGGCTACCGTCGCTTCGCTCGCACTTCTGGCTTTGTCGCTCTGGCCATCCGACGGGTTGGAGCGTCCTTGTGAGCCGAAGGGTCCACCACGACGAAGTCGGCGACTTCCCACGTGAAAGGCGGCTTGCGGCGTCGTTCGGTCTTTCGCTGGTCGATCTGAGCCGGTTGGGATGAAGCTCGCCGGTCCACTTGCCTCCGGTCCCACGACACGACCGCGGGAAGATCGGCGGTCTTTTGCGTGAGGGCGCTGAACCGTCGCCGCGCCCCACGACGTACGACGAGAACGACGGCGCCTGGCGGCGACGCCTTGGTCTGGGTCCGCCGTTTCACGCGAGTCGGCTTGGATGTGCTAGCCACAGCACGCTTATCGGCAGCGACCGCCCGTTACTTTGAGAATCGGCCGTGCCGGGCCTGGCGGAGATAGCGCGCGGAGCACAAACTACGCTCGGCGCCTTCGCTGTTTCTGATGGAAGGTATTATGCGGTAGAGGGTACAACCGAAGCCGGAGCGTCAGCATGAAGCAAGCGGGCAAGCGGTGGGGTCACGTTGTGGTCATCGCTCTGGGGTGTGCCGTTGTCACGTGGGCGTGCGATTCGCCAACAGACCCGTCGATTGTCGTCGCGGCGACGTGTCCCGCGTCCTCGGTTCCCCCTGGCACCACAGCGATCTGCAAGGATTTCACGAACAGCCATTCGGCGAATCGGTTGAGCGCCTGCTCGTCGCATGGCGGCGTGTCGTGTTGGGTCTGTCCGGGACCGCTGTGCTAAGGAAGAGACCCGGGGAGCGGGCAGAGCAGGTGCAAGAGAATGGAGTGTCGTAATAGGGCAAGGCGCCCCGGACGCATGTTCTACAATAGAACACATTTGCCTGGCTAACATTCCCGTAAATCACCTCTAACACGTTCTCCAATAGTCAGTTATCCAGCGCCGGCAGGGCGGTCCCGGCATTGCTCGGTAAGCCTGTGGTGCAACCCACCTATCCAGCCTGGCGCGGGGTCGCCTGATGCTGAACCGTCTGCAGCGCTCAGGCGTAGCTGCGTTTGCGGCGACAGCGATCGGCGCGGGAGTCCTTCTTGGCCTCGCGAACTGGCCGCAGCCTCACCGGGCGCTTGAGTTTCCCGCTTTGATCTTGGCTGCGATCCTGATCTCGGCCTTCGCGATGCAGCAGTCCACCACGAAGGACTGGGCCACCATCCCGCCGTCCTTCATCATCGACTTCACCTCGCTCTTGTTCCTCGGTCCCAACGCGACGATGCTCGTCACAACGGCCGGGGCGGTCACCCACGGGCTCACGGCTTCGCGGGGATCGCATTCGCCCCGCCGCATGCTCGTGAACGCCGCGACCGCCGTGGCTGCAATCCAGGCGGCGGGCTTCACCCACCGTGCACTCGGTGGCACCCTGGGCCACTTTGTCTGGCCCGGGCAGGGAGTGCCGATTGCCGCTGCTGTTATCGCGTACTGCTTCATCACGAGCGCCTCGGCGGAGATCATCGTGCCGCTGGCTACGAGACAGCCGGCCAATCGATCGTGGCCGAAAAGCATTCTCCGGGGCTGTCCGGGGTACTTCATCGGGGCCGGCATCGCTGTGGGACTCGTCGGGGTGATCGAGCACCGCATGTGGGAAATCTTGCCGGTGGCGGCAGTGCCGCTGTATTTCGCCTACCGCGCGTATTGCGGTCACGTCAACAGGCTCGAAGAAGAGCACCGGCGCCGGGAGGTCGTCGAATCCCTGGATCAGGGCATGTCCGTCATCGACAGCCGCGGCCTGGTGACGCTCTGGAACGACGGCCTCGAACGCATCCTCGACTGTCCCCGCCAACGAGCGCTGGATCGTTCACTCGTCGGTGCGGTGCCAGCGCTGGCCAAGACCGACCTCCCCCGCGCGATCAACGATGCCTTGACGAATCGGAGCCCCCGCACGCTCGCGCAGCTCGGCCTGCCTTCCGCGGCGGGTCCGCGGATTCTGCAGGTTCGAATTCTCCCCGTTGTCGGTGGCGTGACGCTGCTCTGGCAGGACGTCACCGATCGCACGCGCGCGGACCAGTCACTCAAGCGAAGCGAAGAACGGCTCGCGCTCGCGGCGGAAGGCGCCTCTGACGGGTTGTGGGAGTGGGATCTTCGGAGCCAGGAGTTCTATGTCTCGGCCCGCTGGAGGGCGCTGCTCGGCCTGCCCGCGCCCGCCGGCGTCGGCCGTCCCGAGGAATGGATGGACCGCGTCCATGCTGACGACATCGGTCCGCTCAAGCAGGCGCTCGAGGCGCATCTGTCCGGCAAGACGGCTCACTTCGAGCACGAGCACCAGATCCGCCACGAGGACGGCACGTACCGGCGGTTCCTCTGCCGCGGTATCGCGGTGCGAGGCGCAGGTCGTCGTCCGGCCCGCATCGCAGGGTCGCTGACCGATACGACCGAGCGGGCGATCGCGCAGGAGCGGCTTCTCAGCGCCGGATTTCTCGATCCGCTGACCGGGCTGTGCAATCGCGCGGTCTTCGTGGAGGGGCTCGGGCGCCGCCTCGTCGAGTTCAAGGAACGGCGCGGCAGCAGCCGATTTGCGGCGCTCTATCTCGACCTCGACCGCTTCAAGGTCGTCAACGACAGCCTCGGCCACCCGGTGGGCGACGAGCTGCTCACGGCGGTGTCGCGTCGCATCGAGTCGTGCCTGCGGAAGGGAGACGCGCTCGCCAGGCTGGGCGGAGACGAGTTCGCGATTCTGCTGAACGAGATTGGCGACGAGAGTCAGGCCAACGCCATCTCGTTCCGCATTCAGGACGCGTTGCGCGCGCCCTTTCCGATCGCCGGGCGGGAGGTCTTCACCTCCGCGAGTATCGGTATCGCCTTCGGCCGGGCCCATTACAGCAACGCCGACGAGATCATGCGCGATGCGGACACGGCCATGTACCACGCGAAGTCGCGCGGCAAGGCGCGCCACGAGCTGTTCGATGCCGCCATGCACGCGCGCGAGCTCGACCGGCTCGGCTTCGAGAACGACCTGCGCCATGCCGTCAACCACAACGACTTCGAGGTGCACTATCAGCCGATCGTCTCGCTGGCCTCGGGGATGTGCGTCGGATTCGAATCCCTGGTCCGTTGGACGCGCAACGGGAAAGCGATCTCGCCGGCCTCCTTCATCCCGATCGCCGAGGAACTCGGGCTCATCGAGCCGCTCGGCACGTGGGTGCTCCAGCAGGCATGCTCGGCATTCGCGGACTGGCAGCGGCGATTTCCCGCAAGCGGGCTCGACTGCATCACCGTCAACGTGTCCAGCCGGCAACTCATGCAGCAGAACTTCCTCCGCGTCGTCGAGCAGGCCGTTCACAACGCCGGATTGAAGCAGTGCGACCTGCGCCTCGAAATCACGGAAACCGCCTTGATGGACAGCCCCAACGTGGCCGCGCAGCTGCTCCGCGAGCTGCGCGACTTCGGCGTGAAGATCTATCTGGACGATTTCGGGACCGGCTATTCGTCGCTCAGTCACCTGCACAAGCTTCCCGTCGACGCCCTCAAGATCGACCGCTCGTTCGTGAGAAGCCTGCTGCTCCCCGATCGCCCGGCCATCGTCGAGAGCATCCTGGCGCTGGCCCGGACGCTCAACACCAGCGTGGTCGCCGAAGGCATCGAGACCGACGTGCAGGCGCGCGAGCTGGAGCGCCTGGGGTGTACCCACGCCCAGGGTTATCTCTTCTCCCGTCCGCTCTCGACCCGGGCGGTCGAAGAAATCCTCGTGGCCAACCAGCCGCTCGGCCCGAAGAGAGTCGGGCCTTCGGGCGCTGTCGCCCCGATCGGGAATGAGGCGGAGTGGTACAGCCCGTCAACACCCCTCGAAATACCAAAAGAACTGCAGCCCACGCCTCGCTGATTGCACGGCCCTCGAATCGAGGTTCGTGATACGCTCGGATTCCTTCACCGCTTGCCCTTCGGAGCCGTTGCAGATGGCGCTCCGTGCCAGCTCGCGCAGAAACAGACAACACTGAAAGAGGAAACATGGCATCCACCACAACGGTACCGACTCGAGAGTCGCGCAAGAAGCTGAAGCCGAAGCCGAAGACCGAGCAGAAGTCGTGGCAGACGCGGAACGCGGCGCGCAAGGAGAAGCAGACGGCGCACGCGGCGAAGCTGGCGGCCGAAGCCGGGCGCTGACGCCGTCCAGCCGGGTTTGTCGTGGCGCATGTCCCTCCTCCGAGGATCCATCGGCCAGGCAAGGAGGATCCTGCCCTGCCTCCGATTTGCCCAAAATGCAGCGACCGGAGTTTTGTCCGCCAGGAGCGCCTGGTGAGCAGTGATGGTACGGCCACGACGGATTTCTGGTTGTGCGCCTCCTGCCTGACCCTGTGGCCGGTGACTCCGCCGTAGAGCTAGCGACGCGTCGACGAACGCGCGAAATCCGTCGGTGACGCGCATCGACATCAACTTCGTGGTTCGTCATAGGAGGCGGTCCGTATCGAAGCGGCCGCCACGATCCCTCCCAGAAGAGTGAACAGCGGGATCATCCAGCGATCGCCAGGTGGCAGTGTGGTGATCCCGCTCGAGTACAGGAGGAGTCCCGATGCGACGCCGGCGATCAGACAAGGCCCTCGACATGCGGGGGTCGGCCAGAAGCCCGCACACGCGACGCCGACCAGAAGGCCGAAAGCCACGATAAGGCCGACGACTTTGGCATCGGCTCCGCCCTTTGGCGAACATGCGCCAGGGACCGCCGGCTCTGGCGCACTGCCGTCTGTTGGTGCGTTGCCGGTTGGCGGGACCGACGAGGTGGTCATCGTTCGCCTCGTCTCGGCGTCGAGTTCGCGCTGCGTGAGCGCTCGCGAGTAGACCTGGACGTCGTCGATCGATCCGGCAAACTCGAAGCCCTCGCCCCTGCCGCGCCTGCCGACGTACACCTTGACGCCGGAGAGGCGCTGCGTGGACGTGACCGTTCCAAGAAGGCAGCCGTTGTCGAGCCGTCCGTTCAGGTACACGCTCATCGTCCTCGCTCCGGCGTCGTAGACACCAACCACGTGGTACCACGTGTCGGCCTTGAGGGGCGTCCTGCCATAGCGGGCCACGAGCCGGCCGTACTCGTTGGCGAGCTTGAAGCCGATCGTGCGCGGGCCCTGATCGACGGTCGTGTCCAGCTGATATCCCAGCCCGCTGTGGCCGGAGACGATCGCCGCGTCATCAACTGGGAAGGAGCTGGAGTTGACCCACGCGCTGATCGTCATGCTGCCTGTGAGCCGCAGGGCGAGTGGATCGCCGAAGTCAGCATATTGATTCGCGCCGTTCAACCTCAACGCCAGGCCGTCGATTCCAGGCACGAACGTTGGTTGATTGATGAGCACGCCGTTCAGACCATTGCCGGAGGCATCCGGAGCGATCGCATCCTCGCCGCCGTCGAACGTCCAGTGCGCCTCGAGCCTTCCCGGGGTCGTCGCACCCCTGTCGTTCGATGGGAGCCCCGCGACGCCGGGCAACGCCGCCAGCCCCTTCATCGTCTCTTCGACACTGCGGGGAGTCAGTTGTGTGCCGACACCGACGTATGCCAACGCCAGCGCCGCAGCGAGACACGCACCTCGCCTGCCGATTTCTATCTGAGGAGGCGCGATCCTCCATCGAGTCTTCCATCGCGCGGTGAGCACCAACCCGAGGACGGCTCCGATGACGTTTGTCGCGACGTCAATCGCCGCAGGTGCGCGGCCCAGAGAAAACAACTGGCTGACCTCGGCGCAGATCGACAAGGCGGCTGAGGCTCCCACTGCCGACCACGCCCCGAGGCTCGAGAGCACGATGCCGACCGGCGCGTAGCCGGCGATGTTCGCCACGACATCGCTCAGGTCCAGATCGCCCAGGTCGAGATGGATGTCCAGCGCCGAGGCGACGATGTCACGGCTGAGCGGTCGCAGTTCCAGCGGGACGGCCGTGAACGCGAGGACCAGCACGATGACCGGAAGCTGCAACGCGAGACGCTTCGGCCGTTGGCGGGCGCTACTTGTTTCGGGTGCCGGTATATCCACGCTTGGCGAGCGCGTCGTGAAGGGCGTGCAGGCTTTCCTCGCACGCGGTGATGAGCGTCCGTTTCTGGTCGAGCGACAGCGCCAGGGAACGCACGTTGGTGTTGCGGCGCGACAGGGCGATGATCTGTGCGTTGAGGCCGACGAACTGATCCAGGGCGGCCGAGGCGTCGGCGAGCCGCGCTCGCGACGCCGGTTGGACG
>JBAUGX010000026.1:0-29601 GCA_049679965.1 Vicinamibacterales bacterium
GGGCAGAGCCCCGGCTAATTCAAAGAAGCGACTCGCCGCCGCAACGCCTTGACGTGCTCCCAGATCTGCGCGTGCTCCTCGCGTTCCTCCTCGTCGAGCGTTGGTGAGGCCGAACGTTGCAGATAGGCCTGCAGGTCGCGCAGCGCGCCCGAGAAATCCTTCAGGTGGAAGGCCAGCAGCCCCCGATCGCGCAGCTCGTTGGTGGCCGATGGATCGACGGCCAGCAGCAGCTCGGTGACGTCGCGGGCCTGCGGGAACGAGTGCATCCGCACGTACACGCGCTTGAGATTCAGCAGCATCCGGGCGAGAATCTGCGGCTTCGTTGCATGGACGAGGAAGTGCGACTCGAGCACCGCCTCCTCGCCGACGTGGCGCCGAAGGAGCTCTCTGCAGGCTTCTTCGGACAGGAGCGCGCCGCCGTGAAAGGCATCGATGATGAGATCCTCGGTGTACTGCAGCCCGCGCCTGGCCGGGCACCGGAGCAGAAAGTGCCCAGGGAAATTGATCCCCTCGACGTAAACTCCCGCACGCCGCGCGACCTCCATGTAGAGCAGCGCCAGCGTGATCGGGATGCCCGTGCGGCGGTCCATCACCTCGTTGAGGAAGCTGTTGCGCGGATCCTCGTACTGCACGTCGTTGCCGACAAAATGCAATTCACGGAAGAGATATTCGTTGAGCGCCATGACCGACGCGTACCGGTCGGGATCGACGCGAGGCGGCACGTCGCCCGGCGTCCGGCTCGCAGCCGCCACGCGCAGCGCGGCCTCGCGGCCGATGCCGTCGAGCTCGTCCAGGTAGGGCCCGGCGTCGAGCTTCGGGTACTCGACGCGCGCGATCATCAATGCGGCAACGGCCAGGTCGGGATCGGGGCTGAGCGCGGTATGCGTGAAGCGGCGGACGAACTGGTCCTTGATCATTCCTGAAACTCAGGATAACGCAGAATGCCGACCTCCGCGGGCTACGTCGAGCAGAGCCGTTCCAGGGCCTTCAGATCCAACGATCCGAGCGATGAAATCACCAGATCAGCGTCGAGCGTAGCCGCGTCGTACGTCTGGGCGACCGCCACGGTGTGAAACCCCGCAGCGCGGGCCGACTGCAATCCCCACGGCGAATCTTCAATCGCGACACATTCGGCCGCCGTCATCGGGCGGCCGGCTGTCTCGGCCAGCAGGGCGAGCGCGCGCAGGTAGGGATCGGGCGCGGGCTTGCTGACCGGCGTGTCTTCGGCAGCGACAATCACCGAGAAGAACCCGGCCAGGTGCTCACGGTCGAGGGTGCGCCGAATCTCGGCGCCAAGGGCGCCCGATGCGATGGCCAGGGGAACGGTCGCGGCCGCGGATCGGATGGCCACGTCGGCGCCGGGAAACAGGATCGAGACGTCGCGTTCGAGCTGTTCCAGCCGGGCGGCCTTGCGCGTCACGAGCTCGGTGACTCGGCCGCTCGGGCACGTCAGACCCCGATCGGCCATCAGCGTCCTGAACATCCCCACATCGTCGAACCCGAGGTAGCGGGCGTAGTACTCGCGCTCGGAAAAACTCACACCCGCTTCGGCCAGCACATCGCGGTACGCCTGATAGTGCAGCGGCTCGCTGTTCGCGATGACCCCGTCAAAGTCGAAGACAATCGCGCGCAACATTCACTTCTTCAGTCGTTCGCCCGCGCGCACAGGCACTTTGAGGCGGTTCTCGGCTGGCGGGTACGGGCAGTCGTAGCTGACGTTGTAGTAGCAGTAGGGTTGATACGCGCGGTTGAAGTCCATGACGTAGAGGCCCGTGGCGGTGCGGTCGAGATCGATGTAGCGCCCCCCGGGGTACGTCTCGGTGCCACTCGTCAGATCGATGAACGGCACGAACAGGCGGTCGAGGTTCGGCGCGCCGACTTCGACGAACGCCGTCAGCTTCAGCGGCTGGCCCTTGAGCAGGAATTCGAGCGTACCGACACGGCGCATCTGGCGCTGTCCGCCAGTCGAGGTCGGCATCTGGAGGACCGTCTCGTCCTCGGCGATCCGGAGGTTCGCCGGCGTGCTGTACTCGGGATCGATGTCGAAGTAAGCGAGCGGCAGCAGCTCCGCCTTGCGGTTTTCTGGAATCGGCTCGTTCCCCTGCTGGAACTCCATGTCCTTGGTCGCCCGATCGGTAGCGATCTTCGCCACGTAATCCCGCGTGTCTGGCGGCCTGTTGCTGCACGCTGCGAGCGTCAGCGACACCACGATCCACGCGGAGACGACGGAGCACGCAGGCTTGCGTTTCAAAAGATGTACCCCCCGGACGAGACGGCCTCGTCGGCCAGCCGTCGTCGCAGTGCAACGGTGTTGATCGGCGTCGTCTTCGACAAGCGTCGCAACGCCGAAAGATAGGTACGTAGCGTGTCGCCGTCAGCCATGGCAGCCAATGCCTGCCTGGCGCACCCTTCGACGTGAATGGCGGCATCGTTCACGAAGACGCGGGCGGCGTCAACCTGTAGCGGCGCGCGCGCCGTACTCGAGGCCGAGGCGGCACCGGCGCGCAGCACGGCGCTGTCGGCGCTGTAGACGTCGATCAGCATGTCCGCCGCGAGCATGAGCACTTCCTGCTCGTCGGCGAACTTCTGTCCATAAGTCTCGAGCGCGACGCCCACGACCATCAGCGTCGTCTTCTTGAGCGCCTCGATGGTCCTTCGTTCGGCGCCGAGCGGCGATTCGTCCGCGTCCTGGACCGGCGGCGGTCCCATCAGCTCGTCTTGCAGCGCCTTGGCCGCCGCAATCAGCGGCAGATCACCCTTGATGGCGTGGCGCGCAAGCATGCCCGGAATCAGCAGGCGGTTGATCTCGTTGGTACCCTCGAAGATCCGGTTGACCCGCGCATCCCGGTAATGGCGTTCGGCGGGATAGTCGCGGACGAAGCCGTTACCGCCGTGCACCTGAATGTTCTCGTCGAGGACGTAGTTCAGCACTTCGCTGCCGGCGACCTTGGCGATCGACGCCTCGATGGCGTATTCCTCGAGTGCCGCAAGCGCCGCGGACTGATCGGCCGGATCGTGGACCGACGAGCTGACGCGCGCGTCGATCATGCCGGCCGTCCGATAGAGCAGGCTCTCTACGGCGTAGGTCCGCACGATCATTTCGCCCAGCTTGTGCTTGATGGCGCCGAACGAGGCAATCGGATGCCCGAACTGCTTCCGTTCGGCCGCGTAGCGGGCTGCTTCGCCGATGGCCCTCTGCGCGCCGCCGCCGCAGGTGGCGCCCAGCTTGAAGCGGCCGAAGTTCAGCACATTGAAGGCGACCTTGTGTCCCTTGCCGACTTCCCCAAGCAGATTCTCCGCGGGCACCCGCACGTTCTGCAGGATGACGGGGGTTGTCGAAGAGCCGTGCAGGCCCATCTTGTGTTCTTCTTTGCCGCTCGTCACGCCGGGGAAGGCACGCTCGACGATGAACGAGCTGAAATGCTCGCCTTGATCGTCAACCACCTTGGCGAAGACGATGAAGAGGTCGGCAAAGCCGCCGTTGGTGATCCAGGTCTTCTCGCCGTTGAGGAGGAAGCTGCCGTCGGCCTGCCTGACCGCCCGCGCTTTCGCACCAAGCGCGTCGGAGCCCGAGCCAGGTTCGCTCAGGCAATAGGCGCCGACGGTCTCGCCGGTCATCAGCTTCGGCAGGTACTTGCGCTTCTGCGCTTCGGTGCCAAAGAGCGTCAGCGGAAGGACGGTCAGGTTCGCCTGCGCGCCGAACGTGGCGCCAAACGACGCCGCGCCCGCGATGTGCTCACTGACCAGCATCGAGGTGACCTTGTCGAGCTGCAGCCCGCCGTAGGTCTCGGGGACGTCGACGCCGAGCAGTCCCAGTTCTCCGCCGCGTCGCAGGATCTGACGCGCGAGCGCCCAGTCTTTTTCCTCGAGTCGATCGAGTGCCGGCAACACCTCTTTGTCGACGAACTCTTCGGTCGTGCGTGCAATGAGCCGATGTTCTTCGGTGAGACGTTCGGGCGTGAAGACGGCGTCGGGTTCTGTGGCCCGCAGCAACCACTCGCCGCCCCTGAGGATGGCGATGGGCGCGGGGGCGGGGACGGTGGGCGGCATGACTACATTATTACTCGCCCGCTGGGGCCCCACCCCCAGCGAGCTCAAAGACCTCGGCCTCGAGCGTAGACTCTCGGCCTCGGGTGAAGGCTACATCCGTTCAAAAATCCCCGCGGCGCCCATCCCGCCGCCGACGCACATGGTGACCATGCCGTAGCGCGCCTTCCGGCGCTTCATCTCGTACAAGAGCGAGGTCGTGAGTTTCGCGCCCGTGCAGCCGAGGGGATGACCGAGCGCGATGGCCCCGCCATTGACGTTGAGCCGGTCGGGATCGATCGGCAGCGCTCGCAGGCACGCGAGCACCTGCGCGGCAAATGCTTCGTTCAGCTCCACCAGATCGATCTGGTCGAGCTTCAAGCCGGCCAGTCTCAGGACCTTGGCGATCGCCGGCACCGGACCGATGCCAAAACGCTCGGGTTCGACACCGGCCGTCGCGAAGGCGACGAAGCGGGCAAGTGGCGTGAGCCCCCGTTCCTTCGCGCGCGCCGCGGAAGTGACGATGACCGCCGAGGCGCCGTCGCTCATCTGCGACGAATTGCCGGCCGTCACTGAGCCGTTCATCAGGAACGCGGGCCGCAGCCGGGCCAGCAGTTCGGGCAACGTGTTGCGACGCGGGCCCTCATCGACCGAGAAGATCGTCTCGCGCACCTTCGGCCCGCGGCCGTCGCCATTGGACTCCACCGCGGCGGTCTTCACGGGCACGATCTCGTCGACGAAGCGCCCGGCGTCGATGGCCGCGATCGCGCGCGCGTGGCTCGTGAGCGCGTAACGATCCTGCTCCTCCCGCGAGATGCCCGATTCGCGGGCGTGGTTCTCGGCGACCAGTCCCGTGCTCAAGTACACGTCCGGATACCGATCGATGAGCTCCGGATTGGGCGCCACCTTGTGGCCGCCCATCGGCACGAGGCTCATCGACTCGGTGCCGCCGGCCACGATCGTCGAGGCGAAGCCGCACATGACGTGCTCGGCGGCGAAGGCGATCGCCTGCAGACCAGACGAGCAGAAGCGATTGATGGTCACGGCCGACGCCGAGACGGGGATGCGGGCGCGAAGGCTGGCGATGCGCGCGACATTGAGGCCCTGTTCGGCCTCAGGCATCGCGCATCCCAGGATGACGTCGTCCACGTCGGCGGGATCGATGCCCGGGGCCCGATGCAGGGCCTCGCTGATGACCGTGGCGGCCAGCTCGTCGGGACGCGTGCCGCGCAGCGTGCCGCCGGGAGCCTTGCCGATTGCGGTCCGAACGGCTGAAACGATAACGGCGTCTTCCATGATCCATTCGCGAGTCCGGCTAAAGCCGGACGCCACGTACGTCAACAGTCAAGTGCACGAGGGTCATGCAGCAACCAGACGATCGGAGCCGACGAAGTCGCGGACGATCGTCGCGAACGCCTCCGGCCTGGTGATCGACCCCAGATGGCCGGTGCGTTCGAGGACCGCGGCCCGCGAGTCACGAATCAGCCGCAGGTACTGGATGGAGCTGTCGACCGGCACCACGCGATCAAGATCGGGTTCTCCGGTCACCACGAGGGTCCGTGCCATGACCCGGGCGCAGTCGGCCACCCGGTTGGTCATGGAAATCAGGCGTGCACGTTCGGCCATGCGCGTGAAGGACAGCGGCGCATCCAGCAGGACGCGGAGCTGCGAGCGCACGAAGTGCGCGCGGGCTTCGAGATCCGGAAAGGTCGAGGCGAGTTCGGCCCAGAGGCGCCAGGGCGTCTCGGCCACGAACAACGGAGCGAAGAAGCCCGGCGCGCTCGCGTAGAGTTCGTGCCGCCGGCACGGCCGCCATGTGGGTCCTGGCGTGGACGCCAGCACGAGCGCCCTGGTGCGCTCCGGGTGGGCAGCGGCGACACGCAGCGCAACGATACCGCCGAACGAAATACCGCAAATAGCGGCGTCATCGACGCCGGCATGGTCGAGCGCCTCGACGGTCTGGGCGACGTAGTTGTCCAGCCCGCGGGCCCGATCGAACGGGACGTCGGAGGTGCGCTCGCCGCACAGCGGAAATGTGATCACGCGAAACGATCGCGACAGCATGTCGACTGCGGGCCGCAAATCTCCCCACCGGCCCTGTATGCCGGGGATGAGGACGAGCGGTGTGCCGGACCCTTGATCGATGATGCGCATTACTTGCTCTTGCGCTGGGGCCCCACCCCCAGCGCCTGCCACCGCTCGCTCGTTCGCTCGCGGCGGTGATTCGCGATGACTGCCTGCTCAGTCAATTCCGTAACGTCTTGCCGGTCTTGAGCGTGTACTGCATGCGCTCCCGCGTTTTCGGTTCGCCGCAGAGTTTCAGGAACGCTTCGCGCTCCAGGTCGAGCAGGTACTCCTCGCCGACGGTCGTTTGATGCGGCAGCGACCCGCCCGCGATGACGAAGGCCAGTGCGCGGCCGATCACCGCATCGTGATCGCTGAGGCGCCCGGCGCGCCATCCGAGATGCACGCCCAGCTTGAGCGCGGCGAGCACACCCTCCCCGCCAACCGGAATCGCCGTGCGAGGCACCGGCGCGCGATAGCCCTGGCGCACGCGCTCGAGCGCCAGGGCCTTCGCGTCGGCCATCAGGCGCTCGCGGTTCATCGTCATGCCGTCCACGTCCCGCACGAAACCCAGGCGCCCGGCATCGGCGGCGCTCGTCGATACTTTCGCGAAGCCGATCGTTTCGAACACGCGCTGGGCTGAAGGCAGGAGATCGTTGTGTGGTGGAGGTATCGCACCGACGCTGCGCGCGACCATCTCCTTGACGCCGCCGCCGGCCGGAATCAGTCCGACGCCCGCTTCGACCAGGCCGATATAGCTCTCGGCAGCCGCCTGTACGCGGTCGCCATGCAGGGCGATCTCGCAGCCCCCGCCCAGCGTCATGCCCGCCGGCGCGACAATGACCGGGACATCAGAATGGCGCAGTGCCTGTGTCGCGCCTTGGAACGCCCGCACCATCAGGTCAATCTCCTCCCAATTACCTTCCTGCGCTTCGAGCAGGACCAACATCAGGTTTGCGCCAGCAGAGAAATTCGGGGCGTCGTTCCCGACGACCAGCGCAGCGAAGTTCGCCGCGGCTTCCTTTGTTCCAGCCTGCAACATCTGTACCGTGTCAGAGCCGATACTGTTCATTTTCGAGTGAAACTCGACCGCCAGCACGCCATCACCGAGATCGACGAGACTGGCCCCGGAGTTACGTCTGACAACGCGGTTCTGATCCTTGGCGGCCTTGAGCAGCTGCAGGCCCGGCCCGGCCGGCGGCACGCCGCCGTCGCGGAACCTGTTGCGTCCCGACCGCAGCGTGTCGTCAACCAGCCGCGGTCGGCTGCTCTTCTGATCTGCTGCGTCGAGGACTTCCTGAATGCCGATGGCATCCCACGTCTCGAAGGGACCGAGCTCCCAGCCATAGCCCCATTTCATGGCGCGATCGACCGCGTCGATGGAATGGGCGACTTCCAGCGCGACTCGCGCCGTGTAAACCAGCGTGGGACCCAGCGTCGCCCGAAGAAACGCGCCAACTTTGTCGCGCCCGAGAAACAGTGTTTTGATGCGTTCAGCCGGATCGTCGATGTTGCGTACGGCATCGAGTGAGGGAAGACGCACGGGCTGCGCGGGCCTGTAGGTGAATGTCGCCGGATCGAGGGCCAGGATGGCGCCTTGCTCCCGCTTGTAGAAGCCCTGCCCGGCCTTCTCGCCGATCCAGCCCCGCTCGATGAGCGACTGCATGAGCGGGGGTAGCGCAAATTGCCGCCGCAACTCATCGTCAGTCAGCCGGTCGCTGAAATTCTTGGCGACGTGGCCGAGCACGTCGAGTCCCGTGATGTCGATGGTGCGGAAGGTCGCGCTCTTGGGCCGGCCGATCGGCGGGCCCGTGATGGCGTCGATTTCCTCGATCGTGAGCTCGCCCGACGCCAGCACCCTCAGGATCTGGGCCATGCCGTAGAGGCCGATGTGATTGGCGATGAAGTTCGGCGTGTCCCTGGCGATGACGACACCCTTGCCGAGCCAGAAATCTGCAAACCGCGAGATGCGATCGACGACGGCCGGATCGGTGTCCGGCGTCGGGATCACCTCGAGCAGGCGGAGATACCGTGGCGGATTGAAGAAGTGCGTGCCGAGCCAGTGCTGGCGGAAGAGGTCGCTTCGGCCCTCGGCGAGCGCCGCGATGGGAATACCGGACGTGTTCGAGGAGACGATGGCGTCGGCGCGCCGGGCGGCGTCCACGCGCGCCAGGAGCGCGCGCTTGATGTCGAGGTTCTCGACAATCGCCTCGACGATCCAGTCAACAGCCGAGACACGCGCGAAGTCCGTGTCAAAGCCGCCGACGCTGATGAGTGACGGCGTGTCGGGCGTGAAGAACGGATCGGGCTTGAGCGCCCGGGCGCGCTTGAGGCCCTCGCGCGCCACGTTCGCCGTGAGATCGAGCAACACTACCGGCACGCCAGCGTTTGCCAGATGCGCGGCAATCTGCGCGCCCATCGTGCCGGCGCCGAGGACGGCTGCGGAGCGGATAGCAGTATTCATGTCGTGCGTAGGTGCATAGGTGCGTAGGTGCTTGGGTTCGTCGGTTCCTATGGCGTATCGAATTCGTAGAGACCAGGCGTGACCAGTAAGCGTCCCTTGGCCCCGAAGAACAGGCTCGTCGGCGTCACGAGACCGGCGGCGCGGAGCTGGACCGTCCGAATCTTGTCGCCCTCCCGATCGTACATGTATGTGTAGGGTTGGACGAACGTTACCCAGAGCTTGCCGCTGCGATCGACCGCCGCCGTTCTCACGGTTGGCGTCACCAGCGGCAGTTCCCCTTCACTCGTCTGCCGTCTCGGCCACGTGGTCGGGAGGTTGCCGATCAGTTCGTCGATCTCACGGCCCTCGATGTGCCGCTCGAAGAGCAACGCGCCTGCCGCATCGTACTTCTGAAAGATCGGTTCGCCCGTTTGAAACACGAAGAAGAAGCCGCCGGTCGGATCGATGAGCGGGATGCCACTGTTGAGCGCCAGGTGCAGATCCCGGTCCTCGTCGTATCCAGTGGGTCGCAGTCTGCCGAACGTCCGCCGGATGTCGCCGTTCAGCCAGTACTCCGTGACGAGGGCGCCGTTTTCGGGCTGCGACATCAGAATGGTGCGGCCGTTGTACTGCAGCGAGCCGACGCCGTTCAGTACCACGTTGCCCAGCGTCACCCGCGGCTTGGACCGGCCTGGCAGCGTGAAGCCACCCAGGCGGGCGCCGGTGGCGGAAAAGATCTGCACGCGCTCGCGGCTGTTCGGCGCGTCGGCGACGGCGAACGAGCCGTTCGGCTCGACGGAGAAGGCGGTCGCATCGATGATGCGCCCCGGCTCGGGGCCGATCCTCACGATCTCCCACGTGCGCGTCTGTTGTGCATCGACGCCGTAGATGGCGTGAAGGCCGCGGTCGAAGACGAAGTACTGCCCCGACGCGGACTGCTGAAATCCAGCCGGGCTGCGAAACTGTCCAGCGAGGTGCGCAGGGACCGCCCCAATCGAGCGAAGGACGTCGGGTGTGAGCGCCGCCGCCGAGGGGACGACGAGCGAGACCGCCAGAGCGATCAGCGGCAAACGCATGGACCTAGCGAGCTTAGCCGTAGCTCGCCCCGCCTGCAAGGCGAGCGGCGGCTAGTATCGCGCGGTTTCGCGGATGGCTTTCAGCACATCGGCCGGCTGGGGCAGGATGGCCTCTTCGAGGTCGGGCGCGTAGGCCACCGGCGTGTTAAGGGCGCCCACGCGGGCCACCGGCGCGTCGAGGTACTGGAAGAGCTCGCCGGCCACGCGCGCGGCGATTTCGGCGCCGAATCCGCAGAGCAGCTGATCTTCGTGCGCGATGATGATCCGGCTCGTGCGTTTGACCTGCGAGGCGATCTGATCCCAGTCGTACGGCACGATCGTGCGCAGATCCAGCACGGCGACGCTGATGCCGTCTTTCTCCGCCTGATGCGCCGCGATGAGCGACCGCTGCACCATGGCGCCCCAGGTGACGACAACCAGATCGGCGCCGTCGCGGCAGAGGCCGGCCTTCGCGAACGGAATCATGAACTCTCTGCCGGGGTACTGGCCCTTGTTGTAGGTCTGCCGGTAGAGATGCTTGTGCTCGAGGAACATCACCGGGTCGTCGCACCGGATCGCGGTCCGCAGAAGCCCCACCGCATCGATGGCGTTTGATGGATAGGCGATGCGAATCCCGGGGCAGTGCGCGAAGATGCTCTCGCCCGACTGGCTGTGGTACGGGCCGCCGCCTCTCAGATATCCCCCAATGGGGACCCGTATCACCATCGGACAGGAATACGTATTGCCCGATCGGTAGCGCAACACCGACATCTCGTCGCGAATCTGCATCATCGCCGGCCAGATGTAATCGAAGAACTGGATCTCGACCACCGGCTTGAGCTTCCGCATCGCCATGCCGACGCCGCGGCCCACGATGTTCGCCTCGGCAATCGGCGCGTTGAACACGCGGTCGTCGCCGTAGAGCCTCTGCAGACCGTGGGTCACCTTGAAGACGCCGCCTTTGCCCGCGACGAGCGGCAGTGCCTCTTTCCGGCTGGCATCCGCAACATCCTGCCCGAAGACGATGATGCGCGGATTGTGCGCCATCTCGTCCTTGAGCGTGCGGTTGATGAGGGTGACCATCGTGTGGAGCTCGCCTTCGGGCCGGGCAGGTGTCTCGAAGGCCGACGATGTGGGATCGACGTCTGGCGAATAGACGAACAGCGCGGCGGTGTCCTTCGAAGGCTGTTCTGCCTTGAGCGCCTGAAGCGCCGCCTCGTTCACTTCGCGCTCGACGTCGGCGGCCATGGCCGCGAGCTCCGCGTCGGTGGCGAGATGGTTGGCGCGCAAAAACTCGGCGAAGCGGACGATGGGATCGCGCCGCGCCTCGGCCTCGCGCTCCGCCGGCGTCTTGTAGAGCTTCTCATCGTCGGAGAGCGAGTGCGAGTACGGCCGGATGACGTGCGCGTGCAGGAGCGCTGGACCCTTGCGCGCCCGGACGTAGGCCACCGCCTCGCGCATCGCGGCGAGACTGGCCAGAAAATCGGTGCCGTCGACCGAATCCACGTGCAGGCCGGGAAACGAGCGCACGAGCTGAGAGATGTCGCCGCCGGGCGTCTGCACCTCCACGGGGGTGGAAATCGCGTAGCCGTTGTCCTCGACAAGGATGAGCACCGGCAGGTGCCTGGTGCACATCGTGTTGAGTGATTCCCAGAACTCGCCTTCGCTCGTCGCACCATCGCCGAGCGAGGTGTAGACCACCTCGTCTTGCTGAAAGCGCGTCTGGCGATCGGGAATGTCGGCAATCCGGCTGTAGAGCAGGCCGGCTTCCGCCGCCCCGACGGCGTGCAGCACCTTGGTGCCGGTCGCGCTCGAACCGGAAACAATGTTGAGGCGGGGCTGGCTCCAGTGGGACGGCATCTGCCGTCCGTGCGAGCTCGGATCGTCTTTCGACCCGACGCCGGCGAGCAGCATCTCGAACGGCGTCACGCCCAGCTGCAGACACAGGGCCCGGTCGCGGTAGTACGGATAGAACCAGTCGTAGCCGGCCTTGAGCGCCAGCCCCGCGGCCACGAGTACGGCCTCGTGGCCGGCGCCGCTGATCTGAAAGAAGATCCGGCTCTGGTTCTTGAGCTGGATTTCCTTGTCATCGAGCTCGCGGGAGAGGAGCATGCAGCGATGCGCGTCGAGCAGCTGCTGCCGATTGAGTCCCTGGTATTCTCGCGCGGCCGCATCGTTGCTGGCGGGGCGAGCGGGCGCTCCGTGTCCGTTGACGACGGCGGCCTTCATGGCGGCCCGGATTATAGCATCGGGGCCGGATCGGATATGCTCGTTCGAACGTGCGTGCCGGAGCGGTTCGGCTTCATCGGTGGGACGAAATCGCCCTCGAGAAGGTCACCGAAATGCTGTCGCGGAAGATGGTGACCGGCGAGCGCGAGATGCTGGCGCAGGTCTATCTGAAGCGCGGGTGTCTGGTGCCCGTGCACTCGCATGCGAGCGAGCAGATGACCTACGTGCTGCAGGGCGCGCTCCGATATCTGGTCGCGGGCGAAGAGATTACCGTGCGCGAGGGCGAGGTCTTGCACATTCCCTCCGGCGTCGAGCACCAGGCCGAGGCGCTCGAAGATACCTTCGAGCTCGACGTCTTCAGTCCCATCCGCGAGGACTGGCTCGCTCACGCTCACGAGGAATAGGACGGAACCACATGGCTGCATGGCTGCCGCTCATCATCGTCGTCGTCCTGGTGCTGTGGGCGATCGCGAGCTACAACCGGCTGGTGGGGCTGCGCAATCAGGTCCAGAACGGCTGGCGTCAGATCGACATTCAGCTCAAGCGCCGCCACGATCTCATCCCCAATCTGGTCAATGCCGTGAAAGGCTCGATGGACTTCGAGCGCGACACGCTGACAGCCGTCATGGAAGCGCGCTCGAAAGCACTGACCGCCACCGGCCCGGCGGACGCGGCGGTCAAGGAAGGGCAGCTGCAGGTCGCCCTTGGACGACTGCTGGCCGTGGCCGAGAATTATCCGACGCTCAAGTCGAACGAGAACGTGAAGATGCTGCAGGAAGAACTGTCGGCGACGGAGAACAAGGTCGGCTTTTCGCGCCAGTTCTACAACGACATCGCCACGACGTTCAATACTGCCCAGCAGGTGTTTCCCGTGAGTCTCGTCGCGGCGTCCCTGGGATTCAAACCCGCCGAGCTGTTCGAGATCAGCGAGCCCAAGGATCGTGACGTGCCCGTCGTCGATCTGTCCCGTAAGTAGGCCGGGTCCTGCGGGCCCGGCGCACCTCGCGCCGTGAATCTCTACGAACAACAGACCGCCAACCGGCGCAAGACGTGGCTCATCATGGCTGCGTTTGTGGCGCTGTTGGTGCTGCTCGGCATCGGGTTCGACACCGTCTACCTCGGCGGTGCCGGCGGTAACTTCCCCATCGGTTCGCTGCTGGCGCTCGGCGTGGGATCGGGGTCCGCCCTCGTCAGCTACTACGGCGGCGATCGCGCCGTGCTTCTGGCGACTGGCGCCAGGCCCGTCAACGAAGTGTCCGAGGGTGCCAGCGAAGCGGACACGCTGAAGCTGCGGCAGTTTGAGAATGTGGTCGACGAGATGACGATCGCGGCCGGGCTGCCACGGCCGAAAACGTACGTCGTGCCCGACTCCGATCCGAACGCGTTCGCGACGGGCCGCGATCCCGAGCACGCGTCGATTGCCGTCACGCGGGGCCTGCTCGACTCACTCGATCGGGAGGAGCTGCAGGGTGTCGTCGCGCACGAGATGAGCCACGTTCGCAATCTCGACGTCAGGGTGATGACGATCGTCGCGGCGCTGGTCGGCGCGGTGGCCTTGCTCTCGGACTGGGCGCGGCGCGGCATGATGTGGGGCGGCGGATCGCGCCGGCGCGGCAGTGGTCGCGATCGGGGAGGCGCCGCCGGCATCATCTTCTTCGTGATCTGGCTGGTCGCGATTCTGGTCGCGCCGCTCGTGGCGAACCTGCTGGCGATGATGGTGTCGCGGCGGCGCGAGTACCTCGCCGACGCGTCAGGCGCCGAGCTGACGCGCAACCCGCTCGGCCTGGCTCGTGCGCTGGAGAAGATCGAGTCGGCCGCCGCGCCGACTCGGGCGATCAAGCGCGGGTCGGCTCATCTGTGTATCGCCGATCCGCTCGGCCGCCGGATGAATCTGAGAGAAGGGTCGTGGTCTGACCTGTTCGCGTCGCACCCGCCCATGGCCGCCCGCATCAAGGCATTGAAAGCGATGGCCTTTCAGGAGCATTCGTAGACGTCAGTGCACGCGCCGGTTCCAGTCGTTCGGCCGGCCGCCCTGGTGCACGCCGAACTTCTTGCGGAGCCGATCCATCCGCCACTTCACGTAGCGGTACTTGACCTCGGCCCACGGATTCAGACGCACGCGCACGGGCAGACGGAAGCCTCTGAGGTAGACGTACCCGACGAGCAGGCCCCCGAGGTGCGTGGCGTTGGCCACGCCGCCGCCGCCCGCGAGCGACGCGTAGAACGCGAGCGCGCCCATGATCAGCGCGAACACCTTCGCGGGCATCGGTACCGGGAACGGGAACAAGTACATGGGCCGGTTGGGGAAGTACAGCGCGTAGGCCATCAGCAGCCCGTAAATGGCGCCCGATGCGCCGATCGTCACCGCGCCGTAGATCTGCGCCGCCACGGCGAAGGGCAGCAGCGACACCAGCACGGTCAACACGGCGGCGCCGATGCCGGTCACGAAGTAGAACTTCAGGAAGTAGTTGGTGCCCCACGTGCGCTCGAGCTCGGTCCCCAGCATCCACAGAAAGAGCATGTTGAACAGAATGTGGAACGGCCCGCCGTGCAGGAACATGTAGGTGACGAGCTGCCAGACCGCTAGATGCTCGATGACCGACTCGGGCCGCAGGCCGAGCGCCGGCGTGATGGCTGGGCTGAAGAACTGCGCGAAGAACATCACGACGTTGGCGCCGATGAGCGTCTTCATCGCGCTCGACAGCGGGCCCGGACCGAAGGAGTACGAAGAGGCGTACGGGGAAGAGTAGCGAGGCGGCATGAAGAGGCCTAACCTGCGAGCTTTTTTCGGACCAGCTCGTTCACCGTTTTGCCGTCCACGCTCTGGCCGGCCAGCTTCGCCATCGCGGCCTTCATCACGCGCCCGATGTCCTTCGGTGAGCTCGCGCCGGTTTCGGCAATGGCGTCTGTGACCGCCCGATCGACGATGGCGGGATCGGCGGCCGGTGGCAGGTACGATTCGAGGACCTGGACTTCGGCTGATTCCTTGTCCACTAGGTCCTGTCGCCCGCCCTTGGTGAACTGCTCGATCGAATCCTTCCGCTGCTTGACGAGCGCGGCGACCACCTGCCGCGCTTCTGGATCCTCGAGCGCGCGCCCGCGCTCGACCTCACGGTTCATCAGCGCCGCTTTGAGCATGCGAAGCGCGCTCAAGCGGGCCGGCGCATGCTTGCGCATCGCATCAGCGATGGCGGCGTTCACGTCGTCGATGAAGGCCACCGCGTTAGCGCTGCGGGGTCTGGGTGCCGGGCTGTTGAGGCGGCGGGACGATCATGCCCGGGACCGACACTCCACCGCCCGAAGCGGTCGGCGCGCTAATCACTGGTGAGGGTGCCCCAGGGACGGCCTGCTGCTGCGGATTCAGGATTTGCGGCTGCGGAAAGAGCGGGTTCGCGGGGCCGGCCCCGGGGGCTGCCTGCTGCGGATTCAGGATCTGCGGCTGCGGGAAGTTGGTGAAGACGGGACCGCGAGGCGGCACTGCCTGGCTGGCCGGGGGCGGCTGATCGCCGTCCGAGTCGTCAACCACCGGCGGCGGCAATAGCGGCCGGCTGGCGGTCGACGCCGCGGGTGCCGCGCGAGGCGGCGTCGCGCTTGTGGGCATCACCACGATGCGATCGTACCAAGACAGGCCGGCTACCGGCGTCGGCCGCGGAGCCGTCATATAGCCGCTGACGGACCGCAAGAGCACGTCGAGCGCTTCGTCTTCCGAGACGTTGGTCAGCTCGATCGTGATGGGGCCTCCGGGAATTCGCTCGAGGTTGACCACCTTGGTCTGGCCGATGCGGGCCCATTCGGCGAGGATCTGCCGGACCGTCGCGTCCTTCGCAACGAGGCTCACGCGTCCGTTTCGCATCGCGAGCTGCACCTGCTGCGCCGAGGCGGTCGAGCCGACTCCGAGCATTGTCAGGAGCGCCAGCGCGCTCATCGCGATTCTTTTTGTGGTGCGCATAGCACAGCCAGTATACGCGTCCCCAACAGTCGATGTCACTCCCGTCGGCCCTCGAACCGGAGGGCGGAAATCTGTTCGGACACCAGGCCGACGAGGAAGATCACCACGCTCAGCAGGATGAGGAGCACCGAGGAGTTCGTGATGTGCGATTGTGTGAAGATCGTCCACGCCGCGTACATCGCGCCAACGAGGAACATGGCGGCGCTCACGGGGAGGAAGATCCGCAGCGGGCTGAAGATCGTCACCACTTTCAGCAGGATCAGAAGGAAACCGACGCCGTCGGATGCCAGCCGGATCTTCGATGCTCCCTGCCGATTGGCGGCCTCGATGGGCTCGAATCGCACGCTGTAGCCGGCCTTCAAGAAGGCCAGCGTCGTCGTGGTCGGGGTCGAGAAGCCGTTTGGCAGAAGGTGCAGGAACTCGAGCAGGCGCTCGCGGCGCGCGGCCCTGAATCCTGAGGTCAGGTCCGGGATGGTTCGTTCGGCGAGGTAGCCCGCGATCTGGTTCAGCCACAGATTCCCGATGCGGCGAGCGGCGCTTGCTTGCGATGCGGCGGAACGGGCGCCGACGACGAGATCGTAGACATTCAGTTGCGACACCAGGCGCGGCGCGTCGGCGGCTCGATGCTGGCCGTCGGCATCGATGATTAGGATAAAGCTGCCGGTCGCGTGACGGATCCCGGTCTTGACCGCCGCGCCATTGCCTTTGTTGTACGGATGACGAATGACGCGCGCCCCTGCGGCCGCGGCCAGCTTGCCCGTCTCGTCGGTCGATCCATCGTCAATGACCAGAATCTCGCGCCACGCGGCGGTCGAGCGCAGGTCGGCCACGAGCGATCCGATCGAGGGTCCCTCGTCGAACGCGGGGACGATCACGCTCGTCGCCGCACAGAGAGACGGGGCCGTCATGTGGCGAATCGGAAGTTGATGATGTCGCCGTCCGCCACGATGTACTCCTTGCCTTCGAGGCGAACCTCACCGTGCTCGCGGCAGGCCGCCATCGATCCGCGCGTGACGAGCGGCTCGTAGCCCACGACCTCGGCACGGATGAAGCCTCGGGCGATGTCGCTGTGAATCTCGCCGGCCGCTAATTGGGCCGAGGTGCCGCGAGGGATCGACCACGCGCGGCACTCGTCCTCGCCGACCGTGAAAAACGAGATGAGCGACAGCAGATCGTAGCTGGCGCGGATCACCCGGTGGAGCCCCGACTCCTTCAGCCCGAGGTCGGCCAGGAAGGCCTCGGCGTCGGCTGGGGCGAGCTGGCCGATTTCGAGCTCGATCTTGGCGCAGACCGCGACGGCCGCCGTCGCGGCGCGCGAAAGAAAGGGGGTCAGCCCTGCGGCGTCCGCCGCCCGATCGATGTGCATCGCGGCTTCGCCACCGCCCGTGAGGTCGGACTCGTCCAGATTGATCACGACGAGCAGGGGTTTGGCCGAGAAGAACTGGAACCCGCGCAGCCGCTTGCGGTCGTCGCCCTTGAGGTCCAGGGCGCGCAGCGGGCGCCCCTCCTCGAGCGCCGCTCGGCAGACCGTCAGCACGTCGCGCTCGTGCTCGAGTTCCGCCGTGCGCTGCTTCTTCAGGTCCTTCTCGAGCCGCTCGAGGCGCCGCTCGGCGACGCCAAGGTCCGCGAGAATCAGCTCGTCTTCCATCGCCTGGGCGTCGCGTGCCGGATCGATCGGGCCGGCCGGATGTGGCACTGCCGGGTCGCGGAACGCCCGAAGCACGTGGACCAGCGCGTCCGCGTTCCGGTACGCCGCGATGTCGATGAGCGTTTGCGCCCCGGCCGCGCGGCCCGACGCGGGCAGATCGGAGAACTCCACGGTCGCCGGCACCCTCTTGCGCGGGTTGTACATCGCGGTCAGCCGGTCCAGCCGCGCGTCGGGCACTTTCGAGATGCCGATTGACGTATCGCCCCTGGCGTGACCGGTGCGCGCCGTCTCATGCGCGCCGGTCATGAGCTGAAAGAGGGTGGTCTTGCCGCTGGATCCGAAGCCGATGAGGGCTGCCCTGAGCATTGAATTGAAGCCCGGCATGGTAGCACGCAGCGCGACGTACCCACTCCCTAGGAGCTCAGGATTTGGCCAGCCAACCTAGGCCTCAAATGAGGCGATGAAAAGGCAAAAGATGCTTTCGTAACTTACTGAAGGAGTAGATTTTGCGGTTGACAAGCCGCAGAGCGCTCTCCTACTATCGCAGTGGAATTTTATGGAGAAAAGTGGAGTAGTTGAGCGTGTTTAGGGGCAGTTCATCTACCCGCATCGATGACAAGGGACGGCTCAAGGTGCCCAACGCCTTCCGGTCCGTGCTCGAAACCAAGTACGGGCGGGAGCTCTTCCTGACGAGCCTGACTGGCGAATATGTTCGCATCTATCCCATGCCCGTGTGGCTCGAGCTCGAAGCGAAGCTCGGCGCCATGCCGTCGACGCATCCCTCCCGGCTTCGCTTCCTCGATCGCGTCAACTACTTCGGCCAGGCCGGCGAGCTCGACGCGCAGGGCCGCGTGATCATCCCGTTCCGCTTGCGCGAGGCTGCGACGATGGACGGTGACGTCGATGTCATCGGCCAGTACAGCTACCTCGACGTGTGGAACCACGAGCGATTCCTCAACAAGCTGCAGCGCGACGCCTACACCGATGCCGACGCGCGATCGTTGTCGGAGTTCGGCGTTTGATCGCGCACGTTCCGGTCATGACCGCAGAGGTCCTCGAGTATCTGCGGCCCGCGCGGGGCGGCGTGTACGTCGATTGCACGGTCGGCCTTGGCGGGCACGCGCGAGCGCTGCTCGACGCCGGCGCGACGCGGCTCATTGGTCTGGATCGCGACCTCGATGCGCTGGCGATCGCCCGCACGACGCTCCTGCCCTGGAGCGATCGGGTCGAGCTGGTGCACGCCGACTACCGGTCCATCGGCGAGGTGCTCGATCGCTGCGATACGCCGCTGGTTGACGGCGCACTCGCCGATCTTGGCGTCTCATCGCTGCAGTTCGAGGCGGCCGGCCGCGGCTTCAGCTTTCAGCGTGACGAGCCGCTCGACATGCGGATGGATCGAAGCGCCGGCGACACGGCTGCCGACCTGTTGGCGCGCGCCCGGGAGGAAGAGCTCGCCGACGTCATTTTCAAGTATGGCGAAGAGCGTTTCTCGCGCCGCATCGCGCGGGCCATTGTCGAGAGCCGCCGCGAAGCGCCGGTCGACACCACGGGACGGCTGGCCGCGATCGTGCGCCGCGCGGTACCGCGGCGCGGCTACATGCGGATCGATCCCGCGACGCGGACGTTCCAGGCGCTGCGGATCTGGGTGAACCGCGAGCTCGAAGGTCTCGATCGGTTCGTCGAAGCCGCGGTGCGGCGCCTGCGAGCCGGCGCGCGGCTCGTCGTCATCACGTTTCATTCGCTCGAGGATCGGATCGTGAAACACACGCTGCGCGCGCTCGAGCAGCGTGGCGAGGCCGGCATCAAGGTCATGACGAAGAAGCCGCTCGTACCGGGAGACGAGGAGTTGGCCCGCAACCCGCGGGCGCGCAGCGCCAAGTTGCGCGCCGCCGAACGCGTGGCGTAACCCGAGCGCGAGAGTCTACGCTCGAGCGCGAGGTCTTGGAGCGAGCCGGGGGTGGGGCCCCGGCGAGCGGAGTGATGAACGACCGGAGTCATAGATGGAACCATTCGAATACGCCATCAAGAAAGACGTGCGCAACAACCCGATCATCCGAGAGGTCGACGAGACGCGCCATCGCGAGCTGTGGAAATGGGTGGGCGTGGCCGGCCTCCTCGTGCTCGTGCTGCTGTTCTCGGCCTGGCAGCATTTCGAACTGTTGCGCCACGGCTACCAGATCGAGCAGATCGAGCAGGAGCGCGCCGCTGAGGAGGAAACCCGGCGGCGTCTGCTTCTCGAAATCGAGACGCTGCGGTCGCCCAGGCGCATCGAGACGATCGCCACCGAACGGCTCCACCTCGTGCGGCCCTCCCGAGACGAGGCAATCGTGATCGAACGGGTGCAGCCGAGCGATCCACCGGCCAAGTCCGTCATCGCGCTCCGGTAATGAGCGAAATGGCAGCCGACTGGCGCGCGGTCCTGAAGCGGCGGATTCTCGTCGCAGCGGGTGTGTTCGCGGTGTGGGCCGTGGGCGTCGAGGCGCGGCTCGTGTATCTGCAGGTGTACCGGCACACCGACCTTGTGGCGCGCGCCGCCCGCCAGCAGATGCGGACGATCGCGGCGCCCGGCAAGCGCGGCGACATCCTCGATCGGCGCGGGCATCTGCTGGCCACCAGCGTCGACGCCGACTCGATCTACGCCGTGTCGTCCGAGATCGACGACGCGGAGAAGGCCGCCTCCCGGCTGTGCGCCGCCCTCCGGGACTGCAACAGCCGGGAACGCCAGGCGCTCGCCGAGCGGCTCGGGCGGCAGAGAGGCGTGCCGTTCGTGCGCCGCCAGATCTCACCTGACGGGGCCCGGCGCGTGGCCGCGCTCGATCTCGACGGCATCGGCTCGCTCAAGGAAAGTCGCCGCTTCTATCCGAACAAAGAACTTGCCGCGTCGTTACTCGGCTACGTGGGCGTCGATGGCAACGGACTGAGCGGCCTCGAATGGTCCTACGACTCCCAGATTGCCGGAAAGCCGGGGACAATCCTCATTCACACCGACGCGCGGCGCCATGCCTTCAGCCGTTTCGAACGGCCGCCCACCTCTGGAGCGACCGTTGAGTTGACGATCGACGAGTACCTGCAGCACGTCGCGGAACGCGAGCTGCGCGCCGGTGTGGCCCTCAACCGCGCCACTGGCGGCAGCGCCATCGTCCTCGACCCGAGAACCGGCGAAATCCTCGCCATGGCCAACGAGCCGACGTTCAACCCAAACGCCTACCAGGATTTCGACGAGACGGCCCGCCGGAACCGCGCCGTACAGGATCTGTACGAGCCCGGCTCCACCTTCAAGATTGTCACGGCCGCTGCGGCCATAGAAGACCACGTCATGTCGGTCGACGCTCTCATCGACACCAGTCCAGGTCGAATCCAGATCGGGTCGAGCGTGGTTCGGGAAGATGCCAACCACAACTACGGACGGATCTCCTTCGCCGACGTGATCGTGAGATCGAGCAACGTCGGGGCGATCAAGATCGGGTTCCAGGTCGGGGCGACGCGTTTGAGCCGGTTCGTGTCCCTCTTCGGGTTCGGCCGGCCCGTGTCGCCGGACTTCGCCGGTGAGAGTCCGGGGATCGTCTGGCGGCCGGAGAAATGGACCGACCGCGCCCTGGCGTCGGTCTCTATGGGCTACCAGGTTGCCGTCACGCCGCTGCAGATGGTGACGGCCGTGGGCGCGGTGGCCAATGGCGGCCAGTTCGTCGAACCGAGGGTTCTCCGCGCCGTGTATCGCGAGAATCGCCGCCTGGCCGTCCAGCCGAAAACCGTGCGGCGCACGGTGAGCGCCGACACCGCGGCGACCCTCACCAGAATCATGGAAGACGTGGTCGAGCGGGGAACAGGATCGCTCGCACAAGTTTCTGGATACACGGTGGCCGGCAAGACGGGCACCGCGGCCAAGCTGGTCGACGGCCGGTACTCGAAATCTGATTACAACGCGTCGTTTGTCGGTTTTCTTCCTTCGAGAAAGCCCGTCGTCGCGATCATCGTGGTCATTGACTCGCCGCATGGACCGAACGGGTATCACGGCGGTCTGGTCGCTGCTCCGATCTTCAAGCGAATCGGCGAGGCCGCGCTGCAGTACCTGGGTGTGGCGCCGACGGTCGATCCCGCGCCGCCCGTCGTCGTCGAGCGCCGCGACGGCTCCGGCCGAGTGCCCGCGTCCGGCCAGCAGGCCGCTCAACCGATCGTCAGCCTCGTCGCAGACGGGCCGCCCGGCACGGTCCCTGATCTGCGCGGCATGAGCGCGCGCGAAGCCGTCGGCAGGCTGGCGCGGCTCGGGCTGAGCGCACACGTTGCGGGTGATGGATTCGTCGTGTCGCAGGACCCCGCGCCGGGCGAGCCGCTCGAGCTGGGCAGGGTCAGTCGGCTCGTGCTCAACCGTCAGGCGGGCCGGACGGCAGGCACCGGGCAGGTGATCCGGCGATGACGTGGGCTGAACTGCTCCGCGTGCTGCACGGGCGAGGGCTCGTACGGACGGCCGAGACGGCCGCCGACCAGGCTGTCGGATCGGTCGCGGGCATCGCGTACGACTCGCGGACGGTGGAGCCCCGCCACGTGTTCGTGGCGCTGAAAGGGCTGCACAGTGACGGGACGGCGTTCGCGCGAGCGGCCGTCGAACGCGGCGCGATTGCGGTCGTCTCCGAGCAGCCTCCGCCGGGCGATGTCCCCAGGACCCCCGGCATCCCCGAACCCACGGTCCCGTGGGTTCAGGTTGACGATGCGCGGCTGGTGCTGGCGCTTGCGGCGGCGGCGTTCTACGGCCATCCGAGCGCCGACCTGCAGGTCGTCGGCATCACCGGCACCAACGGCAAGACGACGACCGCACATCTGCTCGCGTCAATCTTCGAGGCGGCAGGCCAGCGATGCGGAATGCTCGGCACGGTGGCGTACCGCATTGGCGACCAAGTGCGCGAGGCAACGTTCACCACGCCGGAGGCGCCCGATGTGGAGCGGCTGCTGCGCGAGATGGTCGACCGTGGATGCCGGGCGTGCGTCATGGAAGTGTCGTCGCACGCGCTCGCGCTTCGCCGTGTCGACGGCCTGCGATTCGCCGCTGGGGTGTTCACGAACCTCACGCGCGATCACCTCGACTTCCACGGCGACATGGAGGGGTACTTCAAAGCCAAGCGCCGGCTGTTCGAGATGCTGCCACGCGACGCGCCGGCGCTCCTGAACGCCGACGATCCGCGGACGCCGGCCCTGGCCGAGGTCGCCGGCCGACCCGTGACGTACGCGATCCACCGTCCCGCCGACATCACGCCGGGTCCGCTGTCGTTCTCGCTCGACGGCCTGTCCTTCGACGTGAGAACACCGCGCGGCGCGCTGCACATACGCTCGAAGCTGCTCGGCCGGCCCAACGTCTATAACATCCTCGCGGCGGTCGCCACCGCCGTCGCCCTCGGCCTGCCGCTTGACGCCATCGCGCGCGGCGTGCAGTTGCTCGACGGCGTCCCGGGTCGCTTTCAAGTCGTGTCGGGGCCGCGGGATGAAGTGACGGTGGTCGTCGACTACGCGCACACCGACGATGCGCTGCGCAACCTGCTCGAGACGGCGCGGCCGCTCGCGCGGGGACGGCTCCTCACGGTGTTTGGCTGCGGCGGCGATCGCGATCGGACCAAGCGCCCGCTGATGGGCGCCGTCGCCGAGCGGTTGAGCGACGTCATCGTGGTGACATCGGACAACCCGCGCAGCGAGGATCCCAACACCATCATCGAAGAGATTCGGCGGGGCCTGACGCCCGATCTGCGGCGAGCCGAGGGCCAGCGGCTGCTGTCGATCGTGGATCGCCGAGATGCGATCCGAAAGGCCGTCGAGCTCGCGCGGCCCGGCGACCTCGTGCTCGTCGCGGGCAAAGGGCACGAGAAGACGCAGATCATCGGCGACCGCGTGCTGCCGTTTGACGATGTGGGCGTCGCGCGCGAGGCGCTCGCCGGTCGCCGGACCAATTCCGGCGTCGTGTAGGAACCTGAGGAGTGGCCGACGCGTCCGAGATTCGGCTGACCGCGGAGTGGGTCGCCGAGGTGTTCAAGCCGGTGCAGGGCGTGTTGGCGTCGGGCGATGCGGCGCAGGTGTTCGGGGGCGTGTCGATTGATACCCGGACGCTCGCGCAGGGCGATCTGTTCTTCGCGATTCGGGGCGATCGGTTCGACGGCGCCGACTTCGCGGCCAAGGCCATCGCGGCCGGCGCGGGCGGTTTGGTGATGCCGCGCGGTCGCGGGCAGGAGGCGACGGCCGGGCGGGCGCTGGCCGCCCCGGTCATCGAAGTCGACGATACGACGGCCGCGCTCCAGGCGCTGGCGCAGGCCGTCCGGCGCCGGTCGGGCACCAGGGTCGTGGCCATCACCGGCAGCGCCGGCAAGACCACGACGAAGGAAGTGACGAGCGAGTTTCTCGCCGCGCGGTATCGCGTGATCCGCAACCGCGGGAACTTCAACAACCATATCGGGCTGCCGCTGTCCCTCATGGATCTGAGACAGCGGCCGGAGATCGCCATCGTCGAGCTGGGGATGAATCACGTTGGAGAGATCAGCACCCTTGTGCGCATCGCTGAACCGGACGTCCGGGTCTGGACCAACGTCGGCGAGGCCCATCTGGGGTTTTTCGCGTCGGTCGATGCCATCGCCGATGCGAAGGCCGAGATTCTCGAGAACGCCTCGAGCTCGACCGTGCTCGTCGCCAACACCGATGACGATCGAATCGTTCGGCGGATTCGTCGGTTCGCGGGCCGCGTCGTGACGTTCGGCATCGCGCGAGACGCCGACGTGCGGGCGACGGCGGTCGAGGACCGTGGAATCGAGGGGATCGTCGCCACCGTGGCCACGCCTCGAGGAGGGTTCGAGTTGAAGACGCCTCTGATCGGAAGAGGGAACCTCGCCAACGTCCTGGCGGCGACGGCCGTGGCGATCGAGTTCCAGATTCCGCTCGCGACCATCGTGGAGCGTGCGGCCCGCCTCCGGCCCGCGAGCCGCCGCGGCGAAGTGATCGCGCTCGCCGGTGGCATCACGCTCATCGACGACAGTTACAACGCGAACCCGACGGCCACCAAGGGCGCGCTCGACATCGTTGGCGGATCGTCGTCGGCGTCCCGGCGGGTCGCCGTGCTGGGGGAGATGCTCGAGCTGGGCGATCGCGCCGTTGCGCTTCACGAGGACGTGGGCCGGGCCGCGGCGTCCGCGCATGTTGACGTGCTGGTGACCATCGGGGGCGCGGCCCCGATGGCGATGGGGGAAGCGGCGATCGCGGCGGGACTCCCGAGGAGCGGCGTGCATCACTTCGCCACGAGCGAGGAGGCCGCGTCGGCCATCGACGGTCTGGTGCGCAAGGGCGATCTCGTTCTCGTGAAAGGGTCGCATGGCGTGCGGACGGATCTCGTCGTGGATCGGCTCAAAGCCGACATCGCTCACCGGGCGGAGCGCGGCTGATGCTCTATCACCTGCTCTACTCGTTCCATACGCAGCTCTCCGTCCTCAACGTGACGCAATACATCACGGTCCGTACCGCGGCGGCCAGCTTCTCGGCGCTGGCGATCAGCCTGGCGCTCGGACCGTGGATGGTGCGGACGCTGCGCGAGTTCCAGATCGGGCAGGTCATCCGCCAGGAGGGGCCAACCTCCCACCAGCCGAAAGCCGGCACGCCGACGATGGGCGGATTGTTGATTTTGACGGCGGCGATCGTGCCGACGCTGCTGTGGGCGAATCTGACGAACGCATACGTGTGGATCGCCGTGCTGACGACGGCCGCATTCGGCGGCGTCGGATTTGCCGACGACTACCTGAAGATCGCCCGCGGGTCGCACCACGGTCTCCGCCCGCGCTACAAGATGGGCTGCCAGCTGCTCATCGGAATCGCCGTTGGACTCGTCTTGCTCGTGCTCAAAGACGAGAACCTGTACAACACACGGCTGATCTTTCCGTTCTTCAAGGGCCTGATCCCGGATCTCGGAATTGGCTACGTGGTGTTCGCGGCATTCGTGCTCACGGCGGAATCGAATGCCGTCAACCTGACCGACGGCCTCGACGGCCTCGCCATCAGTCTGTTTGCCATTGCCGCCGCGGCGTACACGGCGCTGGCCTACGTGGTCGGCCACCGTGTGCTGGCGGAGTACCTCATCATTGCGCACTTCCCGCTGGCGGGAGAGCTGACGGTCTTCTGCGGGGCGCTCGTCGGCTCCTCGCTCGGCTTCCTTTGGTACAACTCGTACCCGGCCGAGATCTTCATGGGCGACGTCGGATCGCTGGCGCTCGGCGCCGCACTCGGCACGGTCGCGATTCTCATCAAACAGGAACTGCTGCTCATCGCCGTTGGCGGCGTGTTCATGATCGAGGCCGCGTCGGTGGTGGTCCAGGTGGCCTCGTTCAAGTTGACCGGCAAGCGGGTGTTCCGCATGGCGCCGCTCCATCACCACTTCGAGCTGATTGGGTGGAGCGAACCGAAGGTGATCGCACGTTTTGTCATCGCGGCAATTATTTTCGCGTTGTTCAGTCTGACGACACTCAAGCTGAGATGAGCCTTCACACATGTCCTTCGACATTCGAGGCAAACGCGTGACCGTGGTGGGCGCCGCGAGAAGCGGGCTGGCGGCCGCGAGTCTGCTGGCGCGAAAGGGCGCGCGCGTGACGCTCTCGGAGGCGCGCGGCGAGGTGGCCGAGGCCGCGGCGCTCGGCGCGCTCGACGTGACGCTCGAGCTCGGGGGACACAAGGTCGACACGTTTACGTCGGCGGACCTGATCGTCGTGAGCCCCGGCGTGCCGCTCGACCAGCCGGCCATCCGCGCGGCGCGCGAGCGCGGCGTGCCGGTCATTGGCGAGATCGAGCTGGCCTCGCGCTGGTTGCAGGGCCGCGTCATCGCCATCACGGGCACCAAAGGCAAATCGACGACGACGGTGCTGACGGGACGCATTCTCGAGGCGGCGGGATTCAAGGTCACCGTGGGCGGCAATCTCGGCTCGCCGCTCTCGGCGCAGGTGCCGGCCTCCACGCCCGAGACGCTCCACGTCGTCGAAACGAGCAGCTTTCAGCTCGAAAGCATCGATACGTTCCATCCCTGGATTGCCGTGCTGCTGAATATCTCGCCCGACCATCTGGACCGCCATCCGAGTGTGGCGTCGTACGCCGCGGCCAAGGCTCGCATCTTCGAGAACCAGCGCGAGCAGGATTGGGCCGTCATCAACGCCGACGATCCGGCGGTCCTCGAGCTCGCGCGGCGCGGGCGTGCGGCCCAGCGCCTGTTCTCTCGCAGCGGGTCGATCGAGGACGGCACGGTCGTGGACGGCGGGTGGATTGTCGCGCGGCGCGGCGGCATGCAGGAGCGGATTGTGCCGCTCGACGCCATCCACCTGCTCGGGCCGCACCTGGTGGACGACGTGATGGCGGCCGCGACGGTGGGCGTCATCGCCGGCGCCGCCCCGGCGGCCGTGTCCGCCGCGGTCGACGCGTTCAGGGGCCTCGAGCACGCGATGGAGCTTGTCGCCGAGATTGGCGGCGTGCGCTTCGTGAACGATTCGAAGGCGACCAACGTGGTCTCGGCCCTGCGGTCGATTGAGAGCTTTGGCACGGGCCTCGTGCCGATCATCGGCGGTCGTTTCAAGGGCGGCGACCTGCGAGATTTGCGCGCGGCGCTGGTGGCGCGGGCCAAGGCGGTCGTGGCGATCGGCGAAGCCGCGCCGCTCGTGCGCGAGGCACTCGCCGATGTCGTGGCGGTACACGCCGCCGATTCGTTCGGCCGGGCGATCGACCAGGCGTACGAGCTGGCGAAGCCGCACGGCGTGGTGCTGCTGGCGCCGGCCTGCTCGAGCTTCGACATGTTCAGGGACTACGCGGAGCGCGGGCGCAGATTCAAGGAGGAGGTCGCGCGGATTACGCGGGAACGTGAGCGGTGAACAGTCGTCAGCCGGTGTCGCGGTGAAGGACTGGCTGCTGGGAACGCAGGCTGCCCCGGTCTGCGAAGCTGGTGCCCTTGCCTGGCACCGGCTGATGACTGTTGACCGCTCAGGAGCGTAGGCGAATCGTCGCTCGAGATCAAAGAAATGTTTCGGGTCCAACACGGCGGAACTGTAGGCGTGGACTAGGCGGCTGGGGATACAGGTGACATGGCTCGCAAACTGAAGTCGGACAGAGTGCTCTTTCTCGCGACCGTCCTGCTCGTCGGCCTGAGCATCGTGATGGTCTACAGCGCCTCGGCCGTCGTGGGCCTCGAACGGTTCGGCAAGCCGTCCATGTTCCTGGTCAGGCAGGGGATGTGGGCGGCGCTCGGGATGGCGATGCTCGGCCTGGTCATGCGCATCGACTACCGCTCGTATCGCGAGCCGGTCTTCATCTGGACGTGTCTCGGGGTGGTTGCCGTCGCGCTCGTGGCCGTGCTCTTCAGCGCGCCGGTCAACAGCGCCAGGCGGTGGTTTGGCATCGCGGGCATAGGTGTTCAGCCGTCGGAGCTGGCCAAGCTCGTGGCGATCTTCTTCATCGCGGCCATTCTCGAGCGGCGGATGCACCGCATCGACGAGGTGGGGTACTCGCTACTGCCTATCGGCGCCGTGACGATGGTGTTTATCGGGCTGATTCTGTTCGAGCCCGACTTTGGCACGGCGGTCTCGCTCGGTCTGATCGCCGCCGTGATGGTCTTCGCGGCGGGGCTCGACTATCGCTACATTCTTGGCGCAGCCCTGGCGGCGATGCCGGTGATCTATCTGCTGGTGATGGGCGCGTCGTATCGCCGGCGGCGCATTCTCGCCTTTCTCAACCCGTGGGACGACCCGCTCGGCGCCGGCTTTCAGGTCGTCCAGTCGCTCATCGCGGTCGGTACCGGCGGGGTCTGGGGCCGGGGGTTGATGAATGGCGTACAGAAGCTGTTCTATCTGCCCGAGCCGCACACCGACTTCATCTATTCGGTGATCGCCGAGGAGCTGGGCCTCATCGGGGCGACGGCCGTGCTGCTGTGCTTCTGCGTGATTACGTGGCGAGGACTGCGAGTCGCGCTGCGGGCGCCTGACAGCCATGGCGCCTTCCTCGCGATCGGCGTGACGACGATGGTCGGGCTGCAGGCGCTCGTGAACATCAGCGTCGCGCTGGGGCTGCTGCCGACCAAAGGCATTCCGCTGCCGTTTGTCAGTGCAGGAGGGTCGTCGCTCGTGGTGAACCTCGTCGGCATGGGCATTCTGCTCAACGTGTCGCAGCACGCGTCCACCGAGGCATGAGCGGGAATGCCTCCTCTTCGCGTCGTGATTGCCGGCGGCGGTACAGGTGGGCACCTGTATCCGGGGATAGCCGTCGCGCAGGAGTTGCGGTCGCGGCGGCCGGACGCGGTGATCTCGTTTGCGGGAACCGCCAGAGGCATCGAAGCGCGCGTCGTGCCCCGCGAAGGGTTTGCGCTGGATCTGATTCGCAGCGCCGGGCTCAAGGGCAAGTCGCCGGTCGATCGGATCCGGGGGGCGGTCCTGGTGCCGCTCGGGCTGATGGACGCGTGGCGCATCGTGTCCGACCGGAAGCCCGACGTGGTGATTGGGGTCGGCGGGTACAGCGCCGGGCCGGTGGTGCTCGTCGCGGCGATGAGAGGTGTGCCGGCGATGCTGCTCGAGCAGAACGCGGTGCCGGGCCTCACCAATCGGCTGCTCGCGCCGTTCGTGCGGGCGGCGGGGGTGACGTTCGAATCGACGCGGACATTCTTTGGGGCGAAGGCCTTCGTCAGCGGCAATCCGGTTCGGTCCGAGTTCCTCGGTCCAACCGGATCGCGAACGGAGTCGGACGGGAATGATGCCGTCACGAAGGTTCTCGTGTTCGGAGGCTCTCAAGGTGCTCACGCCATCAACGTCGCCATGGCGGCGGCGGCACCAGAGCTGGCGGCGTGCGGGTCGCGCCTGCGCATCACGCACCAGACCGGCGAGCGCGACGTGGACATGGTACGTGCCGCCTATGGGGCCGCGGGACTCGCGGCCGATGTCGAGCCGTTCCTCTATGACATGGGACTGCGGCTCGGCCGGGCGGACGTGATCGTGTGCCGGGCGGGCGCGACGACGTTGGCGGAGATTACGGCGGCGGGGAAGGCGGCGATTCTGATCCCGCTGCCGACGGCGACCGACGATCACCAGCGGAAGAATGCCATGGCGCTCTCCGACGCGGGTGCGGCCGACGTGCTGGTGCAGCGGGATCTGACCGGTCCGGTGCTGGCGCAGCGGATCCTGGCGCTCGCGGCCGATCGCGCGCGGCG
>JBAUGX010000027.1:0-9768 GCA_049679965.1 Vicinamibacterales bacterium
GCTTGCGGCGGACCACCGGCCCCGGGAGCGCCTCCCGGTCCGCCAGGTCCGCCCGGCCCACCACCGCGACCCGCCGGGGGCGCCATCAACTGCGCGAGGTTGGCGGGATTGGCGGCCGCGTAGGCCAGCTGCACCTCGAAGGTCGGCCAGCCCGCCTGCTTCTGCACAATCGTCGACGGGTATTTCAACCCGTTGTTGTCACGGTACTCGCTGTAGTTTGTCTCGACGAGCATGTCGCCAAACATGATGTTCTCGACCCAGGTCTCGACCTTCTCCACCATGTTCTCGCCGTTGATGTAGCCGACGACCCGGTACGACTGTCCGGACGGCGACTTGGGCGCAGCCGGACTCCACGTCACGACGGTGTAGCGCTTGCCGCCGACGCTTTGAACACGAGAGGTGGCGTTGTTGGCCGCCGCGCCCTTGAGGAACCCCCACGGCGTGACCCAGATGTTCAGCTGTTGCGCCCATGCGGCGTTGGCCGGCGTGATGTTCTGATTGAACACGCCCTGCACCGGCAAGACGCCGCCGATCGGGACCGCAAAGGTCTGGGCCGAGGCACGCAAGCCGGGTGTCGTGAAGTCGATCGTGCGTGTGTAGTCATTGATGTTGGTCCGCGGCCAGGGACCGTTGGCGTTGGTGGACTGGCCGAGCGTAAAGTTGGCGCCCGCGCCGATCATGGTGATCGAATTCAGATTCTCCACGCCCATCGCCTTCGACGCGTTGGCAACCACCGTTCGCGCGTCCTGGGCTACCGCCACGGATGACAGGAAGGTTAGAAAGACCAGAGCCGTCGTGCACTTCTTGAACATATTCACGCTTCTCCTCAGTTCGTTTCTCTTTGGGCTCCCTCAGGGCTATGGGGCACCCGCACCGGAAGATCTTATACGTCTTTCAGGAGAACACAACGACGGGACACATTTCCGTACGATCCGACAGCACCTGGAATGCGGCCCGCAGTTGATCGAGCCGCCACCTCGACGTCACCATCGACTTGAGATCGAGCTGCCCGCGCTCGGCAAGCCGCACGAATCGCGGAATATCCCGCAGCATGTTCAGGCCGCCCTGCTGGCCAGAAATGAGCGTGCGGCCGTTGTTGGCGAGCGCGGAGGCCGGAAATGCCACGTTGCCGACCTGCCCGAACCCGAGATAGACGATCGAGCCGCCGCGCCGCGTCATCTGCCACGCCTGCGTCATCGGCAGGATGCCGGTCGGATCGGGCGGCTGCTCGGCCTTCGGCCGGTCGCCGCAGCGGCCGACCGCCTCGATCGTGAAGTCCGGACCGCGATTGCCTCCCGCCCCGCGGCCGCCGGCAAACAACCGATCCGTCTGTCCCTTGCAGAGCTCTTGAATGCGCGCCACGAGGTTGTTGCCTTCGGCATTGGGATCGAGCACGGTGGTCGCGCCCAGTTTCAGCGCGAGATCGCGGCGCCGCGTGATCGGCTCGACCGCGATGATCTGGCCGGCGCCCATCACGCGGGCCGCCTGGATGGCCATCATCCCAATCGCGCCAGCGCCGAGCACGACCACATCGGATCCCGGTTCGACCTGAATCAAACACATCGCGGCGGCGACACCCGTGGCCGCCTGGTCCCCGAAGAGCGCCAACTGCGCAGCGGGAAGATCGGTGAACACCGGGCAGGTGTATTCCTCCATGACGACGTTGAATTCACTGAAGCCGCCGATGCCCAGCGCGGCACCGATTCTGGCGCCGTCGGCGCGCTCGGCAACGGGCGGGAAATACCCTGGCGGCAGGCCGAAGGTGAACTGACACGCGTCGCCCCGGCCGCGCAGGCACATATAGCACTGGCCGCACTGCGACGTGACGCCGACCACGATGCGGTCACCCGGCTGCACGCGCTTGACCGACGAGCCAACGGCTTCGACGATCCCGACAAACGTGTGATTGCCGATCGTCGGCGCCTGCGGTCCGCCGCGGGAGCGCCGGCGGCCGGAGTGCCGGCGGCCCCAGGCGCACCAGCACCACGAGCACCGGCACCAGCACCAGCGCCCGGCCCGCCCCCGCGGGCCGCCGCGACAACCGCGGGATCCACAGACGGCGTGCCGCCAATCCCGTTGAGCACCAGCGTGTAGCACGGGGCGGTCGCTTCGGTCCGGACAACCACGTGCCGGTCCCCGATGGGCAGCAATCGCAATTCTTCGAAGGTCATGTTCTGGACGCCGCCGAGCACCGCGGCCGCGCCGCCCACTGCGGCCGCGCCCTTCTTGAGCACGCTGCGACGAGACATCGACCGATCAGCCTTGCGACTCATGGCATCACCTCTGGCAGTACATTGATCGCGAATGACATTCTGTGCACTTCTGCGCGTGCGTGCACACAATTTAGCTGCGTCAGCCAACCTTCACTTGACAGGATCCAGTATGGGCATCGATAGTGATCCCCTTTCAACTTGATCACCGCACGCGATCAAGGCGACAAGACTTCATCATGGTGAGCAAGACGACCGCGGTCATCCCACACGACCTCACAGTTGAGGACTGGCGTGGACTCCTCAGTACGTTTCCCAACGCTCTCCTGATTGGTCCTTCGGAGGCCGCCGCGCGCGTCATCGAGGCGCTCCTGCCGCAACTGCAGCTGCCGGTCTGCCGCTGCACGGGCACTGCGCTGGCGCTGCCAGAGAACGCCCGAGGCACGCTCATCATCGAAGACGTGGCCGCCCTGTCCAGGGCCGAGCAGGAGCGTCTCCTGGGGTGGCTGCTCGAACCCGGTCGCCTGACGCAGGTCGTGGCCACCTCACCGAGCGCGGTGTTTCCGCGCGTGGTGAACGGCGCATTTCTGGACGTCCTCTACTACCGCCTCAACGTCATGTCCTTCACACTCGGCTCGGCCGCGGGACGCTCAGCCTGACACGGGACGCCCCGTCGCACGTCTTCACACCCGCTTAATCACCACGAGGCTGATGTCATCGGAAGGCGGCGCAAACGCCAGGAGGTCGTCTTTGATGGCGTCGCAAATGCCCCGGGCCGGCAAGTCCTTGACTTCCCGCACTCTCTGCTCGAGACGATACGGGAAGTAGTCGCCGTGTTCTCCGCCGTGCTCGGTCAATCCGTCTGTGTGGACCAGCAGAATGTCGCCCTCGCCCATGAGCACCCACTCGTTCATCAAGTCGCGGTCCTTGAATCCCAGGACGCTCTGGCTCGCGTTGCGCTCGATCCCCCCAAGCGACGGCTGGACGCCCAAGGGCGGAAACGACACACACAGGTCGCTCCCCACCTCCATGAACCGGTCGTGCACCTTGGAGAAGACCACGGGAAACGGCTGTGCCGCGGAGAGAAACCTGAACATGGCCCGCTCCGAGATCTCGCCGTAGATCATCGACACGAACTTATGCGAGCCCGACGAGTTGTAGAACCTGGTGTTCAGGTTTTCGAACAGCCGCCTCGTGACGTGCCCGAACATGTCCAACTCGTAGATCGAGCCCAGGAGAAACGCCTGGTGCAGCATGGCGGCGAGCAGGGCGTCGGTCACCCGGTGGCCGGAGACGTCGATGAGCACGATACCGGCCATCTGCTGGCATCGCCTGAGATTGTCGACCACCTCCAGCCGTCCCTCGTCGGTGGCACGGCGAATCTTGGCTTCCAGATCGAAGCGCCTTTTGAAGTCCACGTAGATCAGATGATCGCCTCCGACCACGCCGTTCAGAGCGAGCGTGCTCCCGAAGATATCGATCCCGTCAAGCTGCGGCACTTCTCCAGGCTGCGGCAGCAGGTAACGGGCGATGCTCTCGAAGTTCTTGAGCTCGTCGCTCAGCTCGTTCAGCAGATCTGTCTGTTCCACGGCAACTATTATGACGAAGCAGAGTAACGACGCTATGGCAATATGACGACCGGAACATTTCTGTCGACGTTCAGATGGAAGGTACAAGACGAGTGAATCGGGTCGAGGATCGCTGACCCGCTAGTGCGTCAGCCCGTAGATGAGGTAGTTCACGCCGAGCTTGTAGGCCTCGTTGGTGTCATTGAACGGCCTGAGCCCCCGACCTGACCATTCCCAGTACTGCGAGATGTCGGTGTTGTAGTTCACGATCATCTGAAGGCGCTTGCCGGGATCGTTGTCCTCGAACAGCCCGCGGAAGATCGGCCGGCCGGCATTGTAGGCCTGCGGGAAATTGTCGAGCGAGTTGATTTCGAAGAACGAGTGAAAGATGGGATGCGCGGGCGTCATGTCGACGAAGCGTGCCCCGGGCAGCACGCGCTGCATGTTGGCCTCAAACGGCTCCCAGCCGGCGCTGCCGAAATCTCCAGTGGCCTTGAAGTCGTCCACGATCACGAATCCGCCCTTCTGCAGGTACGCCCGGAGCGCGTCCGCTCCTCGATCGGTCATCGTCCACCAGCTCACCTCGATGATGTAGGCGACGGGATACTTGAATAGCTCGGGATCGTCGAGCGTCACCGTGTTGAAGTCTTCGTCATGCGCCCCCAGGTAGCTCACCTCATTCATGATCTTCATGAGGTTCTGCTCAGAGATCGGGTAGCCGTGGGACCAGGACGGCAGCCCTCGGTACCAGTAACCGCCGGGCGCCGGGTCGTAGCTGATGCGGACGAAGGTGAATCGGCCGTCGTACGGGGCATTGGGCCGGACGTTGAATGGTCCGGATGGCCGCCCCCCGAATCCTCCTCCGCGCTGTGCCAGGATCGCTCCCGTCAGGCAGAGCAGCGCCGCCCCTGCCATCAGGATTTTGGAAAGACGTCGCGCGGCGGACCGGAGTGGCATCTGAACGATTGAACAGCGCAAGGATAGCAGCGATTGTCGCGGACGGATGGTATTCTTGTCCCCATGAAACAGGCCTTCCGACTCGCTGTTGCCTGCGCACTTGCCGTTCTCGTCACCACGTTTGCGGCCTCCAACACATCGCTCACGCTTCGGGCCGCCACCACGGAAGTCGACCAGGCCTTCAGCGCGTTCTGGGACGCGCGGTCGCCCGCCGATGCCGCCAGGGCGGTGCCGGAGATCGTCGCGAGCGGTGTGACGTTTGACGAGGCCCTCAAGCGGCTCAAGGATGGCCGGCCGTATTCGGCGGACGTCGCGAAGGGTGTCATCCGGGCGAGCTACCGGGCACACGGCAGGGAATTTTTCTACGCGATCAACGTGCCCGCGTCGTACGACCCTTCGCGGCGCTATCAGGTGCGATTCCAGCTCCACGGCGGCGTCAGCCGCGAGGGCAACGGACCACGGGGCGACGGCACGATCGGCACGCTGGCCGGCGCCGAGCAGATCTACGTGATCCCGTACGGGTGGAACGACGCACCGTGGTGGGGCGAAGCGCAGCTCGAGAACTTCCGCACGATTCTCGACATGGTCAAACGCACCTACAACGTCGACGAGAATCGGGTTGTCGTCGCCGGCGTGTCCGACGGCGGCACGGGCGCCTACTATGTCGCCCTGCGTGACACGACGCCGTACGCGAGTTTTCTGCCGCTCAATGGCTTCATCATGGTGCTCGCGACGGTCAACGCGGGCGATCTGTTTCCCAACAACCTGCTCAACAAGCCGTTCTTCATCGTCAACGGCGGCCAGGATCCCCTCTACCCCACCAGCGTCGTCTCACCCTACGTGGAGCACATGAAGATGAACGGCGTGGAGGTCGTGTATCAGCCGCAGCAGAACGGCGCGCACAACACCATGTGGTGGCCGCAAGTGCGGGACTCGTTTGAAACCTTCGTGCGCACGCATCCACGCAAGCCCGTGCCTGACACGCTCACATGGGAATCGCGGGGGGCGCCGCAGGACAACCGCGCCCATTGGCTGATCATCGACAGGCTTGCGCCGCGTGGACGGAGCGACGCCTTGCTCGAGGACGTGAACAGCGTGGGCACCGGTGCCCAGACGCTCTTCAGGAACAGGCGCCCGTCAGGACGCGTCGATCTTGCACGGACCGGCAATGTCGTGAAGGCGAATTCGAGAGGAGTTGCCGAGTTTACGCTGCTCCTGTCACCCGACGTGTTCGACTTCACCCGTCCCGTGAGGATCGAAACCAATGGTCACGTCGCCTTCGAGGGATTGGTGGACAAGAGCGTCGCGACGCTGGCCGCCTGGGGGGCGCACGACAACGACCGTACGATGCTGTTTGGCGCTGAGCTCCACGTGAAAGTGCGCTAGAACGACTGGGAACGGATGCGAACGGCGGGCTGTCACTTTGTCGTTACAATGGTGACATGTCCGCGACGGCTCCCGTCGCCTCGCCCGGCGCTCCCACGCGGTCCGTCTTCTGGGCGGCCGTCTGGCTGGCGGTCATCCTCGTCTCCCTGAAGGCGTACTACCTCGGCGCCCCCTGGGCGCCCGCCGTCAGCGTCGGACGAGGATATCTGCGAACGCTCGCCGCGATCTCGTACGGCGACGTGCTCTTTGCCGCTGCTGTGTGGGTCTGCGGGCGAGCCCTCATGCTGCTCGCCGGGAACCGGCCTCGCGCTGGGTGCGCAATCTCGGTCGCCGTCGTGGCGGCCGCCGCACTCGCCGGCCTCTACGCGGTCCTCAACATCATCATCTTCGGGACCTTCGGCGGCTTCCTCACCTACCCCCTGCTCCTGCTGATCAGCAATGTCCGCATGCTCAGCTCGTCGGTCGCCGCCTATGTGACGTGGCGCAATGTGCTCGGACTCGTGGGCCTTCCCCTCGGCTATGCCGGCCTCGTCTGGGCGACGCTGAGACTCACGCGCCGCGGCCCCGTCTCGCGGAGGCGCGCCTCTCTTGGCCGCGGCCTCGCGTTAGCCGGTTTGTGCGGGTGGGTGATCTTCGGCCAGTACACGTACGCGAACGACTGGGCCACACGCCAGGAACGACGCGTCGCCGAAAATCCGCACTGGGTGCTCGCGTTCTCGTGGTGGCAGGCGGTCAGCGGCGAGGGCATCGCGCGGATGACCGAGGGATTTGCCGACGCCGACCTTTCCGACTTCGACACGATTGGCGCCAGGCAGCAAGCGTCAGTGTCCGCTGGGCCCATCGGCCTGCGCCGCGCGCTTGTCCAGGCGCAGCGGCCTCGGACGGCACGGGCGCGACGGCCGCCGAACGTGATCCTCATCGTGCTCGAATCCGTAGCTGCGCGATGGACGGGCCTCAGCGGCCAGTACGACACGACGCCGAGCCTGATGGCCGAGTCCAAGCGCGGCCTCGTCTTCGACAACGTCTACGCCCACATCGGCCGCAGCTCGAACTCCCTGAGTGCGATGCTCCTCTCGACGTACCCGCGGCTGAGCTTTCGCGAGGCCACCGAAGAGTATCCGAATCTGGCCGTGACGTCGCTGCCGGCGTTGTTCCGCAAACAGGGGTATCGGACGGCGTTCTTCACGCCAAGCGATCTCAGCTGGGCGAGCTGGGACACGTTCCTCGCCGGGCGCGGATTCGATGAGATGCGCGACTTCCACAGCCTTCCCTGCTCTGAGATGGTGTCCTCGTGGGGCGTGGAAGATCGCTGCATGTTCGAAGGCATGATCGACGTCGTACAGCACGAGCCAACTCGACCGTTCTTCCTGATGGGCTGGACCACGCAGACGCATCATCCGTACGAGCCGACGGCCGGCATCCCGATGCTCAGCCTGCTCAAGGAGAACACGGCGGGCTACAACTACGATCTCTGGCGCTATCTCAACGTCCTGCGCGAAACGGATCGGCAAATCGGGCGGCTGTTCGAGGCCATAGGCCGCGCCGGCCTCGACAACGACACGATCGTCATCGTCACAGGCGACCATGGCCAGGCATTCGGCTATCCGCATGACAGCTGGTTCCAGGGCAAGTCGGTCTACGAGGAGGATGTCCACGTCCCGCTGATGATCTGGTCTCCGCGGCTCTACCAGTCGGCGAGGCGATCGAGCACGCTCGGCGGGCACGTGGATCTGGCGCCGACGATTGCTGAGCTGGCCGGGTTGCCGGCCGCGCCGGACTGGCAGGGACGAAGCCTCTTCGACACGACGCGCGCCCCGCGCGCGTACTTCTACGTCGCCGAGGATCATTTCACGCTCGGCGTCCGCGAGGGCGACTGGAAGTACATCTTCGATCTTCGTGAGGGGACCGAGGAGCTGTACGACCTGGCTCATGATCCGAGTGAACAGCGCAACGTCGTCAAGGCGCAGCCGGAACGCGCCAGTCGGCTGCGCCAGCGGCTGGCGGCGTGGGCGGAAGCCAACCGGCGGCAGTACGACCAGCCCCTGCAAGCCGCGGTGCTGACCGACCTGAACTAGTCCGGCTCGATCTGCACTCGTTCCAGCACCTCGGCACAGCCGTGCAATCTCGCTGCATGCGGCCCTCCTTGAGATGACTTCACATCACAAAGTTCTTCGTATGCTATGGTATTCTTCCGTGGACGCTCCGACCTCCCTCCATCAGCACGCCGAGGAGCACCTGCGCTTCATCCGCGAGACGATGGCGCGGGCCGCCGATTTCACCGCCGTCCCAGGCGTGGGCGGCGTCCTGATGGGCGTCACCGCACTCGTGACGGCCGCCCTGTCTGGGCCGCCAAGCGACCGGCCGGCGTGGCTCGCGCTGTGGCTGGCCGACGCCGGGGTCGCCATCGCGATTGGGGTGGTCGCTGTCGTGCGGAAAGCCCGCCGGTCCGGCGTGCCGCTTCAGGGCGCGGCCACCAGGCGCTTCGCGCTGGCCTTCTTGCCCGCACTGGTCGCTGGCGCCGTGCTGACCGCACTGCTGGTCCGCAGCGGGTTGACGGCGCAGCTGCCGGGCTGCTGGCTGCTGCTCTACGGCACCGCCGTGACCAGCGCCGGGGCGTTTTCCGTACGCCCCGTGCCCCTCATGGGTGGCAGCTTCATGGGACTGGGTGCGCTCGCGCTGGCTCTCCCGGTCGGATGGGGACACATCCTGCTCGGCGCCGGGTTTGGCGGCCTGCAGATCGGTTTCGGTATCGTGATTGCGAGGAGGTACGGTGGCTAGATCGGCGGCAATACGTCAGACGTCTGGAGCGGTTCGGGAAAAGAAATCCTCCGAACGAACACCGCTCGCTCTCGACCGGCTCATCCACGAGCGCCTGCGCCTGGGGATCATCAGCGCGCTCGCGACCAACGAGCGGCTGACCTTTGGCGAGCTCAAGAGCCTGCTGCAGACGACCGACGGCAACCTGAGCGTGCACGCGCGCAAGCTCGAGGATGCCGACTACATCTCGTGCGAGAAGAAGTTCGAAAGTCGCGTGCCCAGAAGCGAGTACCGCATCACGGCAGCCGGCCGCCGCGCGCTCGACAAGTACCTCGTCCACATGGAAGCCCTGATCAGGGCGGTCAAACCCTGATTGGTTTCGGCAGGACTCCGATTGACAGCACAGGTCCAACTTGCGGACCATTGACAGTCGGCAGTCGGCAGTCGGCAGTCGGCAGTCGGCAGTCGGTCAAATCAGCAATCATCAATCGCCAATCATCAATCGCTTCAGGAGGTTCGCATGCGGAAGGTCACACTCATCGCCATCGCCTGTCTGCTGGCGCTCGCTGCCGGTACGCCGTCGGCCCAGCAGACCGACGCCCTCAAGGCGGCCGCCGACGCGCTCGGCGTCAACAACATCAAGACACTCGAGATTACGGCTGCGGGCGCGAACTACTCGGTCGGCCAGAACTACGTGTCCACCGAGCCGTGGCCTCGCGTCAACGTGTCGAGTTTCACCGCATCGATCAACTACGACACGGCCAGCATGCGCCTGGAACTGGTGCGCGTGATGGGCACGACGATGCCGCGCGGCGGCGGAGCGCCCTTTACGGGCACGCAGCGCCAGATCCAACTGGTCAGCGGCAACTTCGCGTGGAACGTGGCAGCAC
>JBAUGX010000028.1:0-16707 GCA_049679965.1 Vicinamibacterales bacterium
ACCAGCCAGTGCGCTCGGTTGGTCGATTCCTCTCCGCCGTTCTCCCACGTCAGGAACGCCGGCAGGGGATCCCGCGGGTGCTCGCGCACGAAGGTTTCGAAGTCTTCTTTGAGATCCGGCCACCACGACGTGTTGTGGCCGGCCGTCGGCTGAGGCCGATAGTCCACCTCGACGCCGCCGCCAATCAGATGCTCGATGTACGGATCGACCAGGCGGATCGGATAGAGCGGATCGGCGCCGCCATGGACGACGAAGAAGGGCTTGTTGCGGAAGTTGTTGGGATACAGGTCGCCCTCGGCGTTGACGGCCGGATTCGCCAGCACCATGATGAACCCGTTGAGGGGGAGAAAACTCGCAAAGGGCGTGGTGTCGCGCATGGCGAAGTAGTAGGCCGCGGTCCCGCCGTCGGACACGCCCGAGAGCGCCACGCGGTTCTCGTCCACATTGTAGGTCCGCTTGACGCTGTCGAGGATCGCCCGCAGGTTCTCGAGCTGCGCGTCCGTCCACCACGGCCCGTCCCTCCAGGCGTACGGAAGCAGGTAGATCTGCTGGACCGCCTCGGGGCCCGCCATCTCGCCAATCGACCCGTCGCCACGCGGTCCGCTCGTGTCCTGACCGCCGACGCCGCCATGAAGCTGCACGCGCACCTGATAGGCGCGGGCCGGATCGTACGTGGCCGGCACATTGAGGTCGTAGTAGAAGACCTGGCGGCCGCTCTGCCGGCTGAGACGCACGATGCCCCGGGGCACGTTCGCGCTGTACGTTCGCCCCCGCTTGAGCCGCGCGACGGCCTCATCAAACCCGACACCGGCCCTGACAACATCGGCCGCGGCGCGGCCGGCCTCCTGAGGGTTTCTCGCCTCCCAGAACTTCCGAAACGCCGCGTCCACGCCCTGGGCCGAGACGTCCACGGCCGACGTCACGGCGAGCATGACCAGAAGGCAGAAGCCCCCTATAATGCTGCCATGCGTTTTGGAACGGCCCGTCCGGCTCATCGTGGCTCCGTCGCCCCACTCTTCATTGTCGCGCTCGTCACGATCGGGCTGCTCTGGCCCGGGGCCTCGCCGACGGTTCATGTTCAGGCACCGGCCAGCTTTGCCAGTCGCGTCGCGCAACTCTCCGAGCCAGGCGGGTTTTTTGATACCGACAATCTTATCTCGAATGAACGGTCCTACCTGCACGTGATTCCGGCGCTGCGCGCACGCGGCGTGACGGGTGGCGCCTATATCGGCGTCGGGCCGGACCAGAACTTTTCATATATCGCGCAGGTGAGGCCGACCATCGCCTTCATCATCGACATCCGCCGCGACAACCTGCTGCTGCACCTGCTCTTCAAGGCGCTGTTCTCGATGTCGCAGACGCGCGTGGACTACTTGGGCCTGCTCTTCGGACGGCCGGTGCCGGCCAACCTCGAGGAATGGCGGCAGGCCGATCTCGACAAGCTCATCGCCTACGTGGAGGGCGCCATGCCGGCCGACGCGTCAACCGCGGCGCTCCGCCGGCGCGTCGACGCGACCATCCGGACATTCGGCGTGCCGTTGACGGCGATGGAATGGGCGACCATCGATCGATTCCACCGGGCGTTCATCGACGCCGGGATGCCCCTGAAGTTCGAGAGCACCGGGCGCGCACCGCGCGGCTACTATCCGACCTATCGCGAGCTGCTCGTCGAAACCGACGGCCAGGGCAATCGCTCGAACTTCCTGGCGTCGGAAGACGGTTTCCAGTTCGTCCGCTCGCTCGAACGCCGCGACCTCGTCATTCCGCTCGTCGGTGACCTGGGCGGCCCGTCGGCGCTCGCGGCCATTGGCAAGATGATGACCGCGCGCGGCGACCGGCTGTCGACCTTCTACGCGTCCAACGTGGAGTTTTACCTCTTCGGCGACAGCAAGTGGGAGCGGTTCATCGACACCCTCGGCCGCCTGCCGCGCAACGAAAACAGCGTGCTCATCCGATCGGTGTTCGGCGGCTACGTGCTGCCGCAGTCCGTGCCGGGCTACTTCAGCACGTCGTTGATTCAGCCGGTGGACGAGCTGATGGCCAAGTACGCAAGGGGCCAGTACCAGAGCTACAACGACCTCATGCTGCTTGGCCGGTGAGCCGCCTTCGCGCCTCGGGGCGCTTCGGCGCGCCGAGGGCGTCTAGACCGATTCGATTGAGACGAGCGCGTTGTAGTCGGGCTCCATCGACTCCGGATCAATCGCGCTCGCCGACAGCAAGACGTTCCCTTCCGGCCAGTGGATCTCGAGGTTGCCCGGCCGCATGGGCGCGAGCTTCACGCGGCCGTCGAACGTGCCGGCCGACGAACGGAGCCGGACCCTCGCCCCTTCTGCAAGCCCGAGCCGACCCGCGTCCTGCCGGCTGATGAAGACCGCGTCGCGCCCGGCGCCAGTCAGCGGATCGACGTCGCGGTGCACCATCGAGTTGAATTGCTTCCCCCTGCGTGTTGAGACAGTGAAAAGGTCCGGCTGAAGCCGGACCCCACGTACGTCGTTGTCGCGTGGGTCGTTGTCGCGTGCGTTGTCAGAAGCGACGCCGTTTCCCCCGACAGTCGTGGGGTCCGGCTTTAGCCGGACCGCCGGTCCCGTCGCGAAGTGCGCCTTGCCGTCCGGGGTCGCGAACCGGCCGTCGGCGTACAACAGCGGGCCGCCCCATTGGACCTCATCACCTTTCTTCCCGAGCGTCTCGATCCCCGCATAGAGCGGGACCGCGCGCGCGATCTCGCGCCTGATGGCGGCCGCGCTGTCGAATCGAATCCGATCGGCCTGTGCCGGCCTCACGCGCGCCATCACGTCGCCAAACACCTGCCACTCGGGCCTGGCCGAGCCGATGCGGCGCCCGGGAATTTCCGGCGAGAAGATGATGCGGCGCTCGGTGGACGTCTCCGTACCCCCATCCGGCGACTCGTAGCGCGTCGTCGCGGGCAGCAGCAGAACGTCGCCCTCGCTCTCGGTCAGCATCGAGGAAGACAGAACGATGTCGTGGTGGATGCGGAGGCGTGGCCTCAGAAGGGCGCGCCGGCTCCTGCCAGCATCAGGCAGCGTCTCGAGGAAGTTGCCGCCGACGATCCAGAAGACGTCGACCTGACCGTCCGCCGAGTGATCGACCATCTCGGACGCCGTCCATCCGGGCGCCGGCGACACCGGGAACCCCCAGAGATGGGCCCACCGGGCCGCGTCCGCCTGATCGATCTTCGGCGCGCATCCCACCTCGGCGCCGCCCTGCACGCCGGAATGCCCGCGAATCGGCACGAGGCCACGATTCGCCCGACCGGGTAATCCACGCGCAAGCCCGACGTTGACGAGCGCCTTGATCGTCTCGACGCCGTGCGCATGCTGCGTGAGGCCCATCGACCACACGAACACGGCGTTGGGCCGATCGATCAACAGTCGCGCGAATGCCTCCATGCGATCGCGCGTGGCGCCGCTCTCGCGCTCGATGGCGTCCCAGTCGGACGCCAACGCCATCGCTCGCGCTTGGTCGAACCCGACCGTTCGCTCGCGCACGTACTCGGCATCGATGCCGCCACGCGGTCCGTCGCCCTGCTCGACGAGCGCGCGGAACACGCCGGTCAGGAACGCCCGGTCGCCGCCCGTATGTACGTCGAACCAGTGGCCGGCGAGCGCGGTGCCGAACAGCGCGCTCGAGGGAATCGACGGAATCCAGTACCGCGCCAGGCCGGGCTCACGGTACGGATTGACGACCGCAATCTCGGCGCCGTTCTTCTTGGCGTGATGCAGGTACTTCATCGTCACCGGCTGGTTGTTGGCGACGTTGCTTCCGAACAGCACGATGAGATCGGCGTGGAGCCAGTCGGTATAGCTGCAGGTGGAGGCGCCATGCCCGAGCGTCGCCTTCATGGCCGATGTCGAGGCGGCGTGGCAGAGGCGGGCGGAGTTGTCGACGTGGCTGGATCCGAGAAACCGCGCCGCCTTCTGCGCCGCGTAGTACGCCTCGTTCGTCAATCCGCGCGACGTGAGGTAGAAGGCGACGCGCGACGGATCGGCGGTGCGGAGCTCGGCCGCGATGCGATCGAGGGCCTCGTCCCACGACACCGCGCGGAAGCCACGATCGCCCGTCCGCCGCAGCATCGGCTCGGGGAGTCGGCCGAGCGCGCGCAGCGCCGCGCTCGACTGCGACCCGAGCGCATCGACATTGGCGAGGCGGCCCGGATCGAGCGGCGGCGCCGTATTGAGGCGCATCAGCTCGAGCCGCACCATGCAGAGGTGCACGCCTTCGATTGTCCAGTCGGAGAGACCTGAGGTCCCGAGCGCGCAGCCATCGCAGACGCCGTCGTTCAGAATTCGCCAGGCAAACGGCAGCTCGTCGCGGTTCTCCCACGCGGCGCGCGCCATTTCGAGGTAGTGGTGGGGCTTCTGTTTGCCGATCCCAAACATGACGGCTACGCGATTCTCTCTGAGTGCGCGTAGATATTGAAGCTGTTGCCGCGGACGAAGCCGACGAGCGTGATGCCGGCGTCCTCGGCCAGATCGATGGCCAGGCTCGACGGCGCGGACACCGAGGCGACCAAGGGGATGCCGGCGAGCAGCGCCTTCTGCACGATCTCGAACGACGTGCGTCCGCTGACGAAGAGGATGTGGGTCGAGAGGGGCAGCGCGTCGCGCATCAACATGCGGCCGACGACCTTGTCCACCGCATTGTGGCGGCCGACGTCTTCCGCCACGTGATCGAGCTCTCCCTCGACGGTGAACAGTCCGGCGGCGTGGAGGCCGCCCGTCTCGTCGAAGACCGACTGGCTCGCGCGCAACTGGTCCGGCATCGCGAGGAGCACGGATCGCGCGATGGTCCACTCGCTCCGAAGCGGCGGCGTGTCCGTCCGCAAAGATTCGATCGTCAACCGCCCGCAGAGTCCGCACGAGGAGTTGGTCGTCACCTGCCGCCGCTCCGCCAGCACTCGCTCGAGCGCCCCCGCTGCCTCACCGACCAGCATGACGTTGACGATATTTTCGGCGTGATCTGTGTGTTCCGGACTGTCGTGGCGTCCGGCTTTCCTGGCCTGAGCGGAGTCGAAGGCAGCCGGACTACTGCAGTACGCAATCGTTCCCAGATCGTCTGCGCCCTTGAGCACGCCCTCGGCCAACAGAAATCCGGCGGCCAGCTCGCGATCGGCGCCCGGCGTGCGCATGATGACGGCAAACGGCCGGCCGTGGAGGCGCACTTCGAGCGGCTCCTCGGTGGCCGCGCGGTCGGTGTCGGCAGCGCGTTGGCCGCTCCGAACTCGAATCACGCTCACGGATCGAAAAGCGCCGGCCATGAGGCGGATTGTACAGGGGGTCACGTACAATACGAGCCGTGCCCGCCGCCGCATCATTTGACATCACCTCGACCATCGACTTCCAGGAAGTCGACAACGCGCTCAACCAGGCGCGCAAAGAGGTCGCCCAGCGCTACGACTTCAAGGGCGCGACGACGGAGATCACGCTGAACACGACCGACAAGACGCTGACGCTCCTCGCCGACGATGAAATGAAGATGAACGGACTGTGGGAGATGGTGCAGACGCGGCTCGTACGGCGGGGCGTGCCGATCAAGAACTTCAAGGGGGGCGAGAGCGAACCGGCGGCCGGCGCCAAGGTCCGCCGCGTCATCCCGATTCAGCAGGGCATCCCCATCGAGACGGCGAGGGAGATCCTCAAGTTCCTCAAGGACCAGAAGCTGAAGAAGGTGCAGGCCTCGATTCAGGCGGATCAGGTCCGCGTCAGTTCACCGTCCAAAGACGAGCTGCAGCTGGCCATGGCCGCGCTCCGCGCGCACGACTTCGGCGTCGCACTACAGTTCGGGAACTATCGATGAGCAATGCCACGTTCATTTCGGCATGCGCTCGGTGATCTTGCCTGCCGGATCCAGAAAACTCAGGCTCGCGTTGCCATCGGACGCGACTCCCAGAACGACTCGCGCAGACCGCTGATCCGAGAAGTTGATCACGGCGGCCCCTTGGACGACGCCGACCGACGCGCGGCCGCGGCCCATCTCGTCACGCAACGTCACCACGGGCTCGCCCTGGTCGCTGACGTTGAGGTTGAGCTGCGGCTGACCGGTCGGACCGAACATCCCCAATCTCGGGGCGCCGCTACGGCCCATCCCGACCTCGGCCCTGAGCTTGTCCCTGTCCTGAAACGCCAGCGTGGGCCCTCCCGTCATGGTGCTGAGGATCGCGCGGTCCCCGGTCCCGCTGGTGACGACAATGGCCGGTTGGTTGTTTTCGACCGTGACCACGATGCGCGCGGCCTGGGCCCGGTCGTAGAGCTGCAAGCTTGGCGTGCCGTCCGGCCCGATCGCCAGGGCTGACCGCATCTGGCCGGCTTCGTCGTACAAGGTCAGCGACGCCATGCCGCGTTCGTCTTCCGCGCTCAGGATCCCTCGGATCCGGCCGGCCCGGCTGACGAGGTTCACCTGTCCGGTCGTCACCGCACTCGGACTGCCCTGCGCCATCACGCGATCCGTGAAGACGGCGCTCGACAAACCGCCACCGACGAATGCCGCGGCGAGCATCCCGCCAACGAACATCACGCGCTCTTGTGTCATGTGCGAAAACTCCTGTTGGACCAAGGATACGACGGGCCGACTAAAGCCGGACACTGCATCTGAACTTCATATAAGATCCGCCCTTCGGCAGCCTTCGCGCCTTTGGCGCTGCGGCGCGCCAAGCCGAAGCCTAGCCGTAGCTCGCGTGGGCGAGCGTAGGCTGGCGACTGCCCCAATGTCCGACCACATCATCGAACTCTTCGTCATCACGCTCGGGGCGGCGATCGTCAACGGCGCGCTCGGCTACGGGTTTTCGTCGATCACCGTTCCACTCGCGCTGCTCTTTCTCACCAACCGGGTCCTCAATCCGGCACTGGTCCTCATCGAGGTGGCGCTGAACGGCTGGGTGCTGTGGGTGAACAGGGCCGCAATCCCATCCATCTGGCGGCGCGCTCTCCCGATCGTCATCGGCCTGGCGCCGGGTGTGGCCATCGGGACGGTGATTATTTCGCGCGTCAGTCCCTCGTGGCTGAAGCTTGCCACGTATCTGATCCTCCTGCCCCTGATTCTGTTGCAGGCCGCCGGCTACCGGCGTCCGATTCGCTCGGAGCGCAAGGTCAACCTGTGGTTCGGCGGCAGCGTGGGCATCCTCTACGCGGTGACGACGATCTCGGGTCCACCGCTCGCGGTGATGCTGAACAATCAAGGATTCGCCAAGCAGGAATTCCGCGCGGCGCTCGGGTTCGTGCGCCTGGCCGAATCGAGCCTGACGGCCATCGCGTATCTGTCCGTGGGACTCTTCGCAACGGATCTGTCCGCGGGACTCTTCACCGCGGACAGTCTCGCCCTGGTTCCGCAGATCCTGCCCGGGGTGGCCATCGGCGTGCCGATCGGCGCGTTCCTCATCCGCCACGCGCGGGCCGAAACATTCCGCCGCGTCTGCATGAGCTTCGACGCCTGGATTGTGGCGTTCGGCATCTCGACCGTGCTCAGGGAGCTGCGGATTGTGGAGAGTCAGGCCGCTTACCTGGTCATCGCCGCGGTCACGATACTTGACGCCTGGCTGCTCTATCGATTCTTCTCGGGCAGGCAGGCCGACTCCCCGTACCGTTGACGCCTCACGGCGCGCGTGAGCTGTGCTAAGGTGCTGGTTGCCATGCCGATCTACGATTTCAAGTGCCGAGGCTGCGGACACGAGTTCGAGGGACTGGTGCTGCCGGCGCGCACCGCACCGGCCTGCCCCTCGTGCCAGGGTCAGGATCTCGAACGCTTGGTGTCGGCCTTCGCGGTGAGCTCGGAGGAGCGGTCGCAATCGGCGCTCAAGAAGGCGAAGGTCGCCTACCAGCGATCCCAAGTCGATAAGAACGTGCACGAGCGCGAGCACATCATCGAACACATCAAGGAACGGCAGGAGGAGTCGGGGGAATAGTCGACAGTCAGCAGTCTGCGATCCGTTCGGCCATCACGCCCGAGCGCCGCCAATTAGCGCTGTAATCTCCCCGGGCAATCGAATATACAATCTTATGCTCGGACTGCTCAGCCTGCTGCCCCAAGGCCCCCCTCAGGGCGGGCCCCACAATTTGAGGAGGATAGCCATGAGATCAACCCTGAAGGCCGTTCCGTTGGCCGCCGTGACATTCGTGCTGGCCAGTTCGCTGCAAACATCCCTGTTGGCCGCCGATGGCATCCTCGTGACGGAAAAGACGACCACCGCCAGCAAGACCGAGACGCATCAGATTCAAGTTGAAAGGACGCGGATCCGCGTGGAAGCCACCAACCCCAGCGGGGATCCGATAGTGCTGATCTTCGACGGCGCCAAGCAGGTGCTGTGGATGCTCGACCTCAACAAGAAGACCTACACCGAGCTGACGAAGGCGGAAGCGGATGCCATGGGCAGCCAGCTGTCGGGCGCGATGGCGCAAATGCAGCAGGCGATGCAGGGCATGTCGCCCGCGGAGCGCGCGCAGATGGAAGCGATGATGCGCGGCCGCGGGATGCCAGCGATGGGCGGCGCACCCGCACCGACGGAATACCGAAGAGCGGGCGCCGACACGGTCGGCAGCCGAGCGTGCGCGAAGTACGACGGCTATCAGGGCGGCCAGAAGACCTCTGAGCTCTGCACGGTCGAGCCGGCAGCCATGGGATTTGTGGCGGCCGATTTTGAAGTGTCCACGCAGATGGCGGACTTCTTCTCCAAGCTCGTGCCGCAGGCGACCGACAGTGTGTTCAAGCTGGGCGCGGGCGGCACGGGGAAGTTCAGCGGCGTCCCGATGAGGCGTGTGTCGGCGATCGGGGGGCGGCAGACCACCTCCGAGGTCACCGGCGCGGTCCGTCAGACGTTCCCGGAGTCAACGTTCGCACTGCCCGCAGACTTTCAGAAAACCAAATTGCCTGGTCAATAGGATTTCGAGCGAGGACTGACACGATGGCACAACGGTCGCGCCCCACGATCACCAAGCGGCAGCGGGAACAGGCGCGCGTCGCGAAACAGAAGGACAAGCTCGCGCGCCGCGCCGAGAAAGCGCGCCGGCCCGAGGATCGCTCCGCGCCAGGCGGGATCGATCCGGATATCGCCGATATCAAACCCGGCCCGCAGCCCCTGGCCGAGTGGCAGGTCGAGGAAGAGTAGGCGCGGCACCAGGCGCCAGGTGTATGACGTTGAGTCGGTAGTACAAAGCGTCGAGAAATGCGCCGTGTTCCACCCGCGGAAACAGCGGCACGCTCGTGACCGACAGAATCTGTACTCGCTCGGTTGGCCGGCGGTTCAGCCACCGGTCCAGCTCCGCCTGCTCGGTGGCATCGAGCGCGGCCAGGTCGCGAACGATCAACGATCCCACGTCGTGTGCGGCCCACGACATCGCCGCCCCTGGATTCCAGTATCGGACCGGCTGCCGCAGCACCGGCATCAGCTCCTCGATGACCTCGTCGGCGGGTCGATCGGGCGCGAACACCAAGACATTGGGATGATGGGGCATCAGGATGGCCCACTCCTGCGCCAGAAGACTCTCGTCTGACACGGACAACTCCTCTGGTTCGGTCAACATATAACTCTCTGGAACAGTAGCGCTCGGCTGTAACGAGTCGACGACGATCTGGCGACCGTCGCGGCAATTCTCCTACTGCTGCTGCTGCCTGGCGGCAGCGTCTCCGCGCGGCGGAGACACTTCCTGCGACACCCACGGCACAAAGGTTGGCGCGTGATCGGTTGGGAGCATTTCGGTGGGGCCAATCCGCACAGCCACGGTCAGGCCGCTCCGCACGGCGCTCATGCCGACAGACACGCCTCGGGTCGGCGGGACGTCGGCGTAGTCGCGGCCCACGGCGACGCGGATATGGCGCTCGCCCGCTATCAGGTTGTTGGTGGGATCCCACCCAACCCAGCCCAGCTCGGGAAGCCAGGCCTCGGCCCACGCGTGCGTGGCGCCATCGACCGGTTGCGTGGTTTTGGCGGACGGCTCGAAGAAGTACCCGCTGACGTAGCGACAGGGCACGCCAAGCCGGCGCGCGAGCGCGATGAAGATGTGCACGAAGTCGCGCGTGCTGCGAGGGACGTGCTCGAAGCGACGGGATATCGCGCCCATCAGCCACCGGAGCGTGACCAGCGGATCGTTCCCTCGCCCGAGCTCCATCTCCGCTGCCAGATGATCGAGGGCTGGCGTCGGGCACGCGAACCGGCTCGGGGCGAGCACCTCCCAGCACTCGCCGGATGCGGCGATCGCGTCGAGCCGCTGCCAGGCGCCAAGCCCCAGACTCTCGGGCAGACGGTCGAACGGCCCGCAATCGACCAGCGCCTCCGCGGTGACGACGAGCTCGGAATGGCGGCCGGGGATGTGGAAACAGTGGACGATGTTCGCGTCGTGGTCCTGATAGCGCATCACGCGGGAGGCCGGCACGGTACTGAGCCCGAAATGGAGACAGCGCTGCCGGCCGTCGTTCCGGGGCTGCATCCGGGCTTCCATGACGATCTCGCTGATCGCGGTTTCGTAGGTGAACTTCGTCACGTGGCAGATGGTGTACGCCATGATTGACAGGAACTTGGAAACGTCAGACAGAAATGTCGGCTCGACTGACTCCTATCCCTCCATTCTCATCACGGCGCCCGCGGAGGTCCGGCGCAGGAATGCCGTGCCCACGAGCGTGTCGATGACGCGCTGGCAGTCGTCGGCGGCCAGGCCCCACAGCCGCGCCGCCTGCGGGAGGGTGAGCCGCAGGCCGGGCATTTCGAGAAACTCCGCGCGGACCCGATAGGCGACTGCGTCAATTTCCGTCGGCGACATCACCACACCTCGTTCAAAGCCCAACGCTCGGGGATCCTGCATGCGGCGGAACGTAGCAAGGGGCACGCCACGGCACATCAATCGATCGCGATGGCGTGTTTCCCTCGATGTTTGGGAGAATGTGTCCGCGCCGCCTGCGTGAGTCGGGATAGGGGCAGAGACGAACCAGACATTTCTGTTGTTCTGATGATGCATCACAACAATGCTGTACAGTTGACGCGCACTCAGCCGCGGATTTGCCAGGGGTTTACCACCCCATCGAGGCAACGTTCTTGCTGCTAAACGGCGAGGCGCGGACATGTCTGGAGGTCGTCTAGTGAGTCCTGGCGAATATGCGACCAGTTACGAGGGGTCGCTCTTGTGGACGCTCGAAGAAATCGGGCGCCTGATTTCTGAGAGCGGCAGCGCTTCGGAGACGCTGACCAACATCGTGCACCTGATCCAGCGCCGGTTCGGGACCGATGTGTGCTCGGTCTACCTGCTCGAGCCGGACCGGGCCAACCTGGTGCTGGCCGCGACGGTTGGCCTGCGGCCCGATAGCGTTGGCCGCGTGCGGATGCGGCTCTCCGAAGGCCTCGCGGGCCTCGTCGCCGAGCAGATGCAGCCGCAGGTCTTCGCCGACGCGACCAGGCACCCCCGCTTCAAGTACTTCCCGGAGACTGGCGAAGACCCGTATCACTCGTTCCTCGGGGTGCCAATCGTCGATCGCGGCCTGCTGCAGGGCGTCCTCGTCGTGCAGACGATCGAGCCGCGTACGTTCGACGCCGAGGCGGTCAGCATGCTGGTCGCGGCGGGCGCGCAGCTAGCCCCGATCGTCTCCGACTCGCGCACGCTCGGACAATTCGTGGCGCCCGCCCACCAGCGGCTGGGCGCGCTGGCCCAGAACCTCTGGTGGAGCTGGGATCCCGACACCACCAGCCTGTTCCGGCAGCTCGATCCCGCCCTCTGGCGCGAGGTCGACAACAATCCCGTCGCCCTGCTGCAACGGATCGCCGTCGACAAGCTGGAGGAGCGCGCGACGGAGCTCGCCCTGCACAGCCGCATCAACTACGCCTATCGCCGGATGCAGGAGTACTTGCGCTCGACCCACACCTGGGGCGCGCGCCACGCCGGAGTTCTCTGGGCACGGCCGGTGGCCTATTTTTCTGCGGAGTTCGGGCTGCACGAATCCCTGCCGATCTATTCGGGCGGCCTCGGGATCCTGGCCGGCGATCACATCAAGAGCGCGTCGGACCTGGGTATTCCGCTCGTCGGCGTCGGGCTCTACTACGACCAGGGCTACTTCCGGCAGTGGCTCGACCGTGACGGGTGGCAGCAGGAGTCGTACCTCAACGTCGATCACCGCCAGCTCCCGCTGCAGGCGGCGCGGCGCAGCGACGGGGCGCCCATCACGATCGCGATCGAGACGCGCACCGGGACGATCGCCGCCCGCGTCTGGCAGCTCGCCGTGGGCCGGAACACGCTCGTGCTGCTCGATTCGAACGTCGAAGGCAACCGGCCCGAGGATCGCGAGCTGACGGCGCGGCTCTACGGCGGCGACGAACGCGTCCGCATCCGGCAGGAGCTGCTGCTCGGGGTCGGCGGCATTCGGGCGCTCATCGCCCTGGGCATCGCGCCGGGCGTCCTGCATCTCAACGAAGGCCACAGCGCCTTTGCCGCGCTCGAGCTGGTGCGGCACCGCATGGCGGACGAGGGCGTGGACGCCTGGGAGGCGCTCCGCCGCGTGTCCGCGCAGGTCGTCTTCACGACCCACACGCCGGTCCCGGCCGGTCACGACCGTTTCTCCGCGGCGCTCATCGACGAGCATCTCGGGCCCCTCAGCGAGTCGTTGCGGCTCGGACCCGAGGAGTTCATGGGCCTGGGTCGCGTCAATCCTGGTGACGGCGGCGAATCCTTCTGCATGACCGTCCTGGCGCTCAGGATGTGTCACCGCGCCAACGCCGTCTCCTCTCTACACGGACACGTATCGCGCGGGATGTGGAAGTCACTCTTCCCGGACCGCAGCGAGGACCGCGTCCCGATCGGCCACATCACCAACGGCGTCCACGTCCAGAGCTGGCTCGCCCCGCAGATGCGCAAGGTCTACGACCGGCATCTGGGCCCCGACTGGCCTCGGCACGCGGGCGATTCCGGGTTCTGGGAGCGCGTGGACGCGATCGACGATGGCGAGTTGTGGGAGACGCACCAGACGCTCAAGACGCAGCTCATCGACATCGCGCGGCGGCGCGCAGTACGGCAGGCCGAGCGCCGAGGCGATTCGCCGGAATTCATCGCCCACCTGCGCCGGGCGCTGAGTCCAGATGCTTTGACGATCGGGTTCGCGCGCCGCTTCGCCACCTACAAGCGGGCCGACCTGATCCTCCAGGATCTCGAGGCCTTCATCGGCCTCATCAACAACCCGCAGACGCCCATTCAGCTCATCTTCGCCGGCAAGTCCCATCCGCACGACGCGCCGGGCAAGGCCGTGCTGCAGCGGATCGCGCGCCTCATGCACGACCCGCGGTCGGCCGGCAAGGTGCTCTTCGTCGAGGACTACGACATCAACGTGGGCCGGCACCTGGTGCAGGGCGTGGACGTCTGGCTCAACAATCCGAGGCGCCCGCTCGAGGCCTGCGGCACCAGCGGCCAGAAGGTCGTGCTGAACGGCGGCCTGAATCTTTCGGTGATTGACGGCTGGTGGGCCGAAGCCTACGACGGACTGAATGGCTTTGCCATTGGCAGGGGCGAAACCCACACATCGACCGAGCTTCATGACGTGCGCGATGGCGAGTCGCTGTTACGCGTCCTGCGAGACGAGGTGATTCCTCTCTACTACGAGCGCGATCGCGACGGCCTGCCGCGGCGGTGGATCGCCCGCATGAAGCGCGCGATCCGCACGCTCGGCTGGCGCTTCAGCGCCGATCGGATGGTCATGGACTACGTGCTGAAGACCTACATCCCGGCGGCCGGCGGCACGAGCAGCGACGTCAGCCGGTTTTGACGGAAACTCAGAACATGAAACTCAAAAGGAAGAACTTGGAAGGGACAGAGATGCCAAAGACACGCAAACCCGCGAGCCCACGCCGCACACGCCCGACGCGTTCCAAGGGGCCCGCGCAAAAGACCGCGGCCGATGCACACACGCACCCGAGCCACGACGACATCGCCGCCCGCGCGTACGAATTGTTCATGCGGCGAGGCGGACAGCACGGAAGCGACTGGGAGGATTGGCTGTTGGCGGAGCGCGAACTCGCGGGCAGCATGCCTCGCGCGCTGGTCTTGACCAGCCAGTCCGACTACGCGGCGTGAGCCGGCCAGCCGTCACCCCGCCGGCACGCTCTCGAAGAAATCCACAACCCCAGTCTCCAGGGAGTACTCGGCACCGACCACGAGGAGGCCCTCCTGCTGGATCAGTTGTTCGAGCACATCCGATCCGTGTCGCAGGTGGTCCACCGAGGCGCGGATGTTGGCCCGAACGGCCTGCCGCACCAGCGCCTCAGGGTCGTGCTTGAGCTCCGTCGCAAGCAGGACTTCGACGGAAGGGCGCACACGATCGACGATCGACCGCAGATTCCGCGACTGGTTACTCGTCGGCCGCTGCAGTTCCTCGAGGGTGGCCAGGATGGCTCCGCACTGGGAGTGGCCCAGCACCACGACCAGGCGCGTGCCGTACCGAGCCGCCGCAAACTCGACGCTGCCGACCTGCGATGAAGCGACGATGTTGCCGGCCACGCGGATGACGAACAGATCGCCCAAGCCCTGGTCGAAGACGATCTCGGCGGGCACCCGCGAGTCGGAGCATCCGAGCACGATCGCAAAGGGTTCCTGGCCGGCCGCCAACTCAATGCGGCGCTGGCTCCTGAGTGCGTCGTGGCTCCGAACGTCAGCCACGAAGCGACGGTTTCCTTCTCGCAGGCGGTCGAACGCTTTGCGCGCTGGGATCATCGGCGTCTCATCCTATCAGTAGGTGACCCGCACCCGGTACCGCAGCACAGACGTGGCGTCGGCCGCCACCGGCACATTGAATTGCGCGGCCCACGCGTCGGTCTTCGTCCACGAGTGAGTGGACTGGAGGAGCCTCCAGGTGCCGCCAATCGGCTCGTTGACTTCGACCGTGATGCCCGTGGTCTTGTGATTGCGAAGCGTCACCTCGTACTCGACTTCGTAGACGTTGCTGGCCATCTTCTCGAAATCAATCTGCTTGCGCTCGGCGATCACGTCGAAGGCGTTGCCGATCTTCACATTGAGCGTCTCGTCCTTCGGCGTGTGGTCGATCCGGTCCTCTCCCACGAACTGCACGCCGCCTGTGGAGTCTGTCTGGTATACGCGGACCACGCCGGCCGGCATCGGCATCCCCAGGCCAGACCGCTCTTCGTTCTTGAACTGGTAGTAGACCTGGACCACGTCCTTGAGGGGCGCGCCCGGATGCTGCGCGTTGCGGTAGTAGAATGCCTGGCCGTCTACGACGTAGCGCTTCCGAATCGGGATGCCCGTGCCGCCGAGCATGCTGACCTGCTTGGTCTCGTTGTTGTTGATCGTGGTCTTCCGGCCCAGCGTATAGAGGTGGTAGTCGGAGAACGCCTCCTGAGCCATCGGGGCGGAGGCCGCCACGGCTCGCTCCGCTCGCATCTGGTCGGCCATGCGACCGATCACCTGGCGGACGCGATTGAGATCGCCCGCCACCAGCTGCAGCTTCGCGTTTCGAAACGACGTGCCGCTCGCGTTGGTCAGCGTCACCCAGCCATCGATGTCGCCGACCTTGTCGCCGCGCGCCACGGTCAGGACGTAGTCGGCGCTCCAGGCGAGCTTGCCGGCCAGGTACGAGGTTTCGACGCGGTGCCGCGCCGCGCCGCCGTTCTCAAGCGACCAGATGAGCGTCGGCCGCGCGTACAGGTTGTCAGGCAGCTCTGGAAAGCGAATGGAATCGGCATGGAGGCCCGTCACGATCTCGTTGCCAATCTGCCAGACCGGCGCGTTGTTGTAGCTGAGGAGGCGAGCCGTGACCGCTTCCTCCCTGGTCGCGCCGCCTTGCTGCCGGATCCGCACCAGGGTGACGTCGCGCCCGACGTACTTGCGCAGGAGCTTTTCGGGCTCGAGCAGATCGTATTCGTAGTTCTGTTCGAGGACGCTCACCCGGGACGGCTCGGTGAGCGATCGGAAGTGCACCGTCGCGGGATTGACGGTCGCCGCGATGTCCATGAAGCGAAGGTCGAAGATGCCACGAGGCAGCTGGATGTTGCGCACGTCGCGAACGAGCGCGATATCGGAGTTGTAGACCGTCAGGGCGAGCTCGACCTGATCCTCGAGGGTTGACGTATCCTGCGCCTGACCGGCGGCACCGGCCGCCGTCGTGGTCGTGGCGCCTCGCGGGAGGAAGGCGCCGAGCGCGAACACCGACGCCGCAAACCATACACGTGCAGTCATGGGAAGGCTCCTTTGGGAGGCCGCAACCTTCCGCCAACCAGCGGTGGTACGGCTGCCTTCCTCAGAACGGGGCTGCGCGGAATTCTTGCCGGCCTTCGTCCGGCTTCAGCCGGACCTCATTGCGTCCAGGTCGAGCCGCCGTCAGAGGTGCTGAATGCCCGGCCGTCGGCCGTGGTGACGACAGCCGTTCGGGCATCGGTCGCGCGGACAGCCGTCAGGTCCACATTGGCGGGAAACGGCCGGCGGTCGAAGCGCCGGCCGTCAACGGTCAGCAGCACGGTGCCCGCGCGGCCGACGACCCAGCAAACGGTGGAGGACGGAGACGCGCCCGCCGTGAGATCTGCCGCGACGTCCACTGAGAGCTGTTCCCAGGCTGCTCCGCCGCTGGCGGAATACTGGATCAGCCCTCTCGGTCCGACGCGCCAGCGAACCAGCGGAGTCGGGGAGACGACTTCCTGTCCAATGACACTCGCCTGGCGGCCCAGCGCGAAGGTGTCGGTCCTGCCGGCCAGGACCTCGGCGGCCGCGGCGGCGCTCGGCG
>JBAUGX010000029.1:0-21493 GCA_049679965.1 Vicinamibacterales bacterium
GGCCGAGGTCGCCGTGACGCCGGTGGCGCGCGGCGTGTGGCGGTTCGCCGGCGGCACGATGGCGATCGAGTTCGCCGACCACATCACGCTCTACGAGCTGAACGGCAGCAACGCGCGCGTGAAACAGGTGGTCACGCAGGCGCATCAGCTCGTGCCGGGCAAGCGCGCGACAGAGGTCATCTGGTCGCATCACCACTTCGACCACTCTTCGGGTCTGCGCCAGGCGGTCGCCGAGGGGCTCACTGTGATCTCGCGCCGCGACAACGGCGTCATCTTTCGCGAGATGGCCTCCCGCCGGGCACCCAACTTCCCGGATGATCTCGAGCGCAATTTCCAGCCGCTGAAGTTCATCCCGGTGGACGATCACCTGCAGCTCAAGGATGCGTCGATGACCGTGGACATCTATCACGTCATCGCCAACAACCATCTCGCCGATGGCGTGCTCGCCTACATCCCCGAGCACAGGCTTTACATTGAGGCGGACGTGGCCACCGCCGCCGAAGAGCTGCAGTGGTGGGGGGACAGCTTCCTCGACAACATCAACTACCGGAAGCTCGACGTCGAGAAGGTCCTGCCGGTGCACATGGATATCATGACCTTCGAGCAGGCGGTGAACATGGTGAAACCCGGCATCCAGCGCGCGAAAGAGTACTGCGCCGAAATGGTGGCGAAGGGGAACTGGTTTCCCGGGTGTCCCGCGTTCGTGCGCTGATCATGGCCGACGACATCGAACAGCGGGTCATCGACGTGATCGCGCGTAAAAAGAAGATGGATCCGGCGTTGATTTCGCTGGATTCGACCTTCGAGGCTCTCGGCGTCGATTCTCTCGACGCGGCGGATCTGCTTTTCACGTTGGAGGACACGTTCGGCATCCAGGTCCCGGACGAAACGGCGCAATCGATGAAGAGCGTGCGCCAAGTCGTCGACGGCCTGCGGAAGCTCGTCGCGGGCCGCGCCGGGGCGTCCTGACGTGCGGCGCGTCGCCGTCACAGGCGTCGGGGCCGTGTCGGCTCTCGGCATCGGCGTACCGGCCTTTTGGGACGGGCTGGTGGCGGGACGAAGCGGCGTACGGCGCATCACCAGGTTCGATCCCACGGGGTATCTCATCGAGGCCGCCGCCGAAGTCCCTGCGTTCGATCCGACACCCTGCTTCAACGAGGCCGTCCGCGAGTTTCTCGACCCCTTCGCGCAGTACGCGCTGGTCGCGGCCGCCGAAGCCTGGCGCCATGCCGGTGTGGAACTGACCGACGCCGAGCACGATCGCAGCGGCGTCGTCATTGGGAGCGCGTTTGGCGGCGTCGTGACGCAAGACGACCAATATCACCGGCTGTACGCGCGCGGACTCACCCGCATCCATCCGTTCTCGATTCCGCGCATCATGAACAACGCGGCGGCCGCCCACGTGAGCATGCACTATGGCCTCCGCGGACCCACCCTGTCCATCGCGACCGCGTGCGCTGCAGGGGCGCACGCGGTCGGTGAGGCGGCCGAGATGATTCGCGCGGGCCGCGCGGACGTGATGCTGGCCGGCGGCGCCGACGCGCCGATCGCGCCGGGGGTCCTGCGGTGTTGGGAAGGCATGCGAGTGCTGGCGCCGGCTCCCGAAGACGCCCCCTCCCGGGCATGCCGGCCGTTCAGTCTCGACCGATCGGGTATGGTGCTCGGCGAAGGCGCCGGCGTGGTGGTGCTCGAGTCGTGGGAGCGGGCGACCGCGCGCGGCGCGGACATCCTCGGCGAACTCGCCGGCTACGGAGCGACGGCGGATGCCGCGCACGTCACGCAACCGGGTATCCACGCGCCGGCGCGTGCAATCGCCCTGGCGCTCGAGCAGGCGCGGCTCTCGACTTCGGCGATCGACTACGTGAACGCGCATGGCACGGGGACTCGTCTCAACGACGCCACCGAGACCACAGTCATCAAGCGCGCGCTCGGCGCCGATGCCCATCGGGTGGCGATCAGTTCCACCAAGGCGGCGCACGGCCATGCGATGGGCGCCTCGGCGGCGCTCGAACTCATCGCCGTGCTCATGTCCATTCGTCACGGGATCGTCCCGCCGACGATCAACTACAGCGGGCGCGATCCGGAGTGTGACCTGGACTATGTGCCCAACGAGGCGCGAGCGCTCAGGGTCAGAGCCGCCCTCTCCAATTCGTTTGCCTTCGGCGGCTTGAATGCCGTGCTGGCCGTCCGAGCAGCGTAGGCTCGGTACAGCACGGTTCTGGGGCCCGGCGGCCGCCAGTATCAGTACCGCCTTCTTTGATCATGAGGAAGCGGCGGCCGGAGTGGGGCCGGGCATCACCCGAGTGCTGTGACCCGAACAGGTAGAGGGCGCCGACGTCGGACTCGGCTGCCACCGCGGCTCCACGCCACGTCGCTCAATCTGGGCGCGGCGCGCTTCTGGGATTTCACGCCGCGCGCGCTCAACGGGCGAAGCTGTTCCCGTCCGCTGTGCTGCCGCTATCGATCGGTGTTGCGGTGTTCGTCATGGCCGTGGCGCTTGCGGCCTCGTGGATTCCAGCCTTGCGGCGGGACCAGCCTCGGCGCCTGGAGGCTCGCGAAACGGGTCCATCGGAATCGGGGTGTACTCGACGTCGAGGATCTCGAGGTGTTCGGTCTTTTTCGGCGCGCGCAGGACGACGCGATCGCCTGGGGTCGACCTCATCAACGCGCGCGCCAGCGGCGACACCCAACTGATGTAGCAGCGGTTCAGATCCACTTCGTCACTCCCGACGATGCTGACGAGGTGTTCGCAGCCGGCGGCGTCTTTGTAGGTGACTGTCGCCCCGAAGAACACGTGCGAGGCTGCCGAGCCCGACCGCGGCGCAGCCGGGTCCACGACGTCGGCCGCGTCGATTCTCTTTGTCAGGAAGCGAATCCGCGAATCGATCTGGCGCAGCCGCCGTTTGCCGTAGAGATAGTCGGCGTTCTCGCTGCGGTCGCCGTTGCTGGCGGCCCACGCCACGACCTGCGTCACGGCCGGCCGCTCCCGGGTCATCAGGAACCGGTGTTCGTCTTTCAGGCGCTGCAACCCTGCGGGCGTGATGTAGTTCTTCAACTTTGGCCCCGCTGCCTCGCGGATCGGTTCGCGGAGGGGCCGCTTGGTTCGCACTGGAACGATGGTACTTGAGGCTGCTCCGGCCCGTCGATGGCATGGCAGGACACTCAACGGCGCACGCCGTGACCGTCAGATGTGATCAGTGGACCTTCTGGCGCGACGTCACCTTATTGAGAAGGAATTCCTGAGCGACGTGCGCGGCCGCGGCACCCCCGATACTGATCGCTGCATTCTCCAGCGTCAAACGGAGACCGCGGCGATCGTCGGCCGGATAGTAGAGATTCGACAGCCCGCCTGCCGCAAGGCTGCCGAGGATGCCGGAGTAGTTCGGCTGCGAGCGTCCGTTGTCGCCCTTCCCGACGACGGCGCGCGAGACGGCGTACGCGACGCGCGACGTCTTGCTTCCTGTGCCTTTGTAGAAGTAGCGCGGGTCCTGCTTGAACAATGACGGCAGCAGCACCTGCGTCATCAGGCTTCTCGTCCAGACATTCGCGTAGGCGGCGCCGTACCGTTTGGCGTATCCCTCGGGTCCGTCGCCGAACCCGCTGAAATCGTTCCGCGCGTGCTGCACGCCCGCGATGAGGGCGACACTCGCAAACTGAAACGGATCCAGGCGCGACTTCCAGGAGAGCTCGAACTTCTGACTCGTGGCCAGTGGAGCGGCGTCAGGGTTGTACGACACGAAGAAATTCGGCACGACGCCCAGGATGCGCTGCTGCTCCTGTTCCTTGATCTGTCGCTCCGCGAGCTCGAATCTAGACGGCGTGACGTCGAGCGCCACGCCGTCGGCGGCGAGCGTCAGCCGAATGGACGGGAGATTCGACGCCTCGCCGGCTGCGAGGACGCCTGAAATGGTCCGGCCGGCAAATCCCGGGGCCGACAACGTGAGGCTGAAACCTCCGGGCGGCACTTGCGCGAAGGAGAACCGGCCGTCCTCGCCCGACACCGCCTCCATGCCTCGAGACAACGCGTCATGCGACAAGATGACCGCGGCACCGGCGATGGCGGCTCCCGTATCGTCGACGATCGCGGCGCTGATGGCGCCAGGCGATTGGGCCTCCTGGGCCGCGAGTGCCGGCGGGAGCCCGCCGATCGCCACGATCACGGCCAGAAGGATCCGTTTCACGACCTAGATTGTGCACCCGAAACGATCCCCAGGGGCACGCTACTCGTCTTTGAGAACGGCGATCGGGTCGACGCGGGCGGCGCGCCAGGTAGCGAAGCTACTGCCGTAGCTCAGACACAGCCGCCAACTGCCGTCACGTCGATGGCAACCGCAGTTGGCGAAATCCGATGCGCGCCACTGTCGTGGCTCGATTGACGCCCGATTAACGGGTGTCGTCTGGTGGCACGCGACCCGCCTGGGCGTCGGCCGTGGCCCCGCCCTCGACCGCGTACGTGCCGCGCGATCCCACCGCCAGTGCGCTTCACCGGATTGTGCGAAACCAATTCGAGACCTTCCGCGCGCACGCCGCGTGGCTTCGGGATGGCGACGGGCTTCCCCGATTCGTGGAACAGGAGTTTCGCGCGTTTCTCCGGTGCGGCTTTCTGGCCGGCGGGTTCGTGCGGTTCCGGTGCGCGGGATGCGGGCTGGATCGGCTCGCCGCGTGTTCGTGCAAGGGGCGCGGCTTCTGTCCGAGTTGTGGCGGCCGCCGGATGACCGAGCGGGCCGCGCACCTGGTGGATGACGTCTTTCCGGACGTGCCCGTACGGCAGTGGGTGTTGAGCGTGCCGCACCGCGTGCGGTACCAGCTGGCCTGGGACCACGATCTGTGCCGCGCCGTCGTTGCTGTGACCATGCGCGCCGTGCCGGGGTGGCTGCGCCGCCGCGCGCGGCTCGACGGCGTGACGGACGGCCGCGGGGGCGCGGTCGCGATCGTCCAACGGTTCGGCGGGGCGCTCAATCTCAACGTGCATGTCCACGCGCTCGTGATGGACGGTGTCTTCGCGAGAGACGAGGCAGGCACGGTGGCGTTTCACCCGGCGCCTCGCCTCACTGCGCTGGATGTCGCGGAGGTGCTGGCCACGGTCGAGCTGCGGATCGCGCGCCTGCTGGATCGGCGAGGCCCTGGCGATCGCGACGTGCCGGTGGGGAAGACCCGTGGGCGGCCGAGGCACCGGTCTCGCCGGCCTGGCGGTGGCGTCGGTGCAGGGGATCGTGGCGCTCGGACGGCATCGGGGCGCGCGCACCCGGCGTCTGGGCGAGCCGCCCGCCGTGGGCCGGTGCCACGCGGTCGAATGGGTTCGATCTCCATGCGGGTGGCACGACGCACCTCGAGTGGGATCCCGTCGATGTTCTGGGACGGCTGGCGGTGCTCGCGCCGCGGCCCCGGATCAATCTGATTCTCTACCACGGTGTCCTGGCGCCGCGTGGTCAGCGCGTTGAGGATCAGGCTTCCGCGGAGGCACCGGAGACGGCGCGGGGCCACACGCGGAACAGGCTCCGGGCGGATTTGATGAGCCGGACGTTTGGATTCGACGTCCTGGCGTGTCCGCGGAGCGGCGGCCGCCTGCGCCTGATCGCGATCATTGAGCAGGCCGCAGTGATTGAGCGCATCCTGCGTCACCTGGAGCTGCCCACCGAGATTCCCGCGCCGCGTCCCGCGCGGGCGCCACCGCACGCCGCGCGGGACTTCGACCTCGCGCTCGCGGGGCCGGCCGACGAGGCCCAGATGTTCGACCCGTGCTCGTGACGACCGCCGACGCGATTGGAGGTGTGCCCGTGGTCGCCGCCACGCCCCACGCGAGGTTTCTGGCGCTTGCCGAGCCGTCCCCGCAGTCACACAATCGGCGCGTCAGGATAGCTAGTCCGCGCTGTCGGAGGGGGGAGAGGGGAAGGAGGTCTGAGAACGGGCGTTCCGTTAACTCCGACAGGCCTCTAATATTTCCTATCATCTCTTGCCGAGTACAGTGGCGAGTTGCTTCCAACGATTGAGGGAGGACGCCGTTCGAGCGGTTGAACCCCGGACGATGCCGGGAGGCCAGACCCGCGCTGCCTGACCTCCCGCTTGTACACAAGGGCGGAGACGTGGCCCTCAAGGACAAAATTCACAGTCTCACGGCGGTGGACATGACCTAGCATGGCCCGATGACCCTGGCTCCCGGCGCTCGGCTCGGCACCTACGAAGTCATCGCCCTCATTGGCGCCGGAGGAATGGGTGAAGTCTACCGTGCGCATGACACCAGATTGAAGCGCGACGTGGCGCTTAAAGTCTTGCCGGCTAAGTTCTCGCGGGACCCTGATCGGCTGGCGCGGTTCCAGCGGGAAGCGGAACTTCTGGCAAGGCTCAATCACCCCAACATCGCCGCCGTGTACGGCATCGAACAAGCCGACGGAGTTACCGCGATCGTTCTCGAACTCGTCGAAGGGCAGATGCTGGCCAGCATGATCGCTCATGGCTCGCTCGCTCATGGCGATGCCCTCTCGATAGCGCGGCAAATGGCGGGCGCGCTCGAAGCGGCGCATGCGAAGGGCGTCATCCACCGCGACCTCAAGCCTGCGAATGTCAAGGTCACGACCGAAGGACGGGTCAAGGTCCTGGACTTTGGCTTAGCAAGAACTCTGGAGCCGGCGTCGTTGCCCATCTCTGCAGAGTCCTCCGACTCGACGACGATTTCGGGTCCTGCGGCCATGACGGCGGACGGCGTCATTCTCGGCACGCCCCTGTATATGAGTCCAGAGCAGGCGCGCGGACAAGTCGTCGACAAGCAGTCGGACATCTGGGCGTTTGGGTGCGTGGTGTACGAAATGCTAACCCAGAAGAATCCCTTCGCGGGCAGCACCATTTCAGACACGATCGCGTTCATCCTCACGAAAGAACCGGACTGGACAGCGCTGCCGGTGACGACGCCCTCATCGATTCGCAGGCTTCTGCGGCGCTGTCTTATGAAGGCTAAGGAGCAGCGCCTCTCGGACATTGGAGACGCGCGGTTCGAGATAGACGAGGCACGGGCCCCGTCATCCGCAGACAGCTTGGCCCCCGCCCGCACCGGCGCTTCGCCGCCGACGGACGATCGCAAGACCTATGTGACCGCTCCACCGTTGCCGGTCAACTACGTCGCGCGCCCCGAAGCCATCGAGGCACTCCGCACCGTTCTGATCGGCGGCGGTGGGGCACGTCACGTCGCCCTCACAGCACTCGAGGGTATGGGTGGCATCGGCAAGACCGTGCTCGCGCAAGCCCTCTGTCACGACCCCCTCGTCCACCAGGCCTTTCCGGATGGCGTCATCTGGATCACCATCGGCAAAGAACCCGTCAACGACCTGGTCGCTCAGATGCGCGAAGTGGGCAAGGCCTTCCACGACGACCTCGCCGCCTACGACAACGAGCTGGGCAGCATCAATCAGTATCGCAGTATCTTCCGCGACAAGGGCGCACTCATCGTGCTGGACGACGTCTGGCACGTGCACGATGTGGAACCCTTCTGCGCCGAGTCTTCTCGCTCCCGTCTGCTGTTCACCACCCGCGATGCCTCCATTGGCGCGGCGGTGGGCGCGCGGGAACATCCGGCTGACCTACTGACCGACGCGCAGTCTCGAGAGGTGCTCGCCCGCTGGTCGGGACGCCGCGAGGACGATTTGCCCAGCCAAGCTGACGATTTGATCGCCGAATGCGGTCGCCTGCCTCTGGCTCTCTCGATGGTGGGGGCGATGCTGCGCGGCAAGCCTCTGGCGTTCTGGCGTGGCGTGCTCGACCTGCTCCGCGGAGCCGATCTTGAAAAGATCAGAGTGGCGTTCCCAAACTACGCACATCTCAGCCTGTTCCGGGCGATTCAGGTGAGCGTGGACGAGCTTGCCCCAGTCGCCCGAAGGCGGTACCTCGCTCTAGCGGTGCTCCTGGAAGATATGGTGGCGAGTCCCCCGATCCTGCGCTGCCTGTGGGGCACAGATGAATTCGAGACGCTCGAAACGGCAGAGCTTTTCGTGAGCCTGTCACTCGCCCAGCGTTCCGGAGACGAGGGCGCTATCCAGTTGCATGACCTCCAGCTCGACTACGTGCGTGCTTCGTTCGCAGATCGCGAGGTGTTGCCGCTCATTCACAGCGCCCTGCGCCTCGGGGCTCACGCCTTCGGTGAAGACCCGACTCAGTTCGCGTCTCAGGTCACGGGTCGCTTGCTGATGCATCAGGGCCAACCGCTCATCAGTCGGTTTCTGGGCTCCCTGTCCGAAGCGGCTCCACGTCCGTGGCTTCGCCCCTTGCGTCCGATCCTCACGCAGGCCGGAGGAGCGTGCGTACGCATCCTGAAGGGCCACAGCGATTCTGTGTTCTACCTGACACTGAGTGCCGACGGGCGGCGTGCGGTATCCCTGTCAGCCGACGGAACGCTGAAAGTGTGGAACGTCGACACGGGTCGCCACTTCAGCTATTCCCTTCAAGAATCTCTAAAGCTCGCGGTCACCCAGGACGGCCGGTTCGATCTGTCACCGCTTGCGGTGACACCGGACGGCCGATTAGCGGTATTGGGTACGCGCGACGGTACGATGAAAATGTGGGAAGTGGACACGGGCCGCGTCCTCACCACTGTGCGTAGTCCCTATTCTGAAAGGATCGCGGGCGTGGCGGTGAGCGCGAACGGACGACGGGTGCTGTTCACGCATTCTACTGGTCAACGGTTCCTCCCGAACCGACCGCTGCACGTATGGGAGATCGAGAAGGGCGAGCTGCGCGCTCTGGAGGGTTCCGCGCAGTTCTTCTCGATAGCGCTCAGCCCGGACGGACGGCGGGCTATTGCTGGTTCTACAGACGGTGCAGTGACCAGCTGGGACGTTGATACGGGACATATCGTGCGGATTCTCGAAGGCCCCTCCGCTAAGTTCGAAGAAATGAGAGCGGACGGTCTAGATCGACACAGGTTCGGCGGTGTAGTGTTCAGCGCGGACGGACGGCGGGCGATTGCTGGGTCGTCAGAATTCTTGTTGAAGATTTGGGAGGTTGATTCGGGTCGCGAGGTGCACGCTGGGGAAGGCGTGCTCCGCAGCGCAGCAGGACAGTGGGCCCTGGGTGGAATTGTGTCGCAGTTTGAGACCTCTGAAACGCTAACCGTCCTGCTCTGGGATCTGAACACGGGCCGAGCCCTGCCCCTCCCCGGTGTCGTCCCAGGTGACCCCATGGCGGTCAGCGCAGACGGGCGACGTGCTGTGTCCGCAAGTGAGGACTTCACGCTGAGAGTGTGGGACCTCGACGCGGCGCGGGAACTGCACGGCGTGGACACTTCTGACGCTCAGGCTGACGCCTACTTCACCGGCGTAGCAGCGAGCGCGGACGGACGGCGGGCCTTATCTGTATTTCTCGATGGCACGATGAAGGTCTGGGACGTGGGCACTGGGAAGGAAGAGCGGAGCCTGGAAGCGCGTTTGAGTGAAGGTGAACGAGCTTTTTTGTCTCCCAGTTCGTTCACCGTGGGCTTGTCGGGCTACCTTAAATTCGGATGTCTTCTCTTCAACGATACAAACCGTCTGGACAAGGAAGCCAGCCCAGTCATTGCCGCCGCGTTGAGCGCGGACGGACAGCGAGCCGTCTCCGGTACTCCTGACTACGGGTTAAGGGTGTGGGACATCGACACGGGGCAGGACTACTTTCTTAAAGGCCATTCAGATTGGGTCAGCGGTGTAGCGCTGAGCGCGGACGGACGGCGCGCGATGTCCGCGTGTGTTGACGGCGCGCTGAAGATCTGGGAACTGGACGCGGCGCGCGAACTGTTGACGCTGGAACACCACTCCGGTGGGTGTGGAGTCATCAGCGTGGCGATGAGCGCCGACGGACGGCGTGCTGTTTCGGCGTCTACGGGTGGGTTGATGGTCTGGAATGTAGACACGGGCCTCGAGATGTACACCATCACCGTGGAATGGGACAGCAGGCTTTTGGCGGGGAGTGTCGGCGTGGCGATGAGCGCCGACGGGCGGCGGGTCGTGTGTTCCACTAGTGACTGCACTCTAAGGGTCTGGGACGTGGAAACTGGCTTGGAGCTTCGCGCACTGGGAGACGCTTTCGTCGGGGTCGAGGGCCCCGACTCGATCTGTGGCGTGGCTCTGAGCGCTGACGGACACCGGGCAGTGTCATGTTTTCGCGGCACGCTGAAGGTCTGGGATACGGAAACCGGCAAAGCCCTAGCCACGTTCACCTGCGACCACCGTCTACGGTGCTGCACCCTAGGCAACTCTGGGACGATCCTCGCTGGCGAGCAGGGTGGAATCCATGCCATCCATGTCCTTAGTCTCGAACCATAGGCGGTATTAACGGGTCTGGTAAACGGAACGGGCCTTTTCGTTAACCGGCCGCCAGTGTTGCTGTCATCTTCAGCAGCGGCTGTGAACCACTGTCGGAGGGGGGAAGGGGGTCGGAGAAGGGACCTTACGTTAACTCGACACGCCCCTAATGCTTCCTATCAGCTATCAGCCCTTGATAAGGAGGCGCAGGCCGAAACGCAAGTCGGAAAGGAGATTCATGGATGCGCTTTCACAAACGCGATGATTTCCCTGGCGATCGTGTGTGGTTGGTCGAGTGTGTGTCCGGCGCCTGCGATCCGGCGCAGCGTCGCGCGAGGCATGCCCTCGGCGTAGCCCGGCAGCTCGTCTGATTGCAGCAACGGATCGTGCTCGCCGACCAGAAAGAGGTACGGCGCGCGGATCTCGGGCAGGCGCGATCGAAAGTCGTATGCCTCCAGCCCTGCCTGCATGAACGTGGCGGCCGTCGCCCAGACGCCGGTGCCTGTCTCGCCGGGCGCATACCCCCACAGCCGCACGGCCACCTCTCGCGCCGCCAGAATGGTTTCGATTTCCGCTTCTTCCGGCAGGACCGTCTTCAGCCGCGCTCGATTCACGGCGTTCATCACCCGGAGCGTCTGCAGCCGCGTGTAGGGTGATGACTGCCTCTCGAGCGACTCGCACCAGGCGGCGGCAGCGTCGTCGTCCCTCGCGGCGTAGAAGGCGTGAAGCTGCCGCAGCATCGACCCGGTCACCGGTTGATTCGCGACCAGGCCGCCCCAGGTCACGATGCCCCGCACGCGATCGGGATTCCGCACGGCGTACTCGTCGGCCAGCGCGGCGCCCCACGACACGCCGAACAGATACCAGGAGTCGACCTTGAGCGCGCGGCGGAGCCGCTCGATGTCATCGACGTAGTCGTCGATCCCGAACGACGACGCGGCGGATGAACGCCCGACGCCGCGCTGATCGAAGAAGATCGTTCGAAACGAGGAGCCGAGCTCGTTGCCCAGCTGGGCCCGCAGCATGACCGAGCCTGAGCCAGGACCTCCGTGCAGGACCAGCAGCGCCGGGAGATCCGATCCAGCCGCTGCGCTCTGGTGAAAGAAGATGGCCCCATCGCTCGTAGCGACATATCCTTCGGAGACCGCCGCGGCCATCGGGGTCTCTGCCGGCGTCGCGGCGAACCATCCGCTCAGCCACGCGGCGGCGCCAGCTACCGCGCCGACGGCCACCAGCGTCAGCAGGCCATCGATGATGCGACGGTACCGAGCCTTCCTGGGCCAATCGAGCAGCAGCCCGGCGCAGACCGTGGCGGCCGCGGCAAGCGAAGGCAACCAGGCGAGCGCCTGCGGCGAAGACCCGCCGCGAAAGACCAGCACGAAGGCGAGGACGTAGACGGCTCCCGTCAGGAGAAGCACGCCGACCGGTCGCCCCAGCAGTCTCAGCGCTGACATGCCCCTCCAACGTTCGGTGACCTACTGTCGGAGGGGGGAGAGGGAAGGAGGTCTGAGAACGGGGTTCCGTTAACTCCGACAGGCCTCTCATGTTTCCGACCACCTCGCGTGCCCGCGCAATCTCGGGGAGGCGTGCCGGTGACTGTCGCTGTCGAGGGTCTGCAAGCGTGAGATCCAGCCAGGGACAACTGCCACCAGCGCCCGCCGGCCAGATCTCGATGCTGGGCGTCACTCATCGGCGCACCAGACGATCCACAAGATTTGGTGATGGCCTCACGAGTGGCCGGCGCGTCCACGCCACGGGGTCCGCCTCGGTGGCTCTCCTCATCACGCCTGGCAGAGCATTGTAGGGGATGGGGCACGAAGGAAGGGTGAATTCTCACCGAAACATCAGCCATTCGATATCCCTTTCTCGGAATTCGACCTCGCGCGGCGGGGCGACCCATGGCAAGATAAGGAATTCATGCGGCGAACGTTCCTGGGGTTGGTCGTGGCGGTGCTGCTGGTAGACGGCGCTTTCGCCAGTCGGCAGTCGACAGTCAGCGGTCAGCAGTCACCCGCTCCTGCTGTACAACAGTCGTCGGCGCGCCCTGGCGCCGCCGTGCAGCACCGGGCCGTCCTGGACCGCTACTGCGTCGGTTGCCACAACGATCGGCTCCTGACCGGCAGCCTGTCGCTGCAGGCGCTCGATCTGTCGAGCGTGGAGCAGAACGCCGACGTGTGGGAGCGCGTTGTCCGGAAGGTATCGGCCGGCGCGATGCCGCCGGTCGGCCAGGCGCGTCCGGATGCGCAGACCACCCAGAATCTCGTGACCTATCTGTCGGGGACGCTCGATCGCGAGGCGGCCGCGCGGCCGAAGCCGGGACGGCCGGCGCTCCATCGGCTCAATCGCGCCGAGTACGCCAACGTCATCCGCGACCTGCTTGCCCTCGACGTGGACGTGGCGAGCCTGCTGCCCGCCGACGAGTTGAGCCACGGCTTCGACAATATCGGCGATGCGCTCGGCGTCTCGCCGGTGCTGCTCGAGCGCTATCTGTCGGCGGCGGACAAGATCAGCGCCCTGGCGGTGGGCGATCCCGACGTCGGGCCGGGCAGCGACACCTACGTCGCGCGAGGCGACAGCCATCAGCTCGACCATCTCGAAGGACTGCCGCTCGGCACTCGCGGCGGTCTGATTGTCAGGCGCAACTTTCCGCTCGACGGCGACTACATCTTCAGCGCGAAGTTGTGGCGGACCAATAACGGCTTCATTCGCGGTCTCTCGGCGGCGCACCAGGTTGAGTTCAGCGTGGACGGCGAGCGCGTGTTTCTGACGAGCGTCGGTGGCCAGGCCGACTGGCAGGAACTGCTCAGCAATCCCGCCTCGGCGGACACCTTCGACGCCCGCCTGCAGGCTCGCGTGCACGTGAAGGCGGGCCCGCACGTCGTCGGCATCACGTTCGTCGAGAAGACGGCCGCGCGCAACCAGACGCTGTACCGGCCGCTGCTCGGCAATCCTGATTCGGTCGATTCCGACGGCGTGCCGCGCATCGACACCGCCATGGTGGCGGGGCCGTTCAATGCCACCGGCCCGGGCGACACACCCAGCCGCCGCCGCATTTTCACGTGCCGCCCCGCCTCCGCACGCTCCGGCGTGGCAAGCCCCGACGAGACTGCGTGTGCGACGACGATCGTTTCGACGCTGGCTCGACGCGCGTTCCGTCGGCCGGTCACGGCCGCGGAGACGCGGCGCCTCATGGCGTTCTACGAGACGGGCCGCAAGAACCGCGGAACCTTTGATGGCGGCGCGCAGCTGGCGCTTCGCCGCATCCTGGCCGACCCCGCGTTTCTCTACCGCGCTGAGCGCGATCCGGCGCGTGTGCCGGCGGGCAGCGTGTACCGCGTCAGCGACCTCGAGCTGGCCTCGCGGCTCTCCTTCTTCCTGTGGAGCAGCATCCCGGACGATGAGCTGTTGCGCGTGGCAGAGCAGAAGCGCCTCAGCAGCCCCACGGTGTATCGGCAGCAGGTGCGCCGGATGCTGGCCGACGCGAAAGCCGATGCGCTCGTCGCCAACTTCGCGGGCCAGTGGCTGCAGCTCCGCAACCTGCAGCGCGTCGTGCCCGACCCGATGGAGTTTCCCGACTTCGACGACAACCTGCGCCAGGCCTTCCGGCGGGAAACCGAGCTCTTCGTCGGCAGCATCATGCGCGAGGACCGCAGCGTGCTCGATCTGTTGCGCGCCGATTTCACGTATGTGAACGAACGCCTCGCCCGGCACTACGGCATCGCGGGCGTCAACGGCACCAATTTCCGGCGCGTGGCGGTGACGAGCGACGCCCGCCGGGGCCTCCTCGGACAGGGCAGCGTGCTGACGCTGACCTCGCACTCGAACCGGACCTCGCCCGTCAAGCGCGGCAAGTGGATTCTCGAAAACCTGCTCGGGTCGCCCCCGCCGTCGCCGCCGCCCAACGTGCCGCCCTTCAACGAGAGCCAGGATTCGCTCAAGCCGAAGACGATGAAGGAGCGGATGGTCGAGCATCGGGCGAACCCGGTGTGCGCCAACTGTCACCGGCTGATGGATCCGCTCGGGCTGGCGCTCGAGAACTTCGACGGCGTCGGCGCCTGGCGCGTCCGCGACACGGGCGTCCGCATCGATGCCACGAGCCAGCTGCTCGACGGCACGAACGTGGACGGCGCGGTGAGCCTCCGGCAGGCGCTGCTACAGCGCCCGGAGGTCTTCGTGCGCACCTTCACGGAGAATCTCACGACGTACGCGCTCGGCCGCGGCCTGACCGCGGACGACATGCCTGTCGTAAGATCCATCATGCGCGAGGCCGCGCCGCAGGAATACCGGTTCCAGTCGATCGTCATGGCGCTCGTCAACAGCCCGCCCTTCCAGATGCGGATGAAGGCGTCGGCGGAGGAAGAATGATGTTCATCACGAAGAAGTCGCTGCCGCGGCGGACGTTCCTTCGAGGCATGGGGGTCACCATCAGCCTGCCGCTGCTCGAGGCGATGGTGCCGGCGATGACGGCGTCCGCGCAGACGGCCGCCGCGCCGGTGCGGCGGTTTGGAGCGGTCTACGTTCCCCACGGCAGCCTGCTGTCGGAGTGGACGCCGAAGACCACAGGGCCCGGCTACGAGATGACGCCGATCTTGAAGCCCCTCGAGCCGTTCCGTAGTCAGATGGTGGTGTTGAGCGGTCTCTCGGCGGGGCCGACCGTGCTCAATGGCGGGCACGCCGTGGCGCCCTCCTCGTATCTGACCGGCAACATCCAGCCGAAGCAGACGGAAAGCTCCGACGTGTTCGCCTCGGTGACCGTCGATCAGGTGATGGCGAAGGCGATCGGCCAGGACACGCTGTTCCCCTCGCTCGAGGTCGCCACCGAGGATTTCGCGACCTCGATTGGCGCGTGCGACACGGGGTACAGCTGCACGTACATGAACACCATCTCGTGGGCGGGCCCGACCTCGCCGCTCCCGATGGAAACGAATCCGCGCGCGGTGTTCGAGCGGATGTTCGGCGGCGCCGGCACGCCGGCCCAGCGGCTGGCGCGGATGCAGGCCGACCGGAGCATTCTCGATTCGGTCACCGAGAGCCTCGGCGGGTTCGCGCAGGGGCTCGGCGCCCGCGATCGCGCGAGGCTGAAGGACTATCTCGACAACATCCGCGAGATCGAGCGGCGCATCGAGCGCGCGGAGCACCAGGCCGCCAGCCAGCCTGAAGATCTCAACGCGCCCGTCGGGCCGCCCGAGGTCTACGACGCGCACGTCGCGGTGATGCTCGATCTCATGGCGGCGGCGTTTCAGGCCGACGTGACGCGCGTCTTCACTTTCATGATGATGCGCGACGTCTCCAGCCGGTCGTTCGCGCACATCGGCGTGCCCGATCCGCATCACGCGCTCTCGCACGAAGCCAACGGCCGCAGCCGGGATCCGAACCAGAAGGTGAAGTTCGCCAAGGTCAACGCGCATCACGCGTCGCTCTTCGCGAAGTTCGTCGAGAAGTTGCGCGCGACGCCCGAAGGGGACGGGTCGGTCCTCGATCACTCGATGGTGTTGTACGGCAGCGCCATGGGGAACGCCAACGACCATACCCACCATCCGCTTCCGCTCGTGGTGCTTGGCGGCGGCTCGGGACAGATCAAGAAGGGCGGCCACCACATCGCGTCGCCCAATCTCACCCCGATGGCGAACCTGCTGCTGGCGTTCTCGCAGAAGATGGGCGTCGAGACGGACAAGTTCGGTCTCAGTACCGAAGCGATGGATATCTGACATGAAAAGCCTCACCGCAGTCTCAATAGTTCTGCTGTCGGCGCTTGTGGCCCCTGCGAGCGCCGCACCGGCGACGCTCATCGAAGCCGTCAAGGCAGGCGACCGTGCGGCGGTCACGCGCCTGCTGGCGGCGAAGGCCGACGTCGGGGCGACGGAGGCTGACGGCACCACAGCCCTGCACTGGGCCGTTCGGGCAGACGACGAGCAGATGACGGCGCTGCTGGTGCGCGCGGGCGCGAACGCGAAGGCGGCGAACCGCTACGGCGTCACGCCGTTGACGCTCGCCGCCAAGACCGGCAACGCGGCCATTGTGGAGCTGCTCGTCCGTGCCGGCGCCGACCCGAACACCGCGTCGCCCGAAGGCGAGACGGTGCTGATGACGGCCGCGCGGTCGGGCAGCGTCGCCGCGGTCAAGGCGCTTCTCGCGCGCGGGGCGAATCCCAATGCGAAGGAGAGCTGGCTCGAACAGACGGCGCTGATGTGGGCGGCGGCCGACAATCATGCCGCCATCGTGTCGGTGCTCGTCGAGAACGGCGCGGACATCAATGCCCGCGCGAAGGCGATGACGGGCCCGCCGAGGCTCGCGCGGCAGCAGGGTGTGGCCGCGCAGGCCTCGCACAGCAACTTCCCGCGCGGCGGCTTTAGCCCACTGCTGTTCGCCGCTCAGCTCGGCGCGATGGAGGCCGTGGGCGCGCTGGCGACGGCGGGCGCGGACCTGAATCTGCCCGATCCCGACGGCATCACGCCGCTCGCGATGGCCATCATCAACGGCAACTACGACGTGGCGGCGCTCCTCGTGAACAAGGGCGCCAATGTGAACGCGACCGATCGTGTCGGACGCTCGCCGCTGTTTTTCGCGGCGGACATGCACACGCTCGAGTGGCTGTTCAGCCGGCCCGTGCCGCGGCCGACCGGCGATCTCGACAGCGTGGACACGGTCAAGCTGCTGCTCGACAAGGGAGCGAACGTCAACGCGCGGCTGACCGGCCGCCCCTTCATCCTGCACCACAACGCCACAGGCAATCGGACGATCGCGGAAGGCGCGACGGCCTTCATGAAGGCGGCGACCACCTCGGACGTCGCGCTGATGAAGATCCTGCTCGAGCGCGGCGCCGACCCCAGCATCCCGACGCGGAACAACACGACGGCCCTGATGGCCGCCGCCGGCCTCAACTGGGTGGACATCTCGAGCCTCGGCACCGAGGACGCGTCGATTGACGCCATCACCCTGCTCCTCGATCGTGGCGTTGACATCAATGCGCAAAACGATCTCGGCGAGACGGCGGTCCACGGTGCCGCGCAGCGCGGTGCCGACAAGGTGATTCGCTTCCTCGCGTCGCGCGGCGCCAAGGTGGACGTGAAGAACGAGGAGGGCCGCACGCCGCTCGACGAGGCCGTCGGCCAGGCCAACGAGGCCAACGACGACAACGTGCGGCGGCCCGAGCGGAAGAGCACGCAGGCGCTGCTGCGCGAACTGATGGCCGGCGCGAAGCCGTAGGCCGGGTCCTTTGGACCCGGCTTTCCCACGATGAAGCTTTCTCCCAGGGCCGCCGGGATGGCGGGCCTGTGTCTGATGCTGACGTCGCTGTGCGCCGTGGCTTCGAGTTCCGGCGCCCAGGCGCCGCCGGGGCTTCATTCGGTACGCGACGGCGTCTACACGGAGGCGCAGGCGGCGCGGGGCCGCGTCACGTTTCAGGACGTCTGCAGCGTGTGTCATCCGGATCCGTTGTGGCGGCCGTCATGGCGCGGCAAGCGAGTGGGCGAGCTCTACCGGTTCATCAGCCGGTTCATGCCCGACGACAATCCCAGGAGCCTGACGGGCCGTGAGGTCGTGGACGTGCTGGCCTACATCTTCAGCGCCAACAAGCTGCCCGCGGGCGCGACCGAGATGCCGGACCGCTACGAAGATCTCGTGCTGATTCGAATCGAAGATCCCTGAGCGTCTCTTCTTGGAGGAACGATGAACCGAAGGACCTTTCTCGGCGTCGGCGGCTCGGTTGCCGCCTTTGGCTACGACGTCGCGCGGCTATTCGGGCAGACAACCATCGAAATACAGGCTGGAACTGTCGAAATCGCGACCGGTCGAATCAGCGGTATGGCCCGCTCCACACTCGGGGAACCGGAGGTCTACGTCTATCGCGGCGTGCCATACGGCGCGCCGACATCGGGCGCCAATCGGTTCATGCCGCCCGTCAAGCCAGAGCCGTGGACCGGGGTGCGCGACCAGTCCGGCCTGGGAAGCAACCAGTCCGCCCTCGGCGTGCGCGCCTATCAGCCGTTCCGGCCGATGATTCCCGAGATCGGCGATGCGCTGACCGGTAGCGGGCCGATGAGCGAGGACTGCCTGCGGCTGAACGTCTGGACGCCGGCTGTTGGAACGGGACGACGGCCCGTGATGGTCTGGTTTCACGGCGGAGGACAGCGGACCGGATCGGGCAATTCAATCTTCTACGACGGTAGTGAGTTGGCCAGGCGTCACGACGTGGTCGTCGTCACGGTGACGCATCGATTGAATGCGCTTGCGTATCTGTGGCTTGCCGGTCTGCCCGGTACTGGCAGTCAGTTCGCGGACTCGACGAATTTGGGGCTGCGCGATCTCGTACTGGCGCTCGAGTGGGTGAAGACGAACATCGGCCAGTTCGGCGGCGATGCGGGCAACGTAACCATCTTCGGCCAGTCGGGCGGCGGCGGCAAGACGGCGATGCTGACCGGATTTCCCGCCGCCAAGGGCCTGTTCCATCGCGCGATCATCATGAGCACGCTATCGGACACGGCGGTGACGGGCCTCGCGCCCGAGCGCGCCGTCGAGGCAGCCGAGCTGCTGCTCACGCGGCTCGGCATCAAGGCGGCGGATGCGCGCCAGCTGCAGTCCCTGCCGCCCGAGAAGATTGTCGAGGCTCTGACTGGCGGAGGAGCAGCAGGCGGACAGGCCGGCCTTGCCGGTCCGGCGGCGGACATCTCGCTGCGGTACGTTCCGGTCGTGGACGGCAGAACACTTCCCGCCCATCCGTACCAGCCCGCCTCGCCCCTGTCGGCGTCGGTGCCGATCCTGACCGGGTCGAACGAATGCGAAGGCATTCCGTACGCGAATCCGAACGATCCGTACTGGACCTCCGAACCTGCTGATGACGCGTCGCTGCGCGACCGCCTCAAGCGCAACGTGCAGATGAGCGACGCGGATGCGGACAAGATGATCGCGCTCTACCGGTCGCACCGCCCCGGCGCCACGCCGGGCGACCTCGCGACCATCATGGCCGGCGACAACTCGGCGCTGCGGCTCGCGTCGTACACGATCGCCGAGCGCAAGTTCGCCCAGGGCGCCGCGCCGGTCTATCTGTACTATTTCAACTGGCGATCGCCCGTGCGCAACGGCAAGCTGCGCACCATGCACAGCATGGAGCTGCCGTTCGTGTTCGACCATCCCGATCTCATCTCGTTCATGACCGGCATGGGCCGCGATCGGGCCGAGCTGGCGCAGAAGATGAGCGACGCGTGGGTCGCCTTCGCGAGAAGCGGCAACCCGAATCATTCCGGGATTCCGTCGTGGGCGCCCTGGAATCCGACCGATTGGCCGACGCTGGTGTTTGGCGCCGAGACGAAAGCCGTCAACGACCCCTGGGGCGAAGAGCGGCGCGCGATGGCGGCCGCGCGCGGGACGCGTGGCTGACACGTGAGCCTCGCCGCCATTTCGCTCGCGGCGCTCCTGTTCGTGCTCGTCGTGAGCTGCTTCTCGAGCGCCAACGTCGGCGTGCTCGCGATCGTGCTGGCGTGGATTGTCGGCGTCTACGCCGGCGGCATGCGCGTCGATCAGGTGCTCGCTGGGTTTCCGGTGGCGCTGTTTCTCACCCTGGTTGGCGTGACGATGCTCTTCTGCCAGGCGCAGGAGAACGGCACGCTCGATCGCGTGGCGCACCGGGCCGTCGGGCTCTGCCGCGGCGTGGCCGGCGCCATCCCCCTGATGTTCTTCGCGCTGGCGGCCGTGCTCTCGTCAATCGGCCCCGGCAACATCGCCTCCACCGCGCTCGTCGCGCCGATCGGCATGGCGGCGGCCGGGCGCTACGGCATCCCGGCGTTTTTCATGGCCATGATGATCGCCAACGGCGCGAGCGCCGGCTCGCTCTCGCCGCTCGCGCCCACGGGCATCATCGTCAACGGCATCGTGGCGAGGCTGGGATTGCCGGACGCCCGGGCGGCAATCTACCTCAACAACCTTCTCGTGCACGTTGTCGTCGCTGTCGGTGGATATCTGCTGCTCGGCGGCTGGCGGCTGTTTTCGTCGCGTGGGCGAAGCCAGAGCGCGGGGGAGACCGCTCCGCAGACGCCGCCGGCTGGCGGGCCCGACATGGCGTTCGAGTGGCGCCATTGGCTGACCGCAGCCGTCATCACCGCGCTGATTGTCGGCGTCGTGTTCTTCAATCTGAATGTGGGCCTGGGCGCCTTTGCCGGCGCGTTGCTGCTGACCGTGGCGAGGGCCGTAGACGATCGTGCAGCCGCGCGACTTGTGCCATGGAACGTCATCATTCTCGTATGCGGGGTCACGGTGCTCATTGCGCTGCTCGAGAAGACCGGCGGCCTGGAGCTCTTCACTGATTTTCTGGCGCGCATGGCCGGGCCGCGCACCGTGACCGGCGTCGCGGCATTCTTCACGGGATTGATTTCGATCTACAGCAGCACGACCGGCGTCGTGCTGCCGGCCTTCCTGCCCATGGTGCCGGGGCTGGTCGAGCGGGTCGGCGGCGGCGACACGATGGCGATCATCTATTCGATGAACGCGGGCGGCCATCTGGTGGACGTGTCGCCGCTCTCCACGCTCGGCGCGCTGTGTCTGGCCGCCGCTGCACCTGGCACCGATTCGCGGAAGCTGTTCAACCAACTGCTCGCGTGGGGCCTGTCGATGAGCCTCGTCGGCGCCGCTGTCTGCTGGCTGGTGTTTCGGTGACGGTACATAGGGCGGGTCCTTCTGGACCGGCCGGCCGCGTGCGGCTCCGACGTCTTCTGAGAACGTGCGGGCTGGCACTGTTGGTCGTCATGGTCTCGAGCGCGGGTACGCCGTCCGCGCAGTCACTCGGGGCGGCGGCGCTGCGCTTCGTGGCGATCCCCGGCGTGCAGGCCGGCGATGCGCCGTGGCGGGCCGAGTTTCAGATGGGATGTGTGCCGAGCGACAGCGAGTGCGAGCGGTACGAGAAGCCTCGCCATATGGTGACGCTGACACGCCCGTATGCGCTGCTGGCGACGGAAGTCACAGTGGGACAGTTCCGGACCTTCGTCACCGCCACGGGATATCGCACGACGGCCGAGCGCGAGGGCTCGAGCTTTTCCATGGGCCGCTCGGGGTTCGTCCGGCAAGCGGGGCTGTCCTGGAGCGCGCCCGGCTTCGCGCAGGACGATCGGCATCCCGTGGTGCACGTGTCGTGGGACGATGCGCTGGCGTTTTGCACGTGGGCGGGAGGCCGGCTGCCGACCGAGGCCGAGTGGGAGGGCGCGGCGCGCGCCGGCGTCGTCGGCGGCCGCTACGTGTGGGGC
>JBAUGX010000030.1:0-4836 GCA_049679965.1 Vicinamibacterales bacterium
GCCGGCCGACGAGGCCACCCACTGCACGCGCTCCCGCACGGCCAGCACGGCGTCCGAGGGTGCCGCCGACAGGCCGACACGGGCCAGCACCGCCAGATCTACCACGTCGTCGCCCATGTAGGCGACTTCGCCGTCGGTCATCCCGAGGCCGGCGATGATCTCGTCGTACGCCTCGAGCTTGTTGGCCACGCCCTGGCGGACCAGCGAAAGACCGAGCTGATGCGCACGGTGAACGGTGGTCGGCGATGTGCGCGCCGACAGCAGGCCGACCCTCAGTCCGGCTCGTTCGGCCCAGATCATGGCAATGCCGTCGCGGATGTGAAAGCGTTTGCTCTCCGTGCCGTCGCTGTGCACGATGACCGCGCCATCTGTCAGGACGCCGTCGACGTCAAACAGCACGAGCTTTATACGCGCAGCCTTCGATGCGAGAGACATGGTCCCCACGATTCAAAACATTTCCGTGCGCCACAGATCGTGAAGGTGTACGACGCCCGCGACGCGGCGGCTGCCGTCCTCGACAACGACGATCGATGTGATCTTGCGTTGTTCCATGATATTGAGCGCTTCTGCGGCCAGCGTCGTCCTCAAGATGGTGACAGGGCCGCGCGTCATGACGTCGACGGCTGTGAGCGTGAGCACGTTGGTCGTGCCTTTCATATGTCGCCGCAGGTCGCCATCCGTGATGACGCCCAGCAACATCCGGGCGCCGTCGGCCACGCAGGTCATGCCCATCTCCTTGCTCGACATTTCGTCGAGCACGTCGCGCATCGAGGCTTCGGGCGCGACCAGTGGACACCGCCCGCCCTCGTGCATCAGCGCCTCGACTCGCATGAGGCGCTTGCCGAGCTTGTAGCCCGGATGCCGACTGAGGAACTCTTTTTCCCGAAATCCCTTTTCGACCAGCAGCGTCATGGCCAGGGCGTCGCCGAGGGCGAGCGCTGCTGTCGTGCTGGCGGTGGGCACCAGGTTCAAGGGCCAGTCCTCGCCATCGGGCACGCTGCAATCGAGGGCCACGTCGGCCGCCTGCGCGAGCGTCGAGGCGGGCGACCCGGTGATGGCGAGGAGCGAGGCGCCGAGTCGACGGATGGTCTCGAGCAGGCGCAGGATCTCGTCGGTCTCCCCGCTATGGGAGAGCACCACGATGCAATCGTCGCCTTGGATGACGCCGAGATCTCCGTGGATCGCCTCGGCCGGATGCAGGAAGAACGCCGGCGTGCCGGTACTGGCGAGCGTCGCGGCGATCTTGCGGCAGATGATCCCCGACTTGCCCATGCCGGTCAGGATGACGCGCCCACGGCACTGGCGCAGCATGTCGACGGCCATGTCGAATCTGCGGTCCAGACGCGGGACGAGCGCAAGGATGGCAGCGGCTTCGGCTTCGAGGACCTTACGCGCGAGGGGGCGGTCAGCCATTCGACTTGTGGGCGGCATATCGATCGACGCCCGATACCCGGTCGGCCTGTTTGACGACCTTGTCGAGGGCCATGAGACGGCGGAGCAGGGGCTCGACGAGGTCGAGGCGGAGCGCATTCTGCGCGTCACTGCGGGCGCGGGCCGGCTCGTCGTGCACTTCGAGAAACACACCGTCCACGCCAGCCGCTACGCCCGCCGAGGCCAGCGGCTCGATGTACTCGGCGAGTCCCGCCGACGCACCGTTCCCGGCGCCGGGCAGCTGCAGGCTGTGCGTAACGTCGAAGACGACCGGCACCCCGAGCGCGCGCATCATCGGCAGTGCGCGCATGTCGACGATGAGATTGTGATACCCGAAGCTGGTGCCCCGCTCGGTCACGACCACACGCGGGTTTCCCGCATTCAACACCTTGTCGACGGCGTGGCGCATGTCGTCGGGCGCGAGAAACTGGCCTTTCTTGATGTTGATCGCGCGGTTGGTGCGCGCCGCTTCGACGACAAGGTCCGTCTGCCGGCAGAGAAACGCCGGGATTTGCAGGACGTCGGCCACTTCGGCGGCCGCACTCGCCTGCGAGACTTCGTGGATGTCGGTCAGGATCGGCACCAGGAACCGCGACTTGATGCCCGCGAGCACGCGCAGCCCTTCCCGAAGACCGGGCCCGCGAAACGACTTGCCCGACGTGCGATTGGCTTTGTCGTAAGACGCCTTGAAGATGAAAGGGATATCGAGACGGCCGGCGATCGCGACGAGCTCTGCCGCAAGTCCGGTCGCATGCTCCTGGCTCTCGATGACGCAAGGACCTGCGATCAGGACGAAGGGCCGCCCGCCACCGATGGCCAGATCGCCGATCGCGACCGGGTTCACGCCGCCAATTGTATCAGGCGACTGATGCGGCAGCTGCCGGCGCGCCACTCTCGGCCTTGTGCCGGCAGGCGGCGCTGACGAAGCTGGCGAAGAGGGGATGAGGCCGCGTCGGTTTGGACTTGAACTCGGGATGGAACTGGACGGCCAGATACCAGGGATGGCCCGGCAGCTCGGCGATTTCGACGAACTTGCCATCGGGCGAGCGGCCCGAGATCCGGAGCCCGTGCTCCACCAGCGTGCGCTCGTAGGCGCAGTTGAACTCGTATCGGTGGCGGTGACGTTCGTGCACGAGACTCACGCCGTACACCCGCTGCGCCAGGGAGCCTGGCGCCAGCTCGCAGGCATAGCTGCCCAGCCGCATGGTGCCGCCGAGATCGTCGACACCGAGGAGATCTCTCAGCTTGTAGATCAGCTTGGTTGGCGTATCTGGATTGCACTCGGTCGAATCGGCGTCGGGGAGGCCGGCGACATTCCGCGCGTACTCGACGGCCGCCCACTGGAATCCGTAGCAGATGCCGAAGTACGGGATCTGGCGCTCCCGCGCGATCTCGGCCGCCTTCATCATGCCGCGGCTGCCGCGGTCGCCGAAGCCGCCCGGCACGAGAATGCCGTGGGCGCCGTCGAGCAGCGCCGAGCCGCCATGCGCCTCGAGGGCCTCGGCCTCGACCCACTTGATCGTGACTTTGACGCGATGGGGGAACCCGCCGTGATAAAGGGCCTCGTTGAGGCTCTTGTACGAGTCCTCGTAACCCACGTACTTGCCGACGACGTGGATTGTCAGCTCCTCGGTCGGGTTCTTGATTCGGTTGACGAGATCTTCCCACGGCTGCATGCGCCGCTCCGTCTGCGGCAGGTGCAGGCGTTTGAGGACGATGCGGTCGAGCCCCTCGGCGGCGAGCAGCAGCGGCACCTCGTAAATCGACGACACGTCCTTGGCCGTGATGACCGCCTCTTCGTCGACGTCGCAGAAGAGCGCAATCTTCCGCTTGATGTCCTGATCGAGGAATCGGTCCGTGCGGCAGAGCAGGATGTCGGGCTGGATCCCGATCGACCGGAGATCGCGCACGCTATGCTGGGTGGGCTTGGTCTTGAGCTCGCCCGCGGTGCCGATAAACGGGACCAGCGTCAGATGGACGTACAGCGTGTTCTCGCGCCCAACGTCCTGCCGGAACTGGCGGATCGCTTCGAGGAACGGCAGGCTCTCGATATCACCGACCGTTCCGCCGATTTCGACCAGCACGACATCAACATCTTTCGCGACCGCGCGAATCGCGTCCTTGATCTCGTTGGTGATGTGCGGGATGACCTGCACCGTCCGTCCCAGGTAGTCGCCGCGGCGCTCCTTCTGAATCACGCTCTGATAAATCTTCCCGGTCGTCCAGTTGGAGTTCTTGGTCGTGACGGTGTTCGTGAAGCGCTCGTAGTGGCCCAGATCGAGGTCGGTCTCGGCGCCGTCGTCGGTGACGTAGACCTCGCCGTGCTGGTACGGACTCATCGTGCCGGGATCGACGTTGATGTAGGGGTCGAACTTCTGCAACGTCACCTTGTAGCCGTGGCCTTCGAGCAGGCAGCCGACCGACGCCGCCGCCAGTCCCTTGCCAAGAGAAGACACGACGCCGCCGGTCACGAAGATGTATTTGGTGGGCATGGTTGCCGTGGTCATGTCGTGGGGGCCGCGATGAGCCGGCGGACCTGTTCGAGGTCGGCCGGGGTGTCCACACTGAACGAGTCGTACCGCGTCTCGACGGCCCTGATGCGAATGCCGTGTTCGAGCGCCCGCAACTGCTCGAGCGATTCGGCGCGCTCGAGCGGCGTCGGCTCGAGTGCGGCCAGCACCAGCAGCGCACTGCGGCGGTAGGCGTACACGCCCACGTGTTTCAAGAGCGGCGGCCATCCGCCGCGCGGATCCCGCACGTAGGGGATGGGTGCCCGCGAAAAGTACAGGGCAAAGCCACCACGGTCCACCACCACCTTGACGACGTTCGGATCCGTCAGCTCGGAGGCCGCCGAAATGCGGCGGTAGAGGGTGGTGATCTGCAGGGCGGCGTCGGTGCGAAACGGCGCTACGGCTTCGGTGATCGAGCCCGGATCGATGAGCGGTTCGTCGCCCTGGACGTTGACCACGACGTCGCAATCGAGCAGCGCCGCGACTTCGGCCAGCCGGTCGGTACCGCTCGGATGGTCGTCGCGCGTCATCTGCACCTCGCCGCCGAAATGCTGCACGACATTGGCCACGCGCACGTCGTCGGTCGCGACGATCACCCGCGAGACCGACGGGCATGAGGCCGCGCGCTGATAAACGTGCTCGATCATCGGATGGCCGTCGATGTCCGCGAGAACCTTTGCGGGAAGCCGGGTAGAGGCGAGTCGGGCGGGGATGACGGCGACGACGGTGAGCGAAGGATCGATCTGAGGATCAGTAGATCGAGCGTGCACGTCGAATCATAACATAGTCGCCCGCGATGTCGTGCTAGCCTCGCCTCGTGTCCGTCGCGATCATCATCAATCCGATTTCAGGCAGCGCGGGCCCGGCGGCCGGCCGGACCCGCGCCGAGCTGGCG
>JBAUGX010000031.1:0-33671 GCA_049679965.1 Vicinamibacterales bacterium
GGTGCGGGTGGCGCTCCGGCTGCTGGTGCCGCGGCTGCGCCGGCGGGCCCGCGCGACGTGACGATTACCGCGATCCCCGGGATCATCGCGGCCAATGCGAAATGGGTGCAGGTGTGGCAGGGGCCGGGCAATAACTCTGACGGCGGCGTGGCGCTCGCTGACGGGAGCCTCCTCATCGCGCAGGAAGACGCGAGCACCATCCTCAAGATCGACAAGAACGACGCGACATCGATCTACCTCGCCGACACCCACGGCGCCGGTTCGCTCTCGATCGACGCGCAGGGCCGCATCTTCGCCGTGCAGCGGATGCCGAACGGCGTCGGCGCCACGGCTCCTGGTGCAGCGACAATGGCCGGCATCGCCATCCTGCATCCGTCTGCGGAACGCAAGGTGCTGTCGAACACCTTCTCCGATGGAACACCGTGGACCGGCCGTCCGAACGATCTCGCGGCCGACGGCAAGGGCGGCGCGTACTTCACGCAAGGCTGCGTCTACTACGCTGGCCCAGACGGCCGGATCAAGCTCGTCGGCGAGGATCTTCGAACCAACGGAATCGTGCTCAATCCGGACGGCAAGACGCTCTACGTCACCAATGGCGGAACGCTCGCGGCCCTCGACGTCCAGCCGGATGGATCGCTCAAGAACAAGCGCGACTTCGAGACCGGTGGCATGGGCGGGGACGGGCTGGCGGTTGATACCGCCGGCAACATCTATATCTCGGGAGGCACCGATATCAAGGTGGTGAGCCCGCAGGGCAAACCGCTCGGTCTCATCCCGACGCCGCGGAACACCATCAGCGTCGCCTTCGGCGGCGCCGACCGGAAGACGATGTACATCATCGCCAACGGCGCGAGCGACGCTTTTGGGACCGCGGTGGCGGGGCCCAACCAGCCGGCGTTCGCCGCTTGGAGAACGATCTACAAGATTCAGATGTTGTCCGCGGGCCTCAAGACCCGCGGCAAGTAACGCGGCACCACACGTGTCGTAGAGGGATTTGTGATGAAACGAACCATCCTCGTCTTTGCGTCGTTGCTGCTCGTCGTGCCTGCCGTGGCCCGCGCGCATTTCAAACTGCTCGAGCCCGCGTCGTGGCTCGTTGAAGACGACCGGGGCGATCCGCAGAAGGGCGGCCCGTGCGGCGGCAGCAACACCGACTTCGGCAAGCCGAGCTACATCATCGGAAAAGTCGTGGGCGGTTCGAAGCTGCACATCAAGGTGCAGGAGACCATCTACCATCCGGGCCACTATCGCGTGGCGCTGGCCGTGAACTCGCCGCTCGAACTGCCGCTCGATCCGGTGGCGGCGGTCATCCAGACGCCGCAGGGGCCTCGATCCATCTCGGGAACCATCAACGTTCCGCCGCAGCCCCCGGTGCTGGCCGACGGCCTCTTCTACCATCAGACGCGGGCGACGGCGCCGTTTGAAACGGACGTGACGCTGCCGAACATCAGCTGCCCGAAGTGCACACTGCAAGTCGTGCAGTTCATGGACCAGCACGCCTTCAACAATCCGGGCGGGTACACCTACCACCACTGCGCGGACCTGCAGATCACGGCCGATCCGAACAAGCCGCGCGATACCGGGTGGCCCGCTCTGCGTCAATAACAGCGGGCGGCGTCGCTGCATCGCGCTCGAACAGGAAAGGCCCTGGACACCGGGCCTTTCTTGTTTATTGGAATAACCGGGGCGGGGATCGAACCCGCGACCCTCGCATTAAAAGTGCGATGCTCTACCACTGAGCTACCCGGTCCCACTGCTGACTGTCACCCCAGTCCGGCTAAAGCCGGACGCCACGTACGATTCGAGACTGCCGACTGAAGTCCTAGCGCACGACGATGAACGGCGCAGAGACTTCTGTGCGTTCCCATCTCATCGCCAACACCCCGCCGCCTGACGGATTCGGATCGAAGGCGAACGTCAGCTGCTCGACCGGCGAGTCGAGCTGGCGCTTGCGCAGCATGACGTGTCCGAGATCGTCCTCAGGAAAGTACCGCGTGTGAAACACCCCCGTCCGCTTGTTGATCATCAACGTCCAGTCTTGAGCGGTCGGCATCATGTATAGCGTGTATGTACCGGCTGGAACCATGAGATCTGCAATGCGCAGCGGCTTGGACGTCGTGAGCTCGGTGCATTCATCCGCGCCCGGACACCACCATCGCCCGTACGGCACCAACCCGCCCATGACGGTCCGTCCACGCATGTACGGACGGCCGTATGTGATCGTCAGTTCGGCGCCATCGATCGTCGCATCGACGGCTTCGTGCGGGCTGGCGCGGTTGCCAAACTGTGGAAGCGGCCGTTGTCTGCCCTGGACGGCGACGCTGGCAGCAGCGACGAGTCCCACCATGCCGACCACGGCGATCGCGAGTGTCTTTGTCCGCAAGGCGACCCCCCCCTCACGCTATACTGTCGTCCGGTTGACCACCTCCACCAAGGCTACGGCGCGTCTCGCCGAAGCGTCGCCAAGGCGGACGCCGGACCCGACTCGAACCAGCCTATTATGACCAAAGATGCCGCTCGTCAGGTGCTCGTCGTCGAAGACGACGTGTCGGTGCGAAGGCCGCTTGTCAAGTTCCTGGAAATGCACGGCTTCGCGGTCGTGACGGCCGAAACGACCGACGAGGGGCTTGACGCGTTGAAAAAACATCGCGTGGTCGCGGCCGTCGTCGATTTGCGGCTGCGCCGGGGTTCGGGCCGCGACGTGGTCATTTCGACGCCTGCCGAAGTGCCGGTCATCATCTTCTCTGGCGTGCCGTCGGAATCGGCCGAACTCGAGCGGCTCCGCCCGCGCACGCGTCTCATCGAAAAACCGTACTCGCTCGTGCTGCTCGTCGAGACTCTCGAAGAGATGCTGGCCGAGACCAGCTCACAGAATCTTCAGCCCTAGCGCCGACGAGGCAAGCTCGGTCCCCAGCAGCGCGGTCGCATTCCGGACGTCGAGGGTCGGGTTCACCTCCACCATGTCGAGCGAGGTCAGCAAACCCGAATCGGCCACGATTTCCATCAGCATGTGGGCTTCCCGGTAGTCGAGGCCGCCTTTGACGGGCGTCCCGACTCCCGGCGCAATCGACGGATCGCACGCGTCAAGGTCAAACGACACGTGGATGCCGGCGGTGCCGTTTCCCGCAAGATGCACCGCCTGTTCGACCACCGAGGCGATGCCCTGGCGGTCGATGTCCTTCATGGTGAAAACGTGGATGCGCGAATCGCGCACCGCAATCTTCTCGCGGTCGTCCAGATTGCGCACGCCGATGAGGACGGTGTGCGCCGGCAGCGCTTTCGGCGAGAAGCCGCCGATCATCGAGAGCTCGGCCGGCTCCGGTCCGAGCAGGGCAGCGAGCGGCATGCCATGGACGTTGCCGCTCGCAGACGTTGCCGGTGTATTCATATCGCCGTGCGCGTCGATCCACAGCAGCCCCACAGGCAGATTCCGCGTCGCCTTCGCCCAGGCGGCAGCCGCGCCGACCGATCCAGCACCGAGGCTATGATCGCCGCCGAGCACGAGCGGTATGGCCCCGTCGTGGAGCGCGGCGAGAGCCGTCTGATACAACTCGCCGCACACTGTCGCGATGTCGCGGATGTACTTCTTCCGCTCGTCCTGCCGGTCCCGCGTCTCCGGAGTAGGCGTCTGGAGATCGCCGCGGTCCACGACGGTGTAACCGAGGCTCGCTATGCGCTCGCCCAGCCCGGCGATGCGGAACGCCGAGGGGCCCATGTCGACGCCGCGCCGGCTGCCCCCAAGGTCGAGCGGAACGCCAATCAGGTGAACAAAGCGCATCTGAACTTGAAAACTAAAATGTGAAAAGTCAGAAGGACTGTGTCCTTCTTCCTTTTACATTTTCAATTTTCCCTTTTTCGAGCCATTCTGCCGCCTGCGCAGCCGTCGCACGGCCGTCGGCCACGCAGTCCGGGATGCCGACGCCGCGGAAGCCGCTGCCGGTCACGAAGAGTCCAGGATGGCGCGTCAGCGCTCGCTCGATCGCGTCGAGTCGTGTCAGGTGGCCGACCTCATGCTGCGCGCTGCTGCGTGCGAACCGGTACACGCGCGTGAGAAGCGGCGCGCCACGAATCTGCAGGATGGGCCCGATGGCGGCGAGCGAACGTGTCACCAGTTCGGCATCCGATCGATCGAGCGCCTGAGGATCCCGCCCACCCCCGACGAAGGTTCTAAGCAACACGCGGCCCTCTGGCGCGCGGTTGGGCCACTTCGACGAGAGCCACGACGTTGCGAGGATGCCGTTTCGCTCGGTGCGCGGCACGACGTAGCCAGAGCCGTTGAGCGGATGGCCGACCGCGTCGCGGGCAAAGGCGAGCGCGACGGTGCCAGTCGAGGCGTACGGGACCTGGTCGCAGAGTTCGGCCAGCTGGGCGTCTCGCTCCCGCATGAGCGACGCCGTGACATAGGCGGGTGTCGAGATGACAAGCGCCCGACCGTCGATGATCTCGCCGGCCTTGGTCTCGACTCTGAACGGCCCATCGCCACTGATGCGGGTGACTTCCGTCCCGACCCGCACCATGTCGCCGGGCAGAACCTGCACGAGCCGCTGGACCATCTCAATCAGGCCGCCTGGCAGCGATCGGAATGCACTGTGCTGCGGGTCGGCGGGCGGTTGGCGTCGAAAGGCGCGTAGCAAGCTGCCGTGCCGGCGCTCGGCATCCGCCAGCCGCGGAAACAACGCACGGATCGACAGACGATCGACGTCGCCGGCGTGAATGCCCGCGAGCAGCGGCTCGGCGAGGTAGGTGACGGCCTCGCGACCGAACCGGCGGGCCACGAACCCGCCAATCGACTCGTCCTCCTCGTCTCGGCGTGGAGCGATGAACAGCTCTGCGCCCAACCGTAGTTTGCCCGGCCATGAGAACAGGCGCGAGCGGACGAACGGCCACACGCGCGTCGGGATGCCGAGCACCGAGGCCGCCGGCAGCGGATGCAGCGTCGCGCCCCGCTGGATGAACGCAGTCCGCGGCGGCTTGGTCGCGACCAGGCGGTCACCCAGACCGATCTCCTCGCAGAGCTTGATCCCGTCGGGTTTCTGGACGAGCAGGGCATCCGGTCCCGCGTCGATCGTGAATCCGTCGATGTCTTCGCTGAAGACAACGCCGCCAGGACGAGGTCCCCGCTCGAGGACGACGCACGACACGCGACGCCGATGAAGCTCGTACGCAGTCGCGAGTCCCGCGATACCTCCACCGACGATGACAACGTCAGCGGTCGACACGCCGGCCTTCACGTCCGCGTCTGTTGATGGACGTACCGCGCGAGCACCTGGACATGCTCGAGCGGGGTCATCGGCAGGATGCCGTGTCCGAGATTGAAGATGTGTCCCGGATGTTGGCTCCCGCGCTCGAGCACATCGTCGACGGCGGCAAGCATTCGGTCGACCGGGCCCAGCAGCAGCGTGGGGTCCAGATTGCCCTGGATGGCGCGATCCAGGCCGATTCGTTCCCAGGCCGTGTCGAGCGGCAGGCGCCAGTCGACCCCGATGACGTCGCCGCCGGCCTCACGGAGCTCGGCCAGGATGGCGCCCGTGCCAACGCCGAAATGGATGGTCGGGACGCCAAGCGGCGCGACCATTTCAAAAATCCGGCGTGTATGCGGCATGACGAACTCCCGGTAGTCACGCGCGTCGAGCGCGCCCACCCACGAATCGAACACCTGTACGGCGTCGACACCAGCTTCCACCTGGGCGATCAGATACTGGCCGATGAGGTCGGCGCTCATCTCACAGAAACGGTGCCACGTGGCTGGAGCGCCGTACATCAAGGCCTTGGTGTGCGCGAACGACGTGGAGTGTCCGCCCTCGATGGCATAGGAGGCGAGCGTAAACGGTGCGCCAGCGAATCCAATGAGAGGGACCCGTCCCTTGAGCTCCTGTTTGATCTGCCGAATGGCCTCGAAGACGTAAGCGAGCTCTTCTCGCGGATCGAAGCGCCGCACGCGCGCAAAGTCGGCCTCGTGGCGCAGCGGGCGCTCAATCTGCGGTCCTTCGCCGGCGACGAAGTCGAACCGAATGCCCATCGGTTCGAGCGGAAGCAGCAGGTCGGAGAACAGGATGGCGGCGTCGACATCGATGGATCGGACTGGCTGGAGCGTGACTTCGGTGGCCAGGTCTGGCGTTCGGCACAAGTCGAGCAGGGAATAGCGCTCGCGCATCGCCCGATACTCCGGCATGTAGCGGCCGGCCTGACGCATGAACCAGACGGGTGTGGCGTCGACCGGCTGCCGCCGGCAGGCCCTCAGAAATCGGCTGTCAGCAGGTGTCAGCGGGTCGCTCCAAGAAGGTTCTGAGTGAGGCCCACCAGATCCTCGAGCCACATGGGCTTGAACCGCACTTGGGCGCCGAGCTCCTGCAACTCGTTTGACACGGCGGCATCGACGAAGTGGTCGCCCGTGACGATGGCCACCGGAATCCTCCGCTTGCCGGCGGCCCGAAGGCGGCGAAGAAAGCCGAGCCCGTCGAGCGTCGGCATGTGTAAGTCCAGGATGATCGCGTCAGGAGAGCATTCCTTGACCTGCGCCAGGCCCGCCTCGGCGCTCACGGCCGTTCGCACCTGATAGCCCTCGAGCCGGAGCATCCGCGCAAACGTCTCCGTCACGCCCTCATCGTCATCAACGATGAGTATCTTCGCGGTGTCCCGCTCAGGTATTGCCGCCTGCATTGGTAGGTCATTCTACGCGACGTGCTGCAGTTGGGCACGTGACGATAAGAACCAAAGAGGCCCTGAGGCCCGCCGGATCCATGCTAAAATCTGCGGTTTAATCTCGACTACCCAACTAGTTGGAGGCGCTCAAGTGAGCCCAATCCTGGTCCGGCCGGTGCGTGAGCAGCTCGAGCACGACCGTGTCATTCGCTTGCTGCAGGCCAAGAACCGGCGCCGGTACGAGGCCGGGATCAATCCTGGGGGCGAACAGAACACGGGGGTCGGCAGTGGCCCGTCGCTGATATTTCCGGACCTGGTCCTCCAGTCGCTCGAACGGGGGCATCGGCTCCAGGCGGTCGTGGAAGTCGAAACGGGCGAATCGGTGAACCATCTCGAGGCGCTGGCGCAGTGGGCGCATCTCGGGAAGCTGCGCGTGCCGTTCCACCTCTACGTGCCGGCCGGCATGGTCGACGTCGCGCGGCGCCTCTGCGAGGACAATCAGATCCACGTCAGCGAGATCTGGAGCTTTCATTTCGTCGGCGATCAAGTCCGTTTCACGCTCGTTCACAGGAGTCGCGAACCGGTGCTGTCTTCGTCACGCGCCCCTCGCCCACGGCCTGCCGCTCGGTCGTCGCCACGCAAGGCCGCACCGCGGGCTGCCAAGAGCCGCCCGCGCAAGCGCGCCAAGGCGGTAAGGAAATCGACACGAGCCGCGAAACGACGATAGCCGCGAGGAGAGGAAGCAGGAGCAGCGAAGGCAATCGTCAATGGCGTTTCTGAGATTCTCTCGCGACAAGCGCGGCTACGAGCACGTCTATCTCGTCCAGCCCCTTGGTCGCCGAGGCAAGTCCGCCCCTCGTATCCTGTACTGGTTTCGCACGCCGCCAAACGTCAAAGTGGGTCGTGAGCCATTCGACGAGAGTGTCCGCCGATCGCTCGAAGCCCGCTACCCAGATCTATCGTTCAACTGGCCCAAGCTGGTCGCCACACCGTTGCCACCGCCTGACACGGAAAAATGGCGAGAGCGCCGACGGGAGCGGGCTGCCCGGCGGGCGGCCGATGCCGAAGTTGAGGCTCCGTCGAACTCAGAGAGCGCGGCGGGGCCAGAGCGTGCCCCGAATGTCGAGGACCCCGCGAGCGTGGTGAGCGTGGGCGCCGACGAACCTCCCGTACAGCTCGGAAACGCTGAAGAGTCCGACGGGGAGCAGACCCCGAGCGAAGACACTCAGTCTCCTGAAACCGGTGGAGCCGCGCCGGCTGTCACCGCAGCAGAGCCCGCGCAGCGTCATCGCCGCAGACGCCGCCGGCGCCGCCGAGGCTCAGGGGGAGAGGGGGCCGCGCCAGGGGTTTCGACCGGGCCAGAAACCAACGCGCTGGATCCGCGTCGGTCGGGAGACGGCGAGTAGGCAGGTGGTCGAGGCGGCGGGGGCTGCCGATGTATAATTTCGGTCATATGGATCTGAATGCTCGAGGCCTCTGGTCCGGTGTCTGGTTGGTGGCTCTCGCAGCGGGACTCTATGCTCAGGGCGCCGCGCCGGCTGCGCCACAGGCCACAGATGCCGCGCAGCGACCAACCTTCAGGGCACAGATCGATCTCGTGAGTTCCGATGTCGTCGTGCGCGACGACAAAGGCAATTTCGTATCCGACCTGACGCGGAACGACTTCGAGATTTTCGAAGACGGCATCAAGCAGACCATCGTTTCCATGACGATGAGCCATGGTGGCCGTGTGACCAACGTCCTGGCCCCGCCGCCCGCGCCGCCGCCGGAAGGCATCATTCTGCCACCGACGCGCCGGACCAGCGATGTTTCGGGCCGCATCTTTGTGTTTCTGGTCGACGACCTGCACTTGCAGTTTCACAACACGGTTCGGGTGCGCGAGATCTTCAAGAAGATCTCAAAGACCCTCCTGCACGACGGTGACATGTTCGCCATCGTCTCGACCGGCACCTCGTCGATTGCCGTCGGTATGACCTACGATCGGAAGCGCCTGGACGAATCCATTGAGAAGATCATCGGCGGCGAGCTGCGTCCGAGCGACATCATCAATGGGCCGGCAAATTCCCAAGGGCCGACAGAGGTCCGCCACCGCGCCCATGTGGCCTTCGAAACCGTATACGACGTGCTCGCGCACCTCGAGCAGGTGCGTAACCGCCGGAAAGCGCTCGTGTACGTGAGCGACGGCTATCATTTCAATCCGTTCTCCGACGCCAGGAATGGATTCATGGATCCGAGCTCTCCGTTCCTGCAGAACCACCTGCAGCAGTTGTTGAACTTTGAGGACCAGGAGAACGGTGGCACCATCCTCGGCAAGAACCCGCAGGCGCTGATGCAGGCGAGGCAGGAAGGGGCGTTCTCGGACGCCGATCTGGCCAGGGAGCTCGGCGAGGTAATCCGTGCAGCCAACCGCGCAAATACGACCCTCTATACCATCGACCCGCGCGGGCTCGTGGGGCAGCCCGACATCGACCAGACGGTGGCGCCGCAACAGTGGAACGACTTCGTCCGCACGTCGCAGGACAGTTTGCGTGTCCTCGCCGAGAACACCGGCGGGATCGCAATCGTCAATATGAACGACTTCGATACGGGCTTGAAGCAGATTGACGCGGACTCGAGCGACTACTACATCCTGGGGTACTACACGTCGAATCCCGATCCGCTGAGGCGCCAGAGGAAGATCGACGTGCGCGTGGCGCGACCGGGCATGGAGGTCATCTTCCGGAAGGACTACGTCTTCAAGGCGACGTCGACTGCGCGGTAGGCAGAATCCTCCCGATTGCGAAGCGTCGCCTTTCGCATCCGCGCTTGGCCCCGCGCTGGTACCGCCGTAAGTTTCTGAGTGTTCCTCTCCCCCGCGGCGGCCCTCGTCCGTTCGACGGCGATCTCCAGGTACTTATCGTCGATCTCGGCCCCCACGAAGTTGACACCCAGCCTCGAACAGGCGACGGCGGTGCTGCCGAGTCCAGTAAACGGATCCATCACCATCTCGATCCGCGAGAGGCCGTGAAGGCGCAAGCATTGTTCGGGCAGCCGGGACGGGAACGTGGCAGGGTGTGGACGATCGCGGTCGCGCCGCTGAATCGTTTCGTATGGGATGAACCAGGTATTGCCACGGCAGCGCACGCCGGCCGCGGCGCTGCGCCAGCGCCCGACATTGGACTGGTCTTGATAGGCCACGCCGACCGCACATCGGTCGAGGCGCGTCGATCCCATCGGCGTGAAATGAAAGATGAACTCGTGACAGTCGTTGAGGAACCGGTCGCTGTTAATCGGCTTGTAGTGACCGACCGCGAGATCGCGGGCGAGTCCGGCGGCCGCTCCCGCAGACGCTCGCTCGATGGCGATCGACTTGATCCAATGGATGATGTTCTGCAGTTGCAGGTGCGGGCGAGCGGCCTGTGCCACGTCGAGCGCCGTCCAGGGATCGCTCGGCTTGCTTCCGACGTTGAGGAACAGCGACCCGTCCGGCCTCAGGACCCGCGTGGCCGCCCCGATCCAGGTTGCGGTCCAGTCGAGGTAGTCGGACGGCGACAGCGTGTCGCGGTAACGGCTGTACTGAATCCCAAGGTTATAGGGAGGCGACGTGACGATGACGTCGACGCTCTCGGCGGGGAGCTGTCGGAAGACCTCTAGGCAGTCAGCCAGGTAGAAGCGACTGGTGCGAGCGCCTGTCCCAACGCGGGCGTACGGCTTCAGGAGGACGGACATTGTGCTGGGCTTGCTGGTGTAGTTTTCGGCCCGGAGCCGAGAATGCGTTAGGGCAGGGCCGCGTGCGGTGCGGTCTGGCAACGACGTCGCTGTGGCCGGTCGGCCACGGGAATAGGCTACGAGGCTTTGGCGACCGCGAGGCGCGTGACCCTGGCGATCCGATCGGGCGTGATGGTGTGATTGCGCCGGTGCCCACAACTGCCGCACGCCTGGCCCTTTTCCTCGACGTAGTTGACCTCGCGGCTGGTCGCGAGATCGCGGTAGCGGCCGACCACGCAACCACAGGCGAGAGTGGTGAAGCCCAGCAGTCGAACAAGGCTCATGGCAGCGTTCCTCCGATCCTTGACATCAGCAATACGTGTGCCGCCATCCTGACTGTCTTCGGCCGTCGCGCAATGCGCCGGAGATCCCGAGATGCGACTTTCTCGTACGAACTGCTGACTTTAGTCCACCTTGTTGCCCGACTGATACATGGGACGCGTGGGGAGGGCGGGCGTCGATTTGATCTGCCGGAAGCGTTCGAGGTCCGCATCTCGCCGCCGCGCGGCCAAACCGCCGGCGATGGCGATGCGAACCAGCAATATCGCGTGGGCGGCGCCGGAGACACCGATTTCGACCGCCGTCGGGCTGGCGGACAGCGCCGCCACGAGATTGAGCAGTGTCGCAAGACCGAATAGGGCGGCAAACAGCGGGTCGGCGCCCGTGCCAGCGAGGGGCCTACCGAGCGCCATCGCGGTTCGCTCCCACCCTCCGCTCGCGGCGGTCCCAACTGAGGCGCCTGGCTTGCCGTTCTGGTCCGGATCATGCTCCTCGTAGAACACCTGTATGTACCGCCCGATGCGCTCTACGGTCACATGCAGCGCGAAGATGGCCTCGAACGTCGCTGCGAGAACCAGAAGTGAAAACAGGGTAGTCAGGGGGCCGGATGGCAATCGGATCGCGATCATCAGACCAAGTCCGGCCCAGACGATCAACCCCACGACGCACGTCCACGACCGTGCCGTGCCGCGCTCGCGGATGGTGGCGCGCAGTGCGCGGTATTCCTCTCGTTCACGTGCCGTCATATGACCTCCCTGGGAGCCAAGCGGCCGGGTCTGTGCAGTGGCGCGCCATCCTGAGCAAGCCCTCTTCGCTGCATGCTCGAGATCTGAACACAATGTGCAGCTGGGGTGCTACTGTAGGTACGGATGGATGCCGATAATGTGCTTGAAGTGTCATAATTGACTTGCTTACAATAGCCAGGCATTTTCAGAACAGCCTAACCCACGTGACGAGAACAGCCTTCTTCTTAGCCGGTCCGCTCATGTTGCTGAGCCTTGTCGATGCCGGTGCGAGTCCGGCCGACGCGGTTCAGGGCGCGGGCGCTAAGAAATCGACCTCGGCAAGCGTGGCCAAGGCGCCACCGACGCCGGCCAAGAAACCCGCTACCGCGACGAGCTCGGTGGCGCGTCGGCCGGTGCGGAGATCGACGGCTGCCTCGCGCGCGCGCGCGGCCGCTGCGGCCCGTGCGCTCGCCCTTCCGCATTACCGATTGGACGACAGCGGCGATCTGGTGCCCGATCTTCGAGCCGAGGCCGCGATCATCTACGACCCGGAAACGAACGAGGTTCTCTGGGAAGAGAACTCCCAGGCGCTGCGTTCGATCGCGAGCCTGACGAAGATGATGACGGCAGCCGTGTTTCTCGAAACCGACCCGGATCTGACCGAGAAGGTTGTCATCGCCAGAAGCGATGTGTACCGCGCGTCGACGACCCGCCTTCGCTCGAACGACCGCGTCACCACCGACGACCTGCTGCACTTGCTCCTGATCGCGTCGGACAACGCGGCCGCGCGCGCGCTCGCGCGCGTCTCGCCGTACGGCTCGAAAGGGTTTGTGACCCGGATGAACGAGAAGGCCGCCGAGCTTGGGCTCGAGCAAACGAGCTATGCCGAACCCTCCGGATTGCTGTCGCAGAACATGTCGTCGGCCTACGACATGGCGCGGCTCGTCGCGATGGCGTCGAGCGACGAGCGCATCAGTTCGATCATGCGCATGTCCACCCATACGGTCCGGACGGCGAATCGCCGCGTGATTACGGTTCACACGACCAATCGTCTGCTCAATATGCCCGACGTCGACGTACGGGCGGGCAAGACCGGCTTCATTTCGAGCTCCGGCTATTGTCTGGCAACACTGCTGCGGCTGCCGCAAGGGGGGCAGGAGGTCGCCGTAGTTGTCCTGGGCGCCCGATCCAACGCCGGCCGCTTCCTCGAGACGCGTAACCTGTTCACCTGGATGTCGACGAAACTCTCGTCCATTTTTGAAGCCGAGCCTCCACCCGCGCCGCAGTTACTGCAGTAGCCCTCGTTAACATTCATCCGACATATCCGCGTTGCATGGCCGCAGCGTCGAGGGGCAGCGTCGCCACCAGATCCACCGAGACGAGGACTGGACGCGACGCATGTCTGCCATCGTACGCCTTGAGGTAGCGGCGGCAGACGTCGCAGGCGTACACGCGGTAGCGCCCGTCGCGTGTCGCAAACGAGGTGATGCGGCTGCGGTCGTCGTTTGAACAAAACGGACACGTGAGCGCCGGGTACGGCCACTGCGCGACGCAGCGGCCGCAGATCAGGCGGCGCTCCGCGCTCGGTGTGATCACGGCAAAATCGGGCTCCCACCCGCAGAACGGACATCGTCCACGGTTCCACAGCTGAAGATCGGCGCGCGCGGCCAGGACTTCGGCGCAGCGCGCAAGGAAGGGTCGAAGCGCGAGGACCAGCACTTGATCGAGGTCCCGCGGCACGTCGGTGGACGGCGCCGCTGGCTGTGCATCCACGCCGTCAACCCCGGAGGTGGCGCCGTACCATTGGGCCACGACCGGTTCGAGGGCGTTCCCCTCGCGCGCCAACGCGAGGATCTTGGCGTGATCGTCTGGCTCGAGCACGTCGTGTCGTCGCAAGATGTCCGCTGTCTGGCGAAGTGTCAGTCGAAAGTCAGTCCAGTCGAGCGGGATATCGGCGAACCGTACCAGCGGCCGGCCGGCGGCATGTTGGGCGCGCAGCCATTCAGTATCGGCGTGCAGCCAAGGGAGAGGCACGCGCGACTGCACGCGCCGCTGCATCTCGATGAGCGCGATCTGCATGTCGACGGCACTTGCCAGGTCCGGCTGGTCAATCCTGAGCTGCTTGAGCTCGACCACATCACGAGGCTCAGAGCGCGAGGGGCGTTGGGGCTGCGGCTCGGGCGGTGGCTGTGGTTCGTCGGTCACTCCGTGATTGTACCCGGTGAGCGGCTGCAGTCATGCCTCGCCGCGGCGAGGCATCAGCGTCAGTTCGCGCTGGGGGTGGGCCCCGGCCCCCGTGAATGAATGCTGGCCCCACGCCGGTCAATAATAATGTCGCTGATGCCGTCTCAGGAGCCGTCTCGTTCAGTCCTCATGCTCGGGTCAGAGGCGGTGCCGTTCGCAAAGACTGGCGGATTGGCTGACGTGCTCGGCGCCCTGCCGCTTGCGCTGGCGCGGCTCGGCTGGGATGTCACGCTCGCGCTGCCCAGGTACCACGGCGTGGAGAGTGGATCGCTCGTCGCGCAATTCCCGGTAACTGTGGGTGGCTACACGCGTGACGTGGGTTTCTTCGAGCTCCCTCTTGCGAACAACTCGCACGTGTGGCTTGTTGACTGTCCGGATTTGTTTGACCGCGAAGGCCTTTACGGCGCTGCCGGCGGGGAGTACCCGGACAATGCTCGTCGATTCGCCATGCTGGTGCGGGCAGCGCTCGAGTTCGTTGCCCTGCGCGGGACAAGGCTTTCCGTGGTCCACGCGCACGACTGGCAGGCCGGTCTTGCGCCGGTCTATCTGAAGTCGCTGTACGCGACCCACCCGATACTTGGTGGGACACCAAGTATCCTGACAATTCACAATCTGGCGTATCAGGGCTTGTTCGACGCCGACTGGTTGCCCAGGCTCGACCTGGGACCGGAGCTCTTCTCGGCCGACCGTCTGGAATACTGGGGTCGCGTCAGCTTCCTCAAGGGCGGCATCAACGACGCGGAGGCCGTCACGGCCGTCAGTCCCAGGTATGCGGAGGAAATCCAGACGCCGGAATTCGGCTGCGGCTTCGACGGCATTCTGCGCCGGCGACGTGCCGATTTGACCGGCGTGCTCAACGGCATCGACGTCGAGCGGTGGGATCCCGAGCACGATCCGTTCGTGCCCAGCCCGTTCAGCGCCGACGACTTTTCGGGGAAGGCCGCGGCGAAAGCAGAGGTGCTCGCGCGTTATCGGCTCACAACCGACCAGGCGACGCTCAAACGGCCGCTCGTCGGCGTGATTTCCCGGATGGTCGATCAGAAGGGCTTCGATCTCATGGCCGCGCTTGCCGACGACCTACCCAGGCTCGAGGCGACCTTCATCGTGCTCGGCACGGGCGAAACGCGGTATCAGGACCTGTGGACTGGCCTGGCCGCCCGTCATCCCGATCGCGTCGGCGCGCACATCGGCTTCGACGAAGGGTTTGCCCACCTCATCGAGGCGGGCGCGGACATCTTCCTGATGCCGTCTCGATTTGAGCCATGCGGCCTGAATCAAATGTACAGTTTGCGGTACGGCACAGTGCCCATCGTGCGAGCGGTCGGCGGACTCGCCGACACAGTGGTCGACTACTCGCCGGGGAGCAGAAAGTCGACCGGCTTCGTATTCCGGGAGTACCTGCCGGGGGCTCTGCTAGAGGCGATTGGCCGGGCGCTGGTGCTCTACGCGGACCGGAACGCGTGGCGGGCGCTCCAGCGCGCCGGTATGGCTCAGGACCATTCGTGGGACCGTTCGGCCCGGGAGTACGTCAGAATATACGAGCGTGTGATCACGAAGAGACTCGGGACCAGGGTCTAGGGGTTCACTTGGCGAACGAAAGAGAGACACATGTCAGACAACGTGCAGACCATGACCGACAGCAACTTTGACGAAACCGTTCTGAAATCCGGCGCACCGGTACTGGTCGATTTCTGGGCCGAATGGTGCGGACCGTGCAAACGCCTCGCGCCGACGATTGACGCTCTCGCCGGCGACTATGCTGGCAAGGTGACCATCGGCAAGTTGAACGTCGACGAGAATCCCAACACCGCGATCAAGTTCAACGTTCGCGGCATTCCCGCGCTCCTCTTGTTCAAGGGTGGCCAGCTCGTCGATCAGGTCGTCGGCCTGCAGCCGAAGGAGAGCATCAAGCAGGTCATCGACAGGCATCTCTGAGGTGAGCGCCCGTAACGTTGTCATCATCGGATCCGGTCCGGCCGGATTGACGGCGGCGCTTTATACGGCGCGCGCCAACCTGCAGCCCCTCGTGATCGAAGGGCTCGAGGCCGGCGGCCAGCTGATGCTGACGACGATGGTCGAGAACTTCCCCGGATATCGCGACGGCATCATGGGCCCGGACTTGATGGCTGAAATGCGCGCACAGGCCGGGAAGTTTGGCGCGGAGATTGTACAGGGCAACGTCACGCTCGTCGACACGCGCGTGCGACCCTTCGTCGTCCGCACGTCGGAGGCCGAGTACACGGCGCGGACGCTCATCATTGCGACGGGCGCATCGGCGCGGCTGCTTGGCCTCCCGTCGGAGCGGACCTTGATCGGCCACGGCGTCTCGACGTGCGCGACGTGCGACGGCTACTTCTTCCGGGGCCAGGAGATCGCTGTCGTGGGCGGCGGTGACTCGGCGATGGAGGAGGCCGTGTTCCTGACCAAATTCGCCAGCAAGGTGACCGTGGTCCATAGGCGCGACACGCTGCGGGCGTCGAAGATCATGCAGGACAAGGCACGGGCTAACCCCAAAGTGGCGTGGATGTTGGACACCCAGGTCGAGGAGATTCAGGACACCGGCAAGGGCGAGGTCACGGCGATGGTGGTGCGGAACAACAAGACGGCGGCGCGCCAGATCGTGCCGGTCAGTGGCGTGTTTGTCGCCATCGGCCACACGCCGAACACGTCGCTCTTCACGGGCCAGTTCGAGATGGACAGCAACGGTTACATCGTCACCCACGACGGCGCGAAGACGACGGTGCCTGGCGTGTTCGCGTGTGGCGACGTGCAGGATCACGTCTACCGACAGGCGATCACGGCTGCGGGCACCGGCTGCATGGCTGCACTTGATACCGAGCGGTATCTCGAACACTCAGAAGCGTAGAGTCAGTCGATCCAGCCTCCGCCGACCACCACGTCATCCTGATAGAAAACGGCCGCCTGTCCCGGCGTGACCGCGACCTGCGGTGCGTCGAAGACCACCTCGGCGTGTCCACCACCAGTCGATCGGAGGGTGCAGGGCGCCGGGCGATGACGATGGCGAATCTGCGCCGAGGCGCGGAGCGGAGCGGTCGGCTCGCCAGCGATCCAGTTCACGCCTGACGCTGTCAGGGTCGTCCTTTCGAGTGATGCCTTCGGACCGACCACTACCTGTCCGTCGGCTGGCTTGAGCGCGACGACGTAGAGTGGTGCGCCGGTCGACCAGGATGTCAGCCCGAGGCCCCTGCGCTGTCCGATCGTAAATCGATGGATCCCGCCATGCCCGCCGAGGACCCGCCCGCCCTCATCGACGATCTCACCGGCACGCGCCGCCTGAGGCGAGTGCTCGGAGACGAACGACGCGTAGTCGTTGTCCGGAATGAAGCAGATCTCCTGGCTGTCTGGCTTGTCGGCCACAGGCAGCTTGTGCGCGCGCGCGTACGCGCGCACGGCGTCCTTCCGGTGGTCGCCGACCGGAAACACGGCCCGCGCCAGCTGGTCCTGCGTCAGCGAAAAGAGGAAGTACGACTGATCCTTGGCCGCGTCGGCGCCGCGCTTGAGGAGCACCTGGCCCGTCGTCGCGTCCCGCTCCACGCGGGCGTAGTGGCCGGTGGCGACCGCATCGGCGCCGAGACCACGGGCGCGGTCAAGCAAGGTCGCGAACTTCAGGTCGCTGTTGCAGCGCGCGCAGGGCAGGGGCGTGCGGCCCGCCATGTACTCGCCGACGAAGTTCGACACGACGTGCTCGTCGAACTGCCGCTCGAAGTTCAGGATGTAGTGGGGGATGTTGATGGCTGCGGCCACGCGGCGCGCATCGTAGAGATCGTCGAGCGTGCAGCAACTGCCGAAGCTGCGGTTCGGATCGGATTGATCGTAGAGCTGCATGGATAGACCGATGACGTCGTGGCCCTGTTCGGCGAGCAGGGCCGCCGCCACCGACGAATCCACACCGCCCGACATCGCAACGACAATCTTCATCGATTACTCTGTCGTGGGGCCCCACCCCCACGACCTGTGCCTTCGCGGCTCAGGCCGCTCGGCATTGGTTGTTACGACTGTCCGCTTAGTGCTGCAGTACGTGGTGTTGTTTTCTGCGTCAGTCCGCGCAGCTTTTCGACCAGGCGCGGCAGGACGTCGATCACGCGATCGACCTCGGCCTCGGTTGAATACAGGCCCAGGCTGAAGCGCAGCGAGTTCTGCGTCCGGTGCGGCGGAAAGCCCATCGCGCGCAGGACGTGCGAGGGTTCGAGCGTGCCTGACGAGCAGGCCGAACCGGTCGAGACCGCGATGCCCTCGAGGTCGAGCGCGATCAGCAGGCTTTCGGCCTCGACGTGATCGAAGCTGATGTTGGTCGTGTTCGGCACCCGCATCTGGCGCGCGCCATTGATGACGGTCCCGGGGACAGCGCGCAGAATGCCGTCTTCCAGTCGGTCCCGCAGCGCGCCCACCCGGACGGCCTCAGACGCGAGCTTGGTTGGGGCGAGCCGTGCCGCGACACCCATGCCGGCAATGGCGGCGACGTTCTCGGTCCCCGCGCGTCGGTTTCGCTCGTGCTTGCCGCCAGTCAGGATCGGCTGCATCCGCGTGCCCCGCTTGATCCAGAGCGCGCCGGCGCCTTTCGGCCCGTTGAACTTGTGGGCCGAGAGCGACAACAGGTCAACGCCAAGCGCCCGCACGTCGACGGCGATCTTTCCAACCGACTGGACCGCGTCGGTATGCATCAGTGCACCTCTTTCGTGCGCGACATGGGCCAGTTCTGCGATGGGCTGAATCGTCCCGATCTCGTTGTTGGCGTGCATCACCGAGACGAGCGCCGTCTCATCGGTCAGAAGCTCGCGGAGTCGATCGGGAGAGACCACACCGGACTGATCCGCCGGGAGGAGGGTCGTGCGCCAGCCGCGTCGGGCGAGGGCCTTGAATGTGTTCAGCACCGCCTCGTGCTCGATGGCGCTGGCAATCAACTGGCGCCGCCCTGTGGGCTCCAGGGCCTCAGCGGCGCCGCGGATCGCGAAGTTGTCCGATTCGGTTCCGCCGCTCGTGAACACAACCTCGGAAAGATCAGCGTGGATGAGCTCAGCCACAGCCGATCGCGCCTCGTCGAGCACCCCTTTGGCCTGCTGCCCGAAATGGTGCACGCTCGACGGGTTACCAAACTGTTCGCGGGTCGCACGGACGATCACTTCAACAACCTCGGGTGAGGGTGGCGTCGTCGCGTTGTAATCAAAATACACTCGCATCGCGAATCCCGCATTGTACCATTCCACCTAACCCATAGCAGCGGAAGGAGTAGACAACGCCGGCGGACCTTCCATATACTCCGAGGGCGTTAGATCCGATATTCACCTCGTGGCAACCCCCGGCGCCACGGCAATAAGGAGAGGTGGAGGACGACATGTGGAAACGCGATGAGGCCGTCCGACCGACAGGCGGACAGGTGACAGGGCCCCAACCACTCGCGCCCGTGTCCGGGGGAGCCTCGGCTCCGCGGCAGGAGGCGAGGCAACAGATGGAGAAGGACATCGTGAATATCGGCAAATCCGTCGTCATCAAGGGGGAGCTCACGGGCAGTGAGGATCTCACCATCGAGGGGCAGGTCGAGGGCACGATTCAGCTGCGCGAGTATCTCCTGACGATTGGACCGAACGGCCGAATCAAGGCCCAAATCTTTGCCAAGTCGGTCGTCGTGCTTGGCGAAGTGATCGGGAATGTGACGGCCAGCGAGAAGGTTGAGATTCGCGACAACGGCTCGGTTGACGGGGATCTGATCGCGCCTCGCATCGCGATCGCCGAAGGCGCGCATTTCCGGGGCAGCGTGGACATGCAGCGCAAGGGTCAGCCGATGGGCAAGGCCGATGTCAAGGCAGCCGCACCGGTAGCCGTTGCGCAGTCACAGGGCGCGCCGTCGCCGGCCCAGGCCGCGCCAGCGCAGGCCGCTCAGCACCGCTTCGGAGCGTCGTAAACCCAGCAGAGGTTCCAGGTTCCAGAGGGTTTTGAGGGTGCTGAGGGCTCCAGGGGTGGGGGTAGAGGAATCTCCCGCACCCCGCAATTCCGTATTTCCCACAAAGACCCTGCCGAAGTTTCTCGCCTGCCTCACCTCGCGCGAATTACCGGTCCTGGTCGATCTCGGGCCGGTAATCCCGAGCAACGTGAGTTTCTTCTGCGAGCAGCTCGGCTGCAAGCTCTTCGTCGAGGACGTGTACGCGGAGATCGAGCGACACGTCAGGCAAGGGCGGCGCGACGCGCTCGCCGAGTTCCTCGGGACGCGTTTGTCGAGGCCGGCCGAGAGCGTCGATGGCGTTCTGTGCTGGGACGTCATCGACTATCTGGACAAGCCGGCGGCGCAGGCCCTGGCGACGCAACTGGTGAAGCTGCTCAAGCCGGAGGGCGCACTGCTGGGATTGTTCGGCACCCTGTCGGGAGGTGAGGCGCGGTACACGAAATACATCGTGGCCGACCACGCGAATCTTAGGCACCAGCCGTATGCCGCCACCCGTGGGCGCCAAGCGAGCTGGCCCAACCGCGACATCATCAAGCTATTCGCCGGCCTGCGCGTGTCGGACTCGTTTCTATTGAAGAACAACCAACGAGAGATGCTGTTCCGCAAGCCCGCATAACACGGCGATTCTGCAATACGATGTCGGTGTGGCGCGCCCAGTCATCGCCCTGCTCACCGACTTCGGTCTTCGCGATCATTACGCCGGCACGCTCAAGGGCGTAATCCTGGCGACGTGTCCGGACGTCACGCTCGTCGACATCTCGCACGATGTGCCGCCGCACGACGTGCTGGCCGGCGCGCTCGAGCTTGCCGCGTCGTACCGCTACTTCCCGGCGGGAACCATCTTTCTGGTCGTGGTCGATCCGGGTGTCGGCTCCGCGCGGCGCGGGATTGCCGCCGAGGCGGGTGAGTATCGGTTTGTCGCACCCGACAACGGCGTCCTCAGCCCCGTCTTCGACGAGCATCCCCCCAAGCGCGTCGTCGAGCTGAGCGACCGGCGCTACGCGCGGCCGACCGTGTGCCGGACGTTCGAAGGACGCGATCGCTTCGCTCCGGCCGCTGCGTGGCTGGCCAAGGGGACCGATGTCGGCGCGCTGGGGCGCCCGGCCGGGGCGGTGCAGCGACTCGAGGTGCCGCGGCCGGAGGCTGGCGCCGATCAGATCATCGGCCAGGTCCTGCGGGTCGATCGGTTCGGCAATCTCATCACGAACATCGATCGCCGGACGTTCGACAGGCTCGCGGATCGAGTGCTCGACATCCGCATCGAATCGCATGCAGTGTCGAAGGTCGTGTCGACGTATGCGGAGATCGCGCCGGGAGAGGTGTGTGCGCTCGTCGGCAGCACCGACCATCTCGAGGTTGCCCTCAACGGTGCGAGCGCCGCCCAGCTGCTCGGTCTGGGCCGCGGCGCGCTCGTGCATGTGTCCGGTCGAGCGTGATAGGATTGCCCGCTTTCCATGGATTCAAATCTTTCGCTTGAGTTTTTGAGGGTCGTCGAGCAGGCTGCCATCGCTTGCGCCCACACGATGGGACAGGGCGACCGCCACAAGTCGGATCAGGTTGCCGTAGAGGCCATGCGCAGGGTCATGGACACGGTGCCCATCGACGGCACGATCGTCATTGGCGAGGGCGAGCGCGACGAGGCGCCGATGCTCTATATCGGCGAAAAAGTCGGCAGGCCCCACGCCAAGGGCGCGGGTCCTCCGCCGACGGGGGTTGATGAAGTCGACATCGCCGTCGATCCGCTGGAAGGGACCAACCTGTGCGCGACCGGCGCGGCCAACGCGATCGCCGTGCTGGCCGCGGCCGAGCGCGGGGGGTTGCTGCACGCGCCCGACCTCTACATGGAGAAGCTCGTCGTCGGGCCCAGTTCGAAGGATCACGTCAGCCTTGACGCGCCGGTCGCGGACAATCTGAAGGCGATCGCGCGGTGCCTGGGTCGCCAGGTGGACAATCTCGTGGTGATCGTGCTGGACCGTCCGCGCCACGAGAAGCTCATCGCCGATATTCGCGCCACCGGCGCGCGCATCAGGCTCATCGGTGATGGCGACCTGTCGGCGGGGATTGCAGCCGCCGTCGTCGGCTCCGGCGTGCACGCGGTGATGGGCACGGGCGGCGCGCCCGAAGGCGTGCTGACGGCGGCGGCGATGCGATGCTTGGACGGCGAGATCTTCGCGCGCCTGGTCGTCACCAAGCCGGAGCACGAGGCGCGCTGCCGAGCCATGGGCATCAGCGATTTCAAGAGGATCTATCGGGCGAAGGATCTCGCGCCGGGCCAGCGCATCATCTTCGCCGCCACCGGTGTCACCGATGGCTCGCTGATGCGCGGCGTCCGGTTCTTCGGCGACGGCGTCCGCACGAGTTCGGTCATCATGCAGAACGAGCCGCACCAGATCCGCTTCATCGACAGCATTCACGTCACCGCGACCGGCAACGTCAAGATTAGATTCTGAAACGGTACAGGTGCGTAGGTGCTTGAGTTCTGAGGTTCTTAGGTGGGGCGCCCATGCACCTACGAACCCAAGCACCCAAGCACCTACGCACCCAAGCACTTCATGCGTCGAGTATTCGTCGATCCGGAAGCGCCGCAACGCGATGCGCTTCAGGAGGCCGGGAAGTGGATTGTCAACGGCGGCCTGGTGGCGCTGCCGACAGATACGTTGTACGGTCTGGCGGTCGATCCGTTTCAGACCGATGCCGTTGCGCGCGTCCTGGCCGTCAAGGGACGCCAACCCGGCCACGCGCTGCCCCTCATTGCCGCAGACGTGGACCAGATCACGGCGAGTCTTGGTCCGCTTCCGCCAATCGGCGCTCGCCTGGCCGAGCGATTCTGGCCCGGTCCGCTAACCTTGCTGCTGCCGGCGCCGGGGAGGCTGGCTCGCGACGTTGTGGCCGGGACCGGCCGCGTCGGCGTGCGCGTGCCGAGGAGTGATGTCGCCCGCGCCATCTGCCGGGCGTCGCGCGTCCCGATCACCGCGACGAGCGCCAATGTGAGCGGTCAGCCGGCCACCGCCGATCCGGATGAGGTCGAACGAACCCTGGGCGACGCTGTGGATCTGCTGATTGATGCGGGACCAGCCCCTGGCGGCGCTCCCTCGACCATCGTTGACGTGACAGGCGAGGCCCCCCGCCTCGTACGCGCAGGGGCCATTCCGTGGGACGAGATCCAGGCGTGGCTCAGTCGATCGTGACGCGAGAGCGCGCGGCGCTCGTGGGACTGATCGGGGGACGGGCGCGGCGTCTTGACGCCGAGCGCTCGCTCGATGAGATGGCGGGCCTTGCCGAGGCCGCAGGCGCCCAGGTGGTGCTGCGGATGCTGCAGGAGCGGCCGAAGCCGGATCCGTCAACCTTCCTGGGCGCGGGCAAACTCGCCACGCTGGCAGCCTCGTGCGCCGAGACCGGCGTGGACGTCGTGATGTTCGATAGCGAATTGACCCCCGCGCAGCTCCGGCACATCGAAGAGGCGGTCGACCGCAAGATTATCGATCGCACGCAGCTCATCCTGGACATCTTCGCCAGACGAGCGCGCACCCGCGAAGGCAAGCTGCAGGTGGAGCTCGCGCAGCTGAAATATCTGCTGCCAAGACTGGTCGGCTCGGGCACAGCGCTGTCGCGTTTGGGCGGCGGCATCGGGACGCGAGGCCCGGGTGAAACGAAGCTCGAGGCCGATCGGCGCCGGATCCGGGCGCGCCTGCATGTCCTCTCTGAAGCGATCGAGCAGGTCCGCCGGCGCCGCGGCCAGCTCCGCGAACGGCGCCACAGGGCGTCGGTGCCGACGGTGGCGCTCGTCGGCTATACGAACGCCGGGAAGACGACACTGTTCAATGCCCTGAGTGGAGCAGACGCCGAGGCCTCCAACGCGCTCTTTGTGACGCTCGATCCGCTGGTCCGGCAGGTGCGGCTGCCCGACAGCCGCGAGTTGCTCGTGTCCGACACGGTCGGGTTCATCGATCGGCTGCCTCATGCACTGGTGGCCGCGTTTCGGGCGACACTCGAGGAGGTCGCCCAGGCCGATCTGATCCTGCACGTGATTGACGCGGCCACCATCGACCGCGAGCGGCGAATCTCCGCGGTGCACCGTGTACTCGAGGAGGTTCATGCGACCGAAGTGCCCATGGTCGAGGTGTACAACAAGTGCGACGTGTTGACGGCCGACGAGCGGCGCCGTCTGGAGGAGCGGGACCCGGCCGCCCTCTGTATCTCAGCCCTCACGCGCCAGGGCATCGACGACGTGGTGGAAACCATGACGTCGCGCCTGGCACTCGACGTGCGGCGCCTGACGCTCGTCTTCGACCCGGACGCCGCCGGAGATCGCGAGCGGATCGCCCGGTTGTACCGCCATGGCCGGGTCCTCTCTCATGAGGTGCGTGACGGGCGCGTGTCGATCGTGGCCGACGTGCCGAGGCGTCTCGCCGGTCAGTTCGACACACCCATCCCTCGATAAACTCGGTACGCCCCGAGCGTGTCGAATCGGCGCGAGGTAGAATTTCATCCATGCGGACGGCGATCCTTCTGGCCCTTGCTCTGTCGTTCGCCTCGGCGTGCGCGTCGAAGATCGCGCCCGCGACCGTCGGCCTGCCGCCGAGGTTCCCCGATTTCGTGTCGCCGGTCGTGCCGCCGGCGTTTGCCGGCACGCCCGCCGCCGCCCATGAAGATCGCGGCTGGGCCCTGCTGCAGGCGGGCGATCTGGACCAGGCCGAACGAGAGTTCAAGGTGGCCCTCAAGACACCCGGGTTTCACCCGGCAGAAATCTCACTGGGATTCCTGGCGCTGGCTCGTAATGATCCCAGTGCGGCGCTTGCGCGATTTGAGGCCGCGGTCGCCGCCGATCCGTCGCTCGTCGATCTGACCCGCCGAATTGAGGTGCTGAAGTTCCGCCGGCTCGAAACGAACTTGACGCGGGCGCGTGCGGCGGCGCGCGCCGGCCGGCTCGACGAAGCGATTCGGACCTACCTCGGGGCCATCGCCGAATCGCCCGATAGTCCGATCCTCTATCGCGAGCTCGCGAGCGCCGAGCGGCAGAAAGGCGATGGCGAGTCGGCCCTCGAGCATCTGCGCACCGCCGTGTGGCTCGATCCCGGCGATGCCCGGTCGCTCGTCGAGATCGGTCAGCTGCTGGAAGAACGCCGCGACTTCGACGGGGCCCTGAAGGCGTATCGTGACGCACTGGCCATCGAGCCGAGCGCTGAGGTCCAAACCAGGATCGAGGCCGCAGGCGTGCGCGCCGAGGCGAGTCGGCTGCCGGCTGAGTACCGGGCGATCGATGGGGCGCTGCAGATCGGACGGGGCGACCTCGCGGCGCTCCTCGGCGTCCGTCTCGCGCCGCTTCTCGAGGTCGATCCTCGCCGCACCGCAGTACCGATCACCGACCTGGGCAGCCATTGGGCGGCGCCATGGATCAGGCTCGTCACCCACGCGGGCCTGATGGAGCCCTTCGAGAACCATACGTTCCAGCCCCTCGGCGTCGTGCGCCGGGCCGACCTGGCCCTGGTGGTGAGTCGTGCACTCGCGAGAATATCCGAGCTGAAGCCGGGCCAGGAAGCGTGGGCGACCGCGAGGCTGACGTTCCCGGACCTCCCCCAGGGGCACGTGGCTTATCGAGCCGCGTCGGCGGCGGTCGCTGCGGGCGTGTTGCAGATCCAGCCCGATAACAGATTTCAGCCATCGAAAGCGGTGAGCGGCGGCGAAGCGGTCGAAGCGATTGGCAGGCTCCAGCGGTTGGCCGGTATTCCCACGGGACGAGGTGGGCGGCCATGACCGTCCTGACGCTGGCCAACCAGATGACGCTGCTCCGCATGCTGCTGATTCCGGCCTTTGTCATCCTCGTCGTCTATGGGCAGCTGGGCTGGGCGCTCGGGGTGTTCGTCACGGCCGGGATCACCGACGGCCTCGATGGTCTCCTCGCGCGCCGCGCCGGCCAGAAGACGAGCCTCGGCGCGTGGCTCGATCCGATGGCCGACAAGCTGCTGCTCGTCAGCACATTTGTGGTGCTGACGGTCCCCGGGCTGGGGTTAGCCAATCGACTGCCGATCTGGCTGACCGTGAGCATCATCAGCCGGGACGTCGTCATCGTGCTGACCGTCGTGATCGTGAACCTGGCCATCGGCCCGCGCACGTTCCGGCCGTCGATCTTCGGCAAGATCGCGACGGCCATCTACCTCCTCACTGCCGTGGTTGCCATGTTGTTCAACTATCTCGGCTACGCCTCGAAGGTCTTCGATGTGTTCGTATGGGCCTCGCTCGTCATCACCATCGTCTCGAGCCTCCATTACATCTGGCACGCGGCCCGGATCATCGAAGCGCCCCAGGGGACTCCTGCGCCATGAAGCGACTTGTCCTCGTCTGTGGATATGCGGCTGTGTTCGTTGCAGCAGCGTTCGTGGGGGCCGGCTTTAGCCGGACCTTCAGCCGGATTTCCCCCAGCATCCTTCACGCGCAAGCTCTAACCCCGCCCAAGCAAGCCGTCGTCGAGACGACCGCCGGGACGTTCGTCATCGACCTGACGCCTGACACCGGGCCGAACCAGACGGCCTACTTCATGAAGGTTGCGGCCGAAGGCGGCTACGACGGCACCACCTTCCACCGCATGGTGCTTCGTGGCGTGGTCCAGGGCGGAGACCCCTTGTCGAAGGACCCCACGAAGCGGGCCTTGTACGGCAGTGGCGGCCTGAACGCCGTCAAGGCGGAAGCCCGTGCACCGAAGATGCCCCGCGGTTCGGTGGCGGCTGTCACGGTGCCGGGGAGGCCCGACAGCGCAGGGTCTCAGTTCTTCATTGCTCTCGCGGACCAGCCGGCGCTCGATGGCCAGTACACGGTCTTCGGGCGTGTCTCGGATGGCATGGAGGTCCTCTTCAAGATCTCCGAGACGCCCGTGGATGCGATGGGGCTTGCCCTGGAGCGAGTCGCCATCACGCGGGTGACGATCCGCGACACGCCGCCTGAACCGTTCGTGAGCGAGACGCCGCAGGAACTGAGCGGCTACCGTGCCGTGCTCGACACGGCTGCCGGGCCCATTACGGTGGAGCTCCTTGTCGACAAGGCGCCGAACACCGTCCGTCAGTTCATGCGGCTGGCCGCCGCTGGCGTCTACGACGGCATGGCGTTCCACCGCGTGGCGCCGGGCTTTGTCATTCAGACAGGTTTTTTGGGCAGCCGGGCGGTGCCGCTGACCGAGAAGCAGCAGAAGCTGGTCCAGAATCTTTCGCCGGAATTCAACGACACGAAGCACGTCAAAGGCATCCTGTCGATGGCGCGTGGCGAGGATCCAGGCAGCGCGACGACGTCGTTCTTCATCGTGACCGCGCCGTCGGCCGCGCTCGACGGCCAGTACACGGCGTTTGGCCGCGTCGTGGACGGGATGACAGCCGTTGACGCGATCGAGTCGACGCCCCGCAACGGGGAGACGCCGACGATGAGGATTGACCTGAGGACCGTGCGGATCGAGAAGCCGTGACCTGGTGACTACCCAGGCAGGCGCGTCACCTTGACGACAACGCCGACCAAATACTCCACCTGAATGCGATCGCCTGGCTCGAGCGTATGGCCCGCAATGGCCTCCGGCCCCACGCGCGCGGCGTTCAACTGCTCCTCGGGATCGTCGAGATGGGTGAAGACGATCTCCCATGAGGGCTGCCCGTGAATGCTGATGGCCTGAATACGTCTGAGCACCGCGTCGCGGCTTCCTTTTAACATCACGCTGATCCTAGCACTGCGCCCTCGAACGGTAGCCAATCGACTGACGTGTGCTCGTCGTGGGCGCAGAAGTTGTGGACGCTCACCCCGAGCAGGCGAACTGGTCGGCGTCCGGCTTCGGTCTTGTCGAGCAGCTGTACCGCGCGAGCGATGATGGACGCTTCTTCGCGAGTCGCCGTCGCCGTGTGGCTTCGCGTGATGGTCGTGAAGTCGCCGTAGCGGACTTTGATTGTGACCGTCCGCGCCAACAGTTGCCTGCGCGCGAGCCATCGCGCCGCATCGGTGGCCATCTCCGTGAGTTCCGTGCGCATCGTCTGAACGTCGATGAGATCCTGCGGATAGGTGCTCTCGGATCCCGAGGACTTCGCTTCGCGGTTCGGCGTGACCGGACGTTCGTCCACGCCGTATGCCAGCTGACGAAGCCAGTCCGCGAGGCTGCCAACGGTCGCCCGCAGCACGTCCGGGTCGGCCGCGCGGACGTCGACGAGGCGTTCGATGCCGCGGGCCCGCAGCTTGCGCGCGGTGACCGGCCCAACACCCCAAAGGGCGTCCACCGAGAGCTGCTGGAGGAATGGCTCGACGCGGTCCGGGCTGATGACTGTGAGGCCATCTGGCTTCTTCCAGCTAGAGGCGATCTTGGCGAGAAACTTGTTCGGGGCGACGCCCGCCGACGCGGTCAATTGTGTCTCAGCGCGAATGCGCTCCTTGAGGCCCCTGGCCACTCGCGTTGCGATCGGCTCTTGCCAGGCATTCTCGGTCACGTCCAGATAGGCCTCGTCGAGCGACAGCGGTTCGACAAGCGGCGTCACCTCGCGGAAGATGCCGAAGACGACGGTTGAAGCGGCCTTGTACCGGCCGAAGTCGGGCGGCACGATCGTGAGCGATGGACAGAGCCGGACCGCTTTGGCCATCGACATCGCCGAGTGCACGCCGAACCCGCGTGCTTCGTAGCTGGCAGCCGCAACGACTCCCCGGCGATCGGGCCGGCCGCCGACAGCCACCGGCTTGCCGAGCAGCGACGGGTCGTCGCGCTGCTCGACAGACGTGTAGAAGGCGTCCATGTCGACGTGAATAATACGGCGCATGGCGATCGTGAATTGCTGATTGATGATCGCTGATTGATGATTAGAATTACAATACTGCTTGTCGGACGCGTCCTCTCGCTAATCATCAATCAACGTTCAGCAATCATCAATTTACTAGATGCCCCAGTTCATTTACACCATGAAGGGCCTCGGGAAGGTTTATCCTCCCGACGTCAAAGTCCTCGACGACATCTGGCTGTCATTTCTGCCAGGCGCCAAGATCGGCGTGCTTGGCGCGAACGGCGCCGGCAAGAGCTCGGTGCTGAAGATCATGGCCGGCGAGGATCAGCAGTTCCTCGGAGAGGCGTTCATCGCCGAGGGCGCGACGGTCGGATTTCTGCCCCAGGAACCGCGACTCGATGCGAAGAAGACCGTGCTCGGCAACGTCGAGGAAGGCGTCGCCCCCACCCGCGCCTTGCTGACCCGCTACGACGAGATCAACGCGAAGCTCGGCGAGGACCTCTCGCCCGAGGCGATGGAGAAGGTGCTCGACGAGCAGTCGAAGATTCAGGACAAGATCGACGCTGTCAATGCCTGGGATCTGGATTCGCGCCTCGAACTGGCGATGGACGCGCTGCGTCTGCCACCCCCGGAAGCCGAGGTGACGACGCTGTCCGGTGGCGAGCGGCGCCGGGTCGCCCTGTGCCGACTCTTGCTCCAGTCGCCCGACCTGCTGCTCCTCGACGAGCCGACCAACCACCTTGATGCCGAGTCGGTCGCCTGGCTCGAGCGGTTTCTCAAGGACTACGCCGGCACGGTCGTGGCGGTGACGCACGATCGGTATTTCCTCGACAACGTCGCCGGCTGGATCCTCGAGCTCGACCGCGGCCGCGGCATTCCGTGGGAGGGCAACTACTCGTCCTGGCTCGAGCAGAAGAGGCAGCGGCTGCAGATCGAGGAGAAAGCCGAAACCAGGCGGCAGCGTACGCTCGAACATGAGCTCGAGTGGATCCGGATGTCGCCTCGCGCCCGCCAGGCCAAGGGCAAGGCGCGGCTCAACGCCTACGAGGAGTTGCTGCGCGAAGACACGAGTCAGAAGATCGAGACGGCTGAGATCTACATCGCCCCCGGTCCCAGGCTCGGAGATGTGGTCGTCGAAGCTCGCAACCTCCGTAAGGGTTACGGCGACAACCTTCTTATCGACGGGCTCAGCTTCACCCTGCCCCGCGGGGGCATTGTCGGCGTGATTGGGCCGAACGGCGCGGGGAAGACCACCTTGTTCCGCATGATGACCGGGCAGGAGAAGCCGGACGCGGGCACCCTGAAGATTGGGGAGACGGTCACCATCGGCTACGTCGATCAGAGCCGCGACGCGCTCGACGGGAACAAGACGGTGTGGGAGGAGATCTCAGGAGGCAACGACGAAATCGAGCTCGGCAAGCGGAAGGTGGCGTCTCGCGCGTATGTGTCGTGGTTCAATTTCAAGGGCGCGGCGCAGCAGCGCAAAGTTGGCCTGCTCTCGGGCGGCGAGCGTAACCGCGTGCACCTCGCGAAGCTGCTGAGACGTGGCAGTAACTTGCTCCTGCTCGACGAGCCGACCAACGATCTCGACGTGGACACGCTGCGCGCGCTCGAAGAGGCGCTGCTCGGCTTTGCCGGCTGCGCGGTGCTCATCAGCCACGACCGATGGTTCCTCGACCGAATCGCGACCCACATGCTCGCCTTCGAAGGGGACAGCGAAGTCGTGTGGTTCGAGGGCAACTACCAGGACTACGAAGCGGACCGCAAGCGGCGCCTCGGCGCGGAGGCCGACCAGCCGCACCGCATCAAGTACCGCAAGCTCACGCGATAGAGGCTCGGCATGCCAATCAGTGAAGGCGAACGGCGGTCCCCAGAGCGCCTGCTCATCGTCGAGGACGATGCGGCGGCTCGCGTCGGATTGCAGCAGCTCATCCGCAAATGGGGTTTCGTCGTCGAGACCGCGGCCGACGGCGACGAGGCGCTGAAGAAGATTCCCCTGTTTAATCCGGGCATCGTGCTCACCGATCTCGTGATGCCCAAGATCGGCGGGTTGGAGCTGTTGAAGACGCTGCGCGAACAGGGCGACGAGGTGACGACCGTCATCTTGACGGCACAGGGCACCGTCGAAACCGCCGTCGAAGCGATCAAGCAGGGCGCGTACGACTATCTCACCAAGCCCGTCGATCTGCACCGGCTGCGGGTCCTGCTCGACAAGATTGCCGAGCGGCAGGACACGCTGCGCGAGATGCACGTGCTCAGACAGCAGCTGCGTGAGCACGGCGCGTTCGGGTCGATGATTGGCGGCAGTCCCGAGATGCAGCAGGTCTACCGGATCATCGAGCAGGCGGCGCCGACCAGCGCGTCGGTGCTCGTCGTGGGGGAGTCCGGGACGGGCAAGGAGCTGGTGGCGCAGACGATTCATCGGCTCAGTCCGCGCAAGCCGGCGCCGTACGTGCCGATCAACTGCGCCGCGATTCCCGAGACGCTGCTCGAGAGCGAGTTGTTCGGCCATGAAAAGGGCGCGTTTACTGGCGCGATCGAGCGGCGGCAGGGCTGCTTCGAGCTGGCCGATCGGGGTACTCTGTTTCTCGATGAAGTGGCCGAGATGATGCCCGCGACCCAGGTCAAGCTGCTGCGCGTGCTCCAGGAGCGCACCGTCCGCCGGCTGGGCGGCACGCAGGAGAAGGCCATCGACATTCGCGTGATTGCGGCCACCAACGCCGATCCCAAGGTCGCGGTCAGCGACGGCCGTCTGCGCGAGGACCTGTACTATCGGCTCAACGTGTTCGAGATCCGGCTGCCGCCGCTCAGAAACCGCAAATCGGATCTGCCCCTGCTCGTGCAGGCGTTCATCGACGAGTTCAACGCTCGGAACAACCGATCGGTGGCCGGCGTCGACGCGGCCGTCATGCGCGTGTTCGAGGACCACTCATGGCCCGGCAACGTTCGCGAGCTCAGGAACGTCATGGAGCGCGCCACCATCGTCGCCGGTGGGCCGGTGATCGGCCTCAAGGATCTCCCGCCACTTGCCGGGGGCGACCGGACGCTGAGGTCGGCCGCGATGCTGACGCCGGGCACGACCGTCGAACAGGCCGAGCGCGCGCTGATTGTGCTGACGCTCGAACACACCAAGGGGAATAAAACGCACGCGGCCGAGATGTTGGGCATCAGCCTCAAGACACTGCACAACAAGCTCAATAGCATGAAAGAGGCTAAGGAACAGGGCGCGACCTAAGACATGCGGCTGACCATCAAGGCCAAGCAAGTTGTCGGCGTCACCTCCATCGTCGGGTTGGCGGTGATCGGGCTGAGCAGTCTGTACTTGTCGTGGCTCGTCCGCGTCCGCCTGGAAGAGAGTCAGGCACGAGGCCAGCTGCTCGCCAATGCGGTGTATCAGCGGGCACAAGCGATTGTGACGCGGGGCGACCCGTACGAGGCGCTGCGTGCCGACGAAGGTCTGAAGTCCATCCTCGAGTCGAGCGCGTACGGGGCGAACGTGACCTATGCCGCGATCGTGGACGTCGGCGGTGTCGTCGTGGCGCACAGCGATGCGATGCGCGTCGGGGAAATCCTGCCGCCCTATGGCGACCTCGCGGCGCTCCTTGATCGCGGGCTGATCGGGCAGCTGCGCGCCATCTACTCCGACGAGGGCCAGACGCTCGAGGTGGGCCAGCGTCTGCTCCTCGGGTCGAGCGCCTTCGGTTCGATTCGCCTTGGCGTGTCGACGCTTCTCATCCGGGACGACATTACCAAGGCACTTCGTCCGGCGCTCGTGGCGGTCGCAGTCGCGCTTGTCGGGTCGAGCGTGGTGGCGATGCTGCTCGCCCAGCTGCTCCTGCGACCCATTCACGTGCTCCGCCGCAGCCTGACCAGGCTCGGTGAGCGAGACTTCGATGTCGCTGACGCCCTGCCGCGCGACGAGTTCGGTGAGCTCGGAGAGTCGCTGGCGGTGGCCAGTGCGCGGCTGCTCGCCGACCGGGCCGGGTCTGGCGAGCGGCGCCAGCCAGAGCCCCTCACGAGCTGGCTCGAAGACTCCATCGCTGTCTTCGATGCCGAAGGCGCGCTGGTCTTCGCCAGTTCTGGCATGCGCGCCACGCTGCCGCCCGACGCCCTGGGACAATCCGTGAGCCACCTGTTCACACCGGAACATCCCTACCGGACGCTCGTCGAGGAGGGTTTGGCGCGCGGTCAGTCAAATGGTCCGCTGACCGTTCTTCTGCCACCGGCCCGACCCGGCAGCGACACGAGCCCGGCGGCCCCGGCCGGGGAACAGGTGGTGCGAAGCGATGTCCTCAGAAGCCGCAACGGCAAGCTGGCTGGCGTGCTGATCGTGGCGCGCGACGCCGACCGCCTGAGGCAGGTGCAGTTTACGCTGAACCATTCGCGGCGGATGGCTGCGCTCGGCCGGCTGTCGGCGGGGCTGGCCCATGAGATCAAGAATCCGCTCAACGCGACGATGATCCGCCTCGAGCTGCTGCGGCAGCAGCTCTCGCCGGCAGGCACGGAATCCGTCGCGCCCATTCGTCGAGCGGATGGAACGAGTATCGCCGGCAGCGAGCCAGGCGAGGCCTCGGACCTCGGAGAACACGTCGAGGTCATCGCCGCCCAGATCCGACGCCTGGACGAGGTCGTTCAGGGATTTCTCAAGTTCATCCGCCCCGAGGATATCCGGCTCCAGCCCGTGGCGCTCGCAGACATTCTGGCGGGCATCATGCCGATCATCGAAGCGGAAGCGCAGTCGCACGGCGTCGTCGTGCGGACCGACGTGCCGGCCGGCTTGCCGGATCTCGCGGCCGATCAGGCCATGCTCGAGCAGGCGCTTCTCAATCTGGCAATCAATGCCTGCCAGGCGATGCGGGAGGGCGGCGTGCTTCGTATCGCGGCGGCCCCGACCTGGGGCCGCTATGTGGCGGTACAGGTCGAGGACAACGGTATCGGGATTCCGCCCGCGGACCTCGACAGGATCTTCGACCTGTACTTCACGACGAAGGAGGGGGGAAGCGGCATCGGCCTGTCGATGGTCTTTCGCGCCGTGCACCTTCACGGTGGGGAGATTACGGTCGAATCGACGCCTGGCCGGGGGACCACCTTCCGGCTCCTGCTGCCACAGGCCTGAAACATCGGTGTCGGGTCCATAATAGCGGGATGCCAGCCTTGCTCCGGATGACGGCCGTTGGCCTCCTTGCGCTTGGCGCGACCGGCTGCGCCAGGCTCCAGGCGCGTGGGACGCCGGCCGGGCCGCCGCTCGCGGCGCCGGCTCCGCCGCCGCACGTCATCGCTCCCGTTGAAGAGGCGAGCGTGGCCGAACCGCCGCCAGTCGTCGTCGCCGAGCCACCGGCC
>JBAUGX010000032.1:0-1771 GCA_049679965.1 Vicinamibacterales bacterium
GGGCGGCATCGCGCGCGCTTGGGCCGCGGCGGCCGGCCGGCACATCGAGCTCCGCGAGCTCGACTACAGCGAAGTCTTGAAGGAGCGCGAAGGCGAAACCGGAGCCGCCTGGGAGACGCTGCTGGCCCACTGCCTGGAAGGCGAGACCTTCGAGCTCACCGATGAGAATCTGGCGGAGCTGCTCGGCGCCAACGGGCCGGAGCGGCTCGGCCAGGTCATGGCCACGCTCGACGAGCGTGCGGCCAGCGCCGGCAAGGGCATCGGTCCGAGAGCGGGCGCGCTGCTCCGGTTGCTCCGGGGCATCGTGGACACGGTGACGAAGCGCCAGCCGGGGAAGGTCGATTCGCTGCTGCGGAACGCCGCCGCCGCGATGGGCAGCCTGTCGCCGGAGATCCTCATGGGACTGCTGGCTCAGGATGCCGAACACGCCGAAGGGCCGACCTTGACCAGAGCCGTCGTCGGACGGATGTCCGAGGGGACGATTGCCACGTTCGTGTCGACCAACGTGATTGCCAACGGATCGGCGACCGACCGGCTCGCGCAGGCGTTCCAGACCCTGGTGCGCGAGGACGGACAGCGCCAGCGGCTGCTCACGCTGGCGCAGGAAGAAACGGCGGCCTCCCCGCTCGGCCAGACCGAAGGGTTCGACGAGGTCTGGAACCATGTGGCGGAAAAGCTGCTGACGTCGTACTCCGACGCCTCCTACGTATCCGACGCGTACAGCCGCGAGCTCTCGGGCGCGCGCACGCAGGCGGTCGAAGTCGAAGCGGTCAACGACGATCCGCCCGAACGCGTCAGCGCCTGGATCGCCACGGTGGCGACGAGCGCGCTGCGCGCGCTCGACATGACGCTGCTCCTCGACCTGCTGCGCATCGAGGAAGACGACGAGCGATGGGGCGAGCTGATGACCCCGGTCGTGGCGCTCATCGACGACCTGCTGCTCGTCGGCGACTTCGAGGCCGCGGAGGAGCTGCTCGGCTTCCTCGTGCGCGCCGCGGTACCCGACGGCGACAGCGGCAAGGACCGGCGGCAGCATGCGATGATCGCCATCGACACCATCGCGTCCGGGCCGATGCTGCATCACATCACCTCTCACCTGGCGACGCTGGACGACGCGCGGTTCGACCGGGTGAAGGCCATGTGCCTCTCGCTCGGCGAAGTGCTCGTTCGCCCGCTGGCCGAGATCCTGTCGGTCGAAGAGCAGGGCCGGGCGCGCGATCGGCTCACGAAGATCCTCATCGCGTTTGGCGCGATCGGACGCCGGCAGGTCGAGCGGCTGAAAGCATCGCCCAACGTCGCCGTGCGGCGGACCGCCGTCTATCTGCTGCGGGAGTTCGGCGGCCAGGATGCCCTGCCCGACCTCACCGAGCTGCTCAACGACAACGAGCCGCAGGTCCAGCGCGAAGCCGTCAGCGCGATCGTCAAGATCGGCACCGAGAGCGCGTATGCCGTGCTCGAGCAGGCGCTCGTCAGCGGGACCCCGCGGTCGCGCGACATGATGATGCAGTCGCTCAGCCTGCTCCGCGACGAGCAGGCCACGCCCCTGCTCGCTTATCTGCTGCGGCACCTCAGCCACCGGGGCCCTCTGGCGTCCATCTATCTGCGGACGGTCGAAGCCCTCGGCACACTACGCGACCCCGAGGGCATCGCGCTCCTCAAGGACGTGCTGTGCGGCAAGACCGACGCGTGGTGGGCGCCCGGCAGGACGCGGGCGCTGAGGGACGCGGCCGCCGGGGCGCTCGCCCGCATCGGCACGACCGAGGCGCTCGAC
>JBAUGX010000033.1:0-9485 GCA_049679965.1 Vicinamibacterales bacterium
GCCTTCGCCGGCTTTCCCGGACGGCTGGCGATGCGCGGCCGCCGGGCTGACGAACTGACACACGCGCTGCCCCGCCTGATGCGCGCCGCCGTCGGGACCCACGCGCGACGCCTGCAACGGCTGCGGCAACAGCTCGAGGGTTTCGACGTGGGCCGACGTCTGGCGGTGATTCGCACGCGGCTCGTCTCGGGCGAGGGTCTGCTCGCGAGCGCGATTGCGACACGTCGGCACCGGGCGAACGCGCGGCTCGGCGCCGTGGCGGCCCGCCTCGGGGCACTCAGCCCACTCGCCGTGCTCGGCCGCGGGTACGCCGTCTGCTGGACCGGCGATCGCATCCACGTCGTACGGGCGGTGTCGGAGGTCGGCGTCGGCGACGCGGTGCGTGTCACGCTGGCAAAGGGCGAACTAGAATGCCTCGTTCGTGGCAAGATCGACACCGCGTCATGAAGCGTTACATGGCTGAACCGTCCATCAAAGACTTCGAAGCCGCGATCGCCGAACTCGAATCCATCGTCAAGAAGCTCGAAGAGGGCGACCTGGCGCTCGAGGCGTCCCTCGCGCTCTACGAGCGCGGCGTGCAGCTCTCGCGCTTCTGCCATGCGCGGCTCGAAGAGGCCGAGCGCCGGATCGAAGTGCTCACCGAGCGCGGCGAGCTCAAGGCTGCGCCCTCGTCGCTCACTGACGACTGACGCGGAGGGCCGTGCCGCCGTCCGACTCACTCGCCGACTTCCTCGACCGCGCTCGCGTCGCGATCGATCTCTCCTTGGAGCGATATCTCCCGAAGCCGCCCCATTGTCCCGCCATCGTCAGCGAGGCGATGCGCTACAGCGTGTTCGCCGGCGGCAAGCGGCTGCGTCCGATCCTCACGCTCGCCTCGGCTGATGCCGTCGCCAGGGTTGGCGCTGCCGATCTCCCCCAGGCGTGGGAAGTCGCGTTCCCCGCCGCATGCGCCGTCGAGCTCATCCATACGTACTCGCTCATCCACGACGATCTGCCGGCCATGGACAACGACACGCTGCGCCGCGGCCGTCCGACACTCCACGTCGTCTACGGCGACGGCATCGCCGTGCTCGCCGGCGACGGGCTGCAGGCCGAAGCCTTCGCGCTGCTGGCGCGCGAGCCGGCTGGCAACCAGGCGGACCTTGTCGTCCGCAAGTTGCGCGTGATCGAGGTTGTCGGCGCCGCGGCGGGCGCGGCGGGCATGGTGGGCGGCCAGGCGATCGATCTGCAGGTGGCCGGCCAGGCGCCGGGCGGTTCTCAAGGCGCACTGCGGCTTGACGCCGACGGTCTCCGCGACATGCACGCCCGCAAGACCGGCGCCATGATTCGGGCCTCGGCCGTCGCGGGTGCGATTATGGCGGGCGCCAGCGATGATCTCATCACCACCGTCGATCGATATGCCGCCGAGATCGGTCTTGCGTTCCAGATTGTCGATGACATCCTGGACGTTGAAGGCAGCGCCGGCGAGCTCGGCAAGACCGCCGGGAAAGACGCCGCCGAGGCCAAGCCGACCTATGCGGCGCTCTATGGCGTTTCCCGCTCGCGTCAGCTCGCCGCGGAGTGCGCCGCCCGGGCCCACCAGACGCTCGTCGACGCCGGCCTGACCGCCGGACATCTCGGCCCGATTGTGGACTGGATCATCACCCGGAAGAACTAGAGGTGGCGGCCAGTCCCAAGCAACGCCTCGATGCCACGTTGGTCGAACGAGGTCTCGCCGCATCGCGCGAGCGGGCCCGGGCGCTGATTCTTGCCGGACAGGTGAGGGTAGATGGCCAGATCGTGTCGAAGGCCGGCGCCCCGATCGCCGCCACGGCACGCGTGGAACTCGTCACGCCCGATCATCCGTACGTCAGCCGCGGCGGCGTCAAGCTCGCCCACGCGCTGGAGACGTTTGGCATCGACCCTTCAGGCCGGCACGCGCTGGACATCGGCGCATCAACCGGTGGTTTCACCGACGTGCTCCTCGGCCGCGGCGCCGCGACGGTCGTCGCACTCGACGTCGGCCACGGTCAACTCGACTGGCGCCTGCGGACCGACCCGCGCGTCATCGTCCGTGAGGGCGTGAATGCTCGCCACCTCACGCGAGAGGACGTGCCTCCTCCCACCGATCTGGTGACGATCGATGTCGCGTTCATCTCGCTCGACCACATCTTCCCCGCCCTCGGACCACTCGTGCGGCCCGGGACGGTTGTCGTCTCGCTCGTCAAGCCTCAGTTCGAAGCTGGACGCGACCAGGTCGGCAAGGGCGGGCTCGTCACAGACCCAGCCGTGCACGAAGCCGTCCTCCTGAAGGTCACCGAGGCGGCTGCACGGGCGGGGTTCGAGCGAATGGGCATGGTGCCGGCGGTGATCACCGGCGCGACGGGCAACCAGGAGTTCTTTCTTCATCTGCGCAAGCTAAGATAAGAGCGCCCGCGGCCATGCCGAGCCGAGGATGGGCAAATCCGAGGCGAGGCATCAGCGTCAGTTCAATGGCAGCGGGGGTGGGGCCCCGCCGCCATTGAATAATGAATAGCAACCCAATGAGCTCGCCCAATCCCACAACACGAGTCGGCGTCGTCGCCAAGTCGCATTTGCGGGCCGCCACACCACATCTCACCGACATCGAGGCATGGCTCGGCGCCCGAGGGATCCTGGCCGTGTTCGAGACGGCCACGTCGGCCCTCATGCCGGCCTCGGCATCGCGACGCACGGCCACCAAGGAGGCCCTGGTCGGCGAGGTCGACATGGTCGTCGTCCTCGGCGGCGATGGCACACTGCTGTCGGTCGCGGACTGCATCGCCACATCCGGATCGAATATTCCACTACTCGGCATCAACTTCGGCAGCTTGGGCTTTCTCACCGAGGTGACGCTGCCCGAGCTGTATCAATCGCTCGAGGCGGCGCTTTCGGGCCGTGCGCACATCGAAGCGCGCATGATGCTGCAGGCGACGACCATGCGAAAGGGCGCGCGCTTTGCTGCGGCTGTCGCGCTCAACGACGTGGTCGTCACGAAAGCCGCACGGTCGCGCATGATCGACCTATCCGTGTCGGTGGGCGACGAGCTCCTGACGCGCATCAAGGCCGACGGCCTCATCGTGGCGACCCCGACGGGTTCGACCGCCTACAACCTGTCGGCCGGCGGCCCCATCGTGCAGCCCACGCTTGATGCGCTCATCCTGACGCCGATTGCGCCGCACACGCTGACGAACCGTCCGATCGTCATTCCAGCCACGTCCACGGTCCGCATTCAGCCGATCATGGAGGAGCGCGACGAAGTCTTCGTCACCTTCGACGGCCAGGCGGGATTCGAGCTGCAGCATGGCGATGAGATCCGGATCTGCCGTGCCGATCGCCCGTTACGGCTCATCCGTCCCACGACGCGCAGTTATTTCGAGGTGCTGCGAGAGAAGCTCAAATGGGGCGAGCGATAACGAATTGATGATTGCTGATTGTTGATTGCCGATTGCCGATTGCCGATTGCGGACTACGGCGCAACTTCGCACCCTATTTATCTGCGCAGCCTTCTGTCCCTGAAGTACTGCACCTGGTATTTCTGCACGTTGCGATTGTGCTGGCTGAGCGTGCTCGCGAACTCGTGCGAGCCGTCGTTGCGGCTGACGAAGTACAGATAGTCGACGTCGGCGGGTTTCACGGCCGCTTCGAGCGAGGCGAGGCCAGGCGCCGCGATGGCCCCGGGAGGCAGCCCGCGGTAGCGGTACGTGTTGTACGGCGAATCGAGTGCCAGATCGACGCGCCGGAGATTGCCCGTGTACTTCCCCAGCCGCATGAGGGCGTAGATCACCGTCGGATCGCACTGCAATCCGATGCCGCGGCGGAGGCGGTTCTGGTACACCGCGGCGATGAGCGGCCGCTCCTCCGGCTTGGCTGTTTCCTTCTCCACGATCGACGCCAGCGTCACCGCCTGCCGCACCGACAGACCGCGGGCCGCTGCCGCCGCCCGCAGCTCGGGCGTAAACGCGTGCTCGAATCGATCCACCATCTGTCGGACGAGGGCGGATGCATCGGCGTGACGCGGGAGCGAGTACGTCTCAGGAAACAGATAGCCCTCGAGATCCCGTGCGGCTGGATCCAGCGCACGAATCAACGCCGGGTCTGACGCCGCGGCGACAAACGATGCGGCGGTCCCGAACCCACGCCCTTCGAAGACCTTCGCCATCTCGGCGATCGTCAGACCTTCGGGAAACGTCAGATTGACCACGTAGACGTCGCCGCGGGCGAGTTTGTCGATGACGTCGAGCGGCGTCATCGGGGAATCGAAGCGATATTCGCCGGCCCGCAGTTGCCGTGCCCGTCCTCTCAGCCATAACCCGACGCGGAAGGTGATCGGGTCCGGCAGCACGCCCGCGGCAACCAGCTGATCGCCAATCGCCCGGCTGTCGGCGCCTGGGGGCACGTCCACGAATTGCTCGGGCGCCTGGTATCCCTGATACGGCGCGTGCACGCGTTGGTACATCCAGAAGGACGCCCCACCGGCGGCGGCCGCCAGGAGGAGCGCGAGCAGCGCAAGCTTTCTCATCATCTATATATCGATCTATGCGGTCCGCCGGTCCAGGTAGTCCTGCAGAATCACGGCGGCGGCCGCGGCATCGAGCTTCGCCTTGCGACGCCGCCAGTCCTTTTCCTTGACCGCAAGCCGGCTCTCCGCCTCGCGACTGCTCAATCGCTCATCTTCGGTGAGCACCGCGATCGGCGTGCGCGTCTTGAGCGCGTCGATGAACGCCGCCACATATGGCGTCTCGGTGGTCGGCCGGCCGTCGAGCCTCGCCGGCATACCGACGACGATGGCCGACAGCCCGTCGTCTTCCGCGGCGAGACGCGTCACCTCAGCCAGCACTCGTGCGACGGCGTCGGCCGCGCTCGCGACCGTCACGGTCGAAAGTGGGCGCGCCAGCGTCCCCGACGTGTCGCTAATCGCGAGGCCGACGCGGCGCCGGCCGACATCGATGCCCAGGATGCGCATGATCAGATGCTATAATTTCGCACCTTTTCAACATGCGACCAACAGTAATAGCCCTGACGGCGGTATGCGCCTCGCTGCCGCTTGCCGCGCAGCAGGCCGACCGAGGCCGGACCCAGGCGCTCGTCGGGCGCGCGACCGATCGCATGCGCGCGCTCGAGCGCGAAGCCGACCGCCTGGCCGCCGAGGAGCGAACGCTGCTCGGCGATCTCCGCAAGCTTGAACTCGACCGACAGATCGCCACCGAGGAACTGCGTCGTCTGGAAAGCGAGGATGCCCAGGTCGAATCGGATCGCGCGGCCACGACCGCGCGCATCGAGGCCCTCGAACAAGGCGTCCTGGCCGCGCGGCCGGCGCTCAAGGCCCGCCTGATCGAAATGTACAAGCTCGGCGGCGCGCGATACGCGCGGCTGCTGCTCTCGACCTCCGACATGCGGCGGCTCGGCCAGGCGTCGCGCACGGTCGCCGCGCTCGCCCAGCTCGATCGGGAGCGGATCACGTCGCACCGCCAGACGATTACCGACCTTGCGTCGACGCGCGGGCTGCTCGAAGAGCGTGGTCGGCGCCTGCAGGCACTCCTGGCCGACACGGCGCGGGCGCGGGAGGAGGCCGACCGCGCGGCCATCGCACGCAACGCGCTCATCGCCGAAATCGATCGCCGCCGCGACCTGAACGCCGAGCTGGCCGGCGAGCTGCAGCTCGCACACCAGAAGCTGCAGACCACGCTGCGCGACCTGGCGGGGGGGCTCGCGGCCACCGGGCCCTCCGCGCTCCCCCTCGTGCCCTTTCGCGGCGACCTCGACTGGCCCGTCGCCGGCACGATTGCGCGCCGGTTCGCCGCGACTTCCACCGCCCGCGCACCAGCCAGCAACGGCATCGAGATCGCGGCGGCCGAAGGGTTGCCGGTGCGTGCCATTCACGAGGGCACCGTCGCCTTCGCCGACCCGTTCACCGGGTTCGGCAACCTCGTGATTCTCGATCACGGCTCGCGCACGTACAGCGTCTACGCGAACCTCCTTGAAATCACCGTCAGGAAGGGCGCCCGCGTCGAGCAAGGCGAGACGGTCGGGTCCGTCGGTCGGCCGCCCACCGGCCCGCCCGGGCTGTACTTCGAGTTGCGCATCGACGCTAGGCCGGTCGATCCCTTACAATGGCTCAAACCTAGGTAGTCGGACCTGAGGACCTTATGAGCTCCCGCACCCGTGTCATCGTGATGTCCCTCTCGGCGCCCGTCATCGCGTTCGCGATTGTGGGGGGGTTCCTCGGGAAGGTGACGGCACAGGACACCTTCCAGCACCTCAAGATCTTCGACGACGTGGTCAATTTGATCACGAACAACTACGTCGAGCCGGTGAACGCCGACAAGGTGATGCACGGCGCGATGCACGGGCTGGCCGACAACCTCGACTCTGACAGCGCGTATCTCTCGCCGGATCAAGTGAAACAGGCCGAGAGCCGCGCGACGCCGCCCACGGGCAGCGTGGGTCTCGAGCTGACGCGCCAGTACTACCTTCGTGTCATCGCCGCCCGCGACAACTCGCCCGCGGCGAAGGCCGGCCTGCAGTCGGGCGACTTCGTGCGCGCCATTGGCGACCAGCCCACACGCGAAATGTCGGTGTGGGAAGGCATGCGGGCACTCGCGGGCGCGCCGGGCACCAAGGTGAGTCTGACCATCATCCGTGGCGGGAATACCACGGACCCGCACGTGATTGAGCTGACGCGCGAGGCGCTCGCGCCCTCCTCCGTCAGCGGGCGCACCGTCGCGGCCGGCATCGGATACCTCCGGATCGCCGCCATCGGCCCGAACACGGCGCAACAGGTCCGCACGCAGATCGCGGATCTGACGAGAAACGGGGCGGAGAAGATCGTCCTGGACGTGCGCCGGACGGCGACCGGTACGCCCGAGGAGGGACTGGCGATCGCGCGGCTGTTCGTGCCCAAGGGCACGCTGGCCATGCGCGAGGGCAAGGCCGGCGCTCGGGAGACGGTCACCGCCGGCAGCGGTGACGGCGCGGTGACGCTGCCGGCCGTCGTGCTCATCGACATAGGCACGGCAGGCGCCGCGGAGCTCTTCGCGTCGGCCCTCTCGGGCAACGGTCGCGCCGACCTTATCGGGGAGCACACGATGGGCCGCGCCGCGACCCAGAAATTGATGAAGCTGCCCGACGGCAGCGGCCTGTGGCTGTCGACCACGCGATACCTGATGCCGGACGGCACTCCGCTGCACGAGAAGGGCCTCGAGCCGAAGATCGCCGTCGACGAGCCGACCCTCGATTTTGGCCAGGCGCCACCCGCCGCCGACACGATGCTCGACAAGGCGCTCGAACAGTTTTCCGTGAAGCGGGCCGCTTGAGCGCCCGGTTCCCGTCGCCTGCTATACTGGCCGTTCGGCCGGGGCTTGTTTTTTCAATTGATGTAGGCGCGTAGCTCAGAGGTTAGAGCGCCTGCTTGACACGCAGGAGGTCGGTGGTTCGAGTCCACCCGTGCCTACCAGACAGTAGCGCCTGCCTCGCCAGTCGATCCCACAGATGAGTCAGGTAACCGTCACATTGCCCGATGGCTCCGGTCGCACCGTGCCCGCCGGCACACCCGTGCGCGCCGTCGCAGAGGGTATCTCTCCGCGACTCGCCAAGGCGGCGCTCGCCGGGCTGGTCGACGGGCGGCTCGTGGATCTGGCCTATCCCCTGGATCGGGACGCCAGCGTCCGCATCGTGACCGACAGCAGTCCCGAGGCGCTGATGCTCTGCCGCCATAGCGCGGCGCATCTGCTGGCCGCTGCCGTGACCAATCTGTTTCCGAAGGCGCAGTGCGGCATCGGCCCGGCCACCGAGGAAGGCTTCTTCTACGACTTCATCGTCGATCGGCCGTTCGTCCCGGAAGACCTCGAGGCGATCGAGAAGAGGATGAAGGAGCTGGCCGCGCAGGATCTGCCCTACGAGCGCCAGATGTGGCCGCGCGAGAAGGCCAAGGCGTTCTTCGCGGGGCGGGGCGAACCCCTGAAGGTGCAGCTCATCGACGAGAAGACCGAAGGCCAGCGCGATGTGTCCTGCTACACGATCAAGGATCCAGAGACCTTCGTCGATTTCTGCACCGGCCCGCACGTGCCGTCGGCGGGCAAGCTGAAAGCCTTCAAGATCCTGACCACGTCGAACGCCTACTGGAAGGGCGATGCGCGCAACCAGCCGATGCAGCGGATCTACGGCACCGCCTTCCCCACCGACAAAGAGCTGAAAGCGTACCTCACGCAAATCGAGGAAGCGAAGAAGCGCGATCATCGCAAGCTCGGGCGTGAACTTGGACTGTTCACGTTCCATCAATGGGCGCCCGGCGCCGCCTTCTGGCTCGCCAAGGGGACGACGCTGTACAACACGCTCTCCGGCTACATGCGCGACATCCTGTTCCCCGCCGGATATGTCGAAGTAAAGACGCCGCTCGTCTACAACAAAGCGTTGTGGGAGCGCTCCGGGCACTGGAAGCACTACCGGCAGAACATGTTTCTCATCGAATCGGAAAACGAGACCATGAGCATGAAGCCGATGAACTGCCCCGGGCACTTCTTGACCTACGCAAGCGAGACGCACAGCTACCGCGACCTGCCGATCCGCCTGCACGAACAGACGCCGCTTCACCGCAACGAGGCGTCCGGGGTGCTCTCCGGGCTCACCCGCGTCCGGCAGTTCTCGCAGGACGACGCCCATTGCTTCGTCATGCAGGATCAGATTGGCGACGAAGTCGAGCGGCTCATTCGGCTCATCCAGCGCGTGTACGACGACTTCGGCCTTCCGTTCTCAGCGAAGCTCTCAACGCGACCAGAGGAATTTCTTGGCGAGATCGCGACCTGGGATCACGCCGAGTCGCAGCTGCGCGCCGCGCTCGACCGTGCCGGCATCGGGTACGCCCTCAATGAGGGCGACGGCGCGTTCTACGGGCCCAAAATCGACTTCGACGTGACCGACGCCATCGGCCGCAAGTGGCAGTGCGCGACGATCCAGCTCGACTACGCGCAGCCGGAGAATTTCGATCTGAAGTACATCGGCGCCGACAACAGCGAGCATCGGCCCGTCGTCATCCACCGCGCCATCTTCGGGAGCTTCGAGCGGTTCATCGCCATCCTCATCGAGCACTATACGGGGGCCTTCCCGCTCTGGCTGGCTCCGGTCCAGGCCGTCGTGCTGCCCATCTCGGATCGGCATCTGGAATACGCCGGATCGGTCAGAGATCGGCTGAGGGCCGCCGGACTGCGCGTCGAACTGGACGAGCGGCAGGAGAAGATCGGATATAAGATTCGGGAGGCACAGCTCCAGAAGGTGCCCTATATGCTGGTGGTCGGCGACCGCGAGGCGGAGACCGGCACCATCTCGGTGCGCGAGCGTTCCGGCGGCGACAAGGGCGCAAGCCCGATCGACGCGTTTATCGCCACGACCAGGAACGAAATCGAGTCGAAGGGGAAAACCTCGACGAAAGTCGAGAGCGTGTCACGAGCGTGAGTCAGGCGCGGGGGTGGCCGCCTACGCGCCTTTGGCGC
>JBAUGX010000034.1:0-4428 GCA_049679965.1 Vicinamibacterales bacterium
GCGGCCACGCGTGGCCGCCGGCGAACACCGTCAGCCGATGCGGCGACGTCGACTCGCGATCGAGCTTCCGCAGCTCCAGATGGTTGAAGTCTTCGGTGCCGGTGGTCGCGAAGATGGCGAAGGGCACCTTCTTTCGCGGCTGGGCGTCCGGATACCCCGCACTCGACGCGAACACGCCGGCCACCTTCCCGTCGAGCGCCAGGCCAAGGGCCACGCGCGCGCCACCGGACATGCCGCCCGTATAGACGCGCCGTGGATCGACACGAAACCGCGCGGCTACGTCGGCGGGCATGCTCGCGAGCGCATCGATGTTCGGCCGGCCGTTTCGGGAGTTATTCGAGCCGGCGAGGATGTAGCCGTACGTTTCGGCGGCGGCGCGGTACCGGTCGACGGCATTGCTGCCGCGGCCTCCCGCATCGAACAGGTAGATGACCGGCCAGGAGCGATCGGCCGTGTATGTCGAGGGGAGGTACAGCGCGTAGCTCTGGGAGGGAGCGGCCTGGCACGTGACGCTCTCGATGACTTCGCCCCGCGGCAGGTCATCGGCGGCCACCGTGGCGGAAAGCGCGAGCATCAGCAAGGCTGGCAGCATGCGCCTATTAGAACATGAGAGCGGCTCAGAACCTGAGCAGCCTGTTGATCTTCACGATGAACGATCGGTTCGACAGCGACGGGAACTCTGGTGACGCCGTGTCCCGCTCTTCGTTGTACACGACGAACAGCTCGCTGCCGGGCCGATATTCCCATCGCAGCCGCAGGTTGGCGCTCACCGTGTTGCTGCTGGAGTTGAACTGGAGGAGCGCGGTCGTGAACATCAGCGGCGTCATCGTATAGGTGACGCGCGATCCCATGAGGTGCGTCGTGAAGGAGCCCGCGACCAGCCGGACCCGATTGACCGAATAGGTCGGCTCCACGGCGAATCGTGCCGTGGGATTCACGCGGCTCTGGCTGATGCTGAGCGTCGTCTTGTCGCCGTCGTAGAACGTGCCATTGTCGAGCGCCACGGTGCCGGAGATCGGACGCTGGCGGCCGAACACGTACGCGACTCGCGTGTTCGCGAACCGGTATCCGGCCACCGCGATCGTGACGCCGGGCGAGATGTCGAACGGCCGTGGCACGAACTCGTAGTTGCGCTCGTGCGAGACGGCGAACGAGTCGCTGCTCTGAAACAGGATGTCGAACTCGCCGCTCGTCGCGCGCGTCTCGAGCCGGCCCGCGAAGTTCTCGATGTAACTGGCGCCGGCAATCCACTGCAGCTTGCGAATGGCCTTGATACCCGGCGTGCGGGGGCTGAAGCGGACCTGACCGAACGTCTTTCGGATATCGCGCCGGCGAACGAATCCGACGCCGGGCGCGAAGCCGTTGCCGACGACGAGGCGGTCGAACTGAAATCCGTAGCGGTCGCCGCCATAGTCGACTTGACCCCGATAGCTCGTGTCGTCGCCGGCCGACGTCTCGGCCCGATGGGTCGCCCAGAAGCTGTTGACCGACAGGTTGGTGAGCAGATTGAACGTGCCGTCGAAGCCGTACGTGTCGCTCCGCCCGGTGCCTGACGCCCCGAGCGAGCGACCGGTGTACATGGCGCCCACACTGCTCCGCGCGAGCACGTCGCGTTTCACGCGCACGACCGAGAAATTCGTCGCCCGCGCGCCCGAGACGTCATCGTCGCCCGACTCGATGTTGAGCGCGCCGACCGTGAACGGACCCATGCGGCCGGTGACGCGTCCGCCGGCGTCGATCGGCACGGCCCGTCCCTGGCTCAAGCCGATCGCGCGGCTGTAGAAGAAGACCGGCGTGTCGCCGCCGCCACCCAACCCCGCGCCGCCGAACGAAAAGACGCCCTGATTTTCGAGAAAGAACTCCCGCTTCTCTGGAAAGAAGAGGTTGAAGCGCGTCAGGTTGATCTGCTGTTCGTCAGCTTCGACCTGGGCAAAGTCGGTGTTCAGCGTCAGATTGGCCGTGACATTCTGCGTGACCCCGTATCGGGCGTCCAGCCCCACCGCCCCGCCAAGGTTGTTCGAAACGGCCGGACTGGCGTTCCGATCGGTCGTGAGGTTCGACGTCGCGAACGGCTTGAGCTCGAAGTTTCTCGAGCCGCCAGGGGCTTCGATACCAACGAGATCCGCGGCGAGCGATGCGCCCGTGATGGCATTCAGACCGCGAGAGGCAGGAACGGGCACATTGTAGGAAATTTCATTCTTCCATTTGCTGATACGTCGCAGAAGGATTCCCCACGTCTGCTCGGCGCCAGGCCGGTACCGAAGGGACTTGAACGGGACCGCGGCCTCGACGGTCCATCCGCCCTCGAAGGTGCCGACCGCGAGATCCCAGATGGGATTCCAGTCGCCGTTGTACTCGCGTTCGTTGGTCGTCTGTCCCTCGACCCGCGTGCCGAGCGGCGTGGTCTGGAACAGGACGCCGTTGCGGCGGTCGTGGAACGTATCAAGAAGGAACGCGAAGTTGTCGTTCTGGAGCACGCCCAGGTTGTCCCGCCGCAACTCGTTGGCGATCGCGCGCTCCGGTTCGGATTCCCAGCAGCGGGCAACGACGTAGAAGTTGTCGCGGTCGAAGAACAGCCAGACGTCGGTCCGCTCGGTGGCGGGTGAGCCTTCCCGCGGCTCCTGCTGCAGGAAGTCCGAGATTGCGGTGACGCCGGCATAGACCGGTTCATCCAGCTTGCCGTCGACCTTGAGTGGCGCGGTGAGGCGCACGGCGCGAACGCTCGACTGCGCCTGGGCCGCGCCCGCCGAGAGAAGCACACCAAGCACCAATAGACAGATGGCGGATTGTTTCACGGGGATGCGGCTTTGGACGCGCGGGGAGGAGCGAACGGTGCAGCACGCTCGGGAGCGCTAGCGCTCCCGGCCCTCTTCCTCGACGTACACCTTTCTCACCACGTCCGGCATGTTGTTCGCGGCGCGGTACCAATACTGGAACTCGCCCAGGTTGACCGACCGATACGCGACTTCGAGAGGGACGCCGGCCGTGTGCAGCCGTTTGGCTTCGGACACAACGTTCTCGAGCGCGCGACGGAAATTGACGATTTCTTCGTTGAGGACCTGCGGACTGTCCACAAAACCGTGGTTGGGGACGTACAGCGCCGCCTTCATCGCTTCGGCTTTCTTGATGGTTTCAATCCATTCCGACGGAAACGCGGTGAAGCCTCCGCCTACCGACGGGTACAAGCGATTGAAGAACACCTCGCTCATCCACATGATGTTCTCCCGCGGCAGAAACAGCTCCAGATCACCGCCCGTGTGGGCGCGGCCGAGAAACAGGATCTGCATCTCGGTATCACCCAGCTTGAGGATGCGCTTGTCCGCCACCGTCTCTTGAGGAATCGGAATCGGTCCGCGGCCTCCGCCGGGCGCCGCGCCTCGGCCGGCACCGCCGGCTCTCCCCGCCGCCATGCGCTCGATGACGGCCTTCGAGGCCGGATGCGCGATGAAGATCACCCCCGGCGGAAACGCGGCGTTCCCACCGATGTGATCCGCGTGATCGGCGCCAATCACCACGTACTTGATCGGCAGCGGCGTGATCTTCGCGATCTCATCGACGAGCCGCTTGGTCTGCCGCTCGTTGGCCTGGCCGTCCGCGACCACCACCCCTTCCCGCGTAACGATGATCAGGCTGTTGGTGGTGAAGGCCGTGTTGCCGGTGGTCGGCCCGGCGAGATCCTCGTAGGCGTAGATGTTGTCGGCCAGCTTCTTGATGCGCGGGAAATCGTCTGCCGTAAGGCCGCGCACCGTGACGTCCGCGGTCCGGACGACCTGCGCGAGCACCGGGACGCCAGGCAACAGAAGAGCGACCACGAGCAGAGACCTATGCATGCTGACCCTCCGGACGCGTTGGTGTGACTACGAAAACAACTGTATACCCAGTGCCGGGCAGTCTCGGGACAATAGTAGCCGCAGCGTCCAGCTGCGCGTCGAAGTCCTTGACAGAACCCGCAGGCGGGCCAATACTTCGCCGCGGAGGGGACTGCTTATGAGTACGAATCCAGACAACCCGGATGTCGGCGGCACGCCGGATGTCGGCGGCAGGAACGAATCCTCGGAGCATTCAGTTTCTCGCCGCGACGTCCTCAGGCACGGCGCCGCGGCCGTTGTCGGCGGTGCAGCGATGCTCGGCGGCGCTCCGGCGCTGGCTCAGGCACAAGCCCCGGCCGTGGTTACTTCGAACCGCAGCATGGCCGGCACGAAGTTCCGCGCACTCATCCGCCGGCCGCCCGTCAATGGTGTTGGGCAGAACACCACCGTCGAGACACTCACGATGCGGGCCATCGATCCGCACGAGGTCGTCATCCGGACCCAGGCAGCCCAGGCCTGCTACACCATCGTCAACGCCTTGGCCATTCCCGCGCCCCCCGGTGCTCGCGGAGCCGCTCCGGCGGCCGCAGGCGCAGCGGCAGGCGCGGCCGCTGCTGGC
>JBAUGX010000035.1:0-9947 GCA_049679965.1 Vicinamibacterales bacterium
GAGGGTGGTCACCAACGGCGACCGCAGAACTCACAGGGTGTCCCACGCTTGCAGTTTCTCGTCCCGGACCGGTCCGGGCTGCCGCCGCTCGATCGCTACGCGACGCTGCAGATGCCCGACGGGACGCGCAAGGTCGTCGGCTCCACGGACGCGAGCCGCGGGTGCAAACACTTGTGCCGGCATTGTCCCGTCGTGCCGATCTATGGCGGACAGTTTCGTGTCGTGTCGCCCGACGTGGTCGCGGCCGACGTCGCCGCGCTCGTCGCAGCGGGGGCCGAACACATTACGTTCGGGGATCCGGACTTCCTCAACGGTCCCACCCACGCCATGCGCATCGTCTCGGCCCTGCACGCCGCGCATCCGACGGTCAGCTACGACGTCACCATCAAGATTGAGCACCTGCTGCAGCATCGCGATCTGCTGCCACGTCTGGTCGAGACCGGCTGCGCGTTTGTCACGAGTGCCGTCGAGTCGATCGACGACCGCGTGCTGGCCCTGCTCGACAAGGGCCACACGCGAGCCGACTTCATCGAGGCGGTAGCCCTCTGTCGCGACGCCGGCGTGGCGCTCGTGCCGACATTCGTGGCGTTCCACCCGTGGCTGACGGTCGAGGACTATGGCGATCTCGTCGACACCCTGGAAGCTCTGGATCTGGTCGAGCACGTCGCGCCGATTCAACTGGCGATCCGGCTGCTCGTGCCCGAGGGGTCGCGGTTGCTGGAGCTCGAGGAGTTCCGCCAGCGGATTGGCCGGTTCGATCCGGCCACGCTGACGTATCGCTGGTCGAACGCCGACCCGAGAGTCGAGGAGCTGCATCGCGACGTGACGGCGCTGGTGGGTGCGCGGCCGACGGCGGCCAGGGGCGCGGTCTTCGACGAGATCTCGGCGCTGGCGCACGCGCGCGCCGGCACGGCGCAACGACCCAGGCCGCGGGTTGGCTCCGGTCACCCCGTGCCGTACCTCAGTGAACCGTGGTACTGCTGCGCGGAGCCGAACCCTGAGCAGGTGACGCTTGTCTGATCCTCGTTGGTGCGAAAGGTGCGACGGTGCGGGCGTGCGAGGGCGCGGTGCGGCGGTGCGAGCGGTTCAATACCTGAACGTGCGAGCGTGCCAGCCGTGCACCCGACCTCACTGCACCGTCGCACGTTCGCACGGTCCGCACGCTCGCACCTCCGCACCCTCGCACCTCCGCACCCCCGCACCGTAATCGTCATGCCGCGAGTCCTGCTTTTGGCGACGACCACTGGGTATCAAACAAGGTCGTTTGGAGAGGCGGCCGAGCGGCTCGGTGTCGATCTTGTCCTTGCGACCAATCGCTGCGACGTGCTCGAGGATCCCTGGCGAGACGGCGCGATCCCGGTGCGGTTTCATGATGAGGTCGGGGCGATCGACGCCATCCTGGCCGCGCATCGCGCCCGGCCGATTGACGGCGTTCTCGTGGTTGGCGACCGGCCGACGATGATTGCCGCGCGGGTGCTCGAGGCGCTCGGTCTGCCGGGACATTCTCCGGAGGCCGTGGCCGCCGCCAGGAACAAGCGTCGCTCCCGAGAACGGCTGCGCGATGCGGGACTTCCGGTGCCGTGGTTTGTCTCCACGACGATCGACGCCGATCCGGATGAGGTGACGCAGTCGATCCAATACCCGTGCGTCATCAAGCCGCTGGCCCTCTCGGCCAGCCGCGGCGTCATGCGGGCCAACGATGCACAGGAATTCGTTGCGGCCTTCCGACGGCTTCGAGCGCTGCTGCGATCGCCAGAGGTTCGCGTGGAACAGGACGAAGCGCACGAGATGGCGCTCGTCGAAGGATTCATCCCCGGACGCGAGTACGCGGTGGAAGGCCTGCTGCACCATGGCGCGCTCATCGTGCTGGCGATCTTCGACAAACCCAATCCGCTCGACGGGCCGTTCTTCGAGGAAACCATCTACGTCACGCCGTCGATCGCGCCGGCCGCGATTCAAGAGGCCATCGCCGCGACGACCGAGCGGGCGGCGCGGGCGCTTGGATTGCGGCACGGTCCGATCCACGCCGAGTGCCGCGTGAATCCGGAAGGCGTCTTCGTGCTCGAGGTGGCCGCCCGCCCGATCGGCGGCCTCTGCGCAAGTGCACTGCAATTCGAGCGCGCAGGCAGCGGCGAGGCGGGATGCGGTATTCGAGCCCCCAGCCCCCAGCCCCTAGTCCCCTTGGAAGAGGTCCTGCTGCGTCACGCGCTCGGCGAGTCGCCCGACGACTGGGTGCGGGAACGGCGTCCGTCTGGCGTGATGATGATCCCGATTCCGCGGCGCGGCGTCTTCCGTCGCGCCGAAGGGATCGAAGAGGCTCGTCGTGTGCCCGGCATCGACGATCTGCGCATCACGGCAAAAACCGATCAGTTGCTGGTCCCGCTTCCGGAAGGCGCCAGCTACCTCGGATTCATCTTTGCGCACGGCGACAGCCCGGCCGACGTTGAGCGAGCGCTCCGCGCGGCGCATGCCCGGCTCGACTTCGTGATCGATCACGAAATCCCCGTACTCGCGGGGAAGGCGGATCCAGTACAATCCCCCCATGGCTGATCCCTGCGATCCGACGCCGCCAGCGGCGCCCGTCGGCAACAAGAGCGGACGGAAGGTCTTCTGCGGGAAGTTCCAGAAGGAGTTGCCCGGCCTCGATACTCCACCGTGGCCAGGCGAGCTCGGCCAGCGCATCTACGAGCACATGTCGGCGGCGGCGTGGAAGCTCTGGGAGGATCGCATGAAGATGATCCTCAACGAGTACCGCCTCATGCCGTGGCAGAAAGAGGCGCAAGACCTCGTCGCCAAGCACATGGAAGATTTCTTCTTCGGCGAAGGCGCCGCACTCCCTCCCGGATACGTTCCGCAACAGGCCAAGTAGGGCGGACCGCCCACTCCTTCTCGATTCGGCTGTGCCTACGGCCGGCTCCATCGCGGAGGATTGACATCGGCATCAATGCCGGACGTGGCAGAGGTGCGAGTTATGATAGCGCGGTGCCAACGTTGATGGATCGACGCACTGCACTCAAGTTCGGCGCCGGCCTGAGCGTGGCGGGCGGCATCGGACTGCTCGGCGGCTATCAGCTGCTGCCACCCTCGCCGAGCCCCCAACTCGATGGCGTGGACGTGCTGGCCCGGCAGCTGTTGCTGTCGCTCGATGCCGAACAGCGCGCCGAGGCCTGCGTCCCCTACGACCATCCGCTGCGGCAATATCACAATCGCGGCGTGATGGGCGGCGGGCGCGACATCCTGTTCGGCTTCAGCCGCCGGCAGCGAGGCATCCTCACGGACCTGATGTATGCCGGATTGTCTCAAGAAGGGCGCACCCGCGTGCCCGAAGAGTTCTTCATGCGCTGGTCCGGGGTGCACGCGATGCGCGTTCTGATCTGCGGCGAGCCTGCGGCGCCCCCGTATCAGATCGTGTTGACCGGCAACCACATCAACCTGAGACTGGGCGGCAGGAGCGCCGAAGGGGCCGCTTTTGGCGGACCACAAGTCTACGGCGACCAGCGCGGCAACGAGCGCCCGGGCTTGCCGGGCAACCTGTATCGCGACCAGTTCGTGCTCGGGCTTGGCATCTTGCAGAATCTCGATGCCGCTCAGCGCGCGCGCGCCGTGCTCGCACGGGCGCCCGTCCAGACCGGGATCGAGCTTCAGGGGCGGCAGGGCTCGTTCCCGGGTATTCCCGTGTCGGAGCTCGCGCTCGAGGACAAGGCTCTGACGCAGCAATTAGTCGACCGGATCTTCGCGACCTACCCGGCAGACGATGTCGCGTACGCGAGGGCGTGTCTGCAGGCCAACGGCGGGCTCGACGCGCTGTCGCTCAGCTACTACGAGCACGGCGAAGACGGCGCGATTACCGAGGGCCAGGTCTTTCGACTAGAAGGGCCGGCGGCCGTCCTCTATTTCCGCGGATATCCTCACGTGCACGCGTTCGTCAACATCGCCATGGACGCCAGTGCCCCGCTGTCGTCGGGGGAGTCCCTGGGTGAGAATCCCTCATGGCTGGATCGCGCCGGGGTGAAGAAGCTGTTTGAAAGCGCCATGCGCACCGAAACCGGGGCGGATCTCGCGTACTATCCGCAAAGCAGCGTGGCGGGACGGCTGCGTCCAGGGCTGATCCGTTCGGGCGACATCTACAGCCTCGAGAGCTGGCAGGAAGGCGTGGAAGTCGTCAGCGTGCATGGCTCGAATCTTAGTCGCACGATGCTGGCACAGCTTGCCACGCCCGAGCGTGCGCCCGATCGCGCGAAGACGTATGCGATCGCGACAACCACGTATGCCGCGCGTGACCTGACTGAAGAGCTCGGCCGGGTTGAATCGCGCCGGCCCGGCTCGATGCTTCGCGACCTCACCGTCGCCTACCTCAAACGGCACGGCTTCACCCAGATCAGCGGCTGATCGCCGTCCGGCAGACCAGCAGGCCGATCCGCTTACGCCCGCGCCAGCGACGCGACCTGCACCCGCGCGTCGTTGAAGCACGCGCCGCCGCCGAGATCGGTCAGCGTGTCGGGCGCGAGCGCCGTCCCCGTCGAGTTGTTCAACGTGCTGCGCCGCCATAACCCCTTCGGCAGGCTGACGGTCCCCTGACGAATCGACGCCGCCACGGTCAGCGGACAGTGGACCTCGCCCAGGTCGTTGAAGATCCGCACGGGGTCTCCCTCCTCCAGCCCGCGCACGCGCGCATCGTCGGGGTGCATCGTGAGCTTGACGTCGACCCGCGGCAGCTCGCCAAGCGTGGAGCTGATCGTGCGATCGCTCGACGGCGAGATGAGCGCCAGCGGATACCGATCGGTCGCCGGATCGGGCTGGAACCGATAGAGGCCCATCGGCGCGCTGGCCTCGAGCGCGGCGGGGAACAAGTCGATCTTGCGGTCGGGCGTGTTGGGAAAGACGTCAACGAACTGCACCGGAGCGGCGCCACACGCCGGCAGCGGCCGACGTCCGGCGGACAGATCGCCGCCGATCGTGCCGGGCAGCCCATCGAGCACCTGGACGAGCAGGTCCAGCTCGCCCTCCGGATCGCCCTCGCGGCGCAGCCCAAGCCGCGCGCACAACTCGCCGAAGACGTCGGCGTTTGGCCGCGCCTCGCCGATTGGGTCCACGACCGGCCGGGCCAGCTGCATGCTGATGGGCCCGTACGCTTTCGCGAAGTCGTAGCCCTCGAGGAAGGTCGTGGCCGGCAGGATCACGTCGGCATACTGGGCCGTGTCGGTCATCACCTGGTCGAAGACGACCGTGAAGAGGTCTTCGCGCGCGAGGCCGCGAAGGACGCGCGTCTGATCGGGAACTGTTGCGGCCGGATTGCAGTTGTAGACGAACAGGACGTCGACCGGCGGATCGTCGTACTCCGTGAGCGCGCGCCCCAGATGCGTCATGTTGACCACGCGCGAGGCGGGCTCGTCGGCGCCGATCCAGGGCCGTGTGAGGTTCCAGGACGCCGAGTTGCTCATCGCGTAGCCCCCGCCGCGCACGCCGAACTTGCCGCCCACGGCCGGCAGCGCCAGAACGGCCATGGCGGCATTCCCGCCATTGCGGTTGCGCTCGAGGCCCCAGCCGCAGCGGATGAGAGCCGGCGAGCGCTCCGCGTACAGGCGTGCGACCTGCTCGAGAGCGGCGGCATCGACCTGAGCGACCTCGGCCGCGCGCTCGATCGTCCAGGGCTCGGCGCGCTCACGGAGCCGGTCGGCGCCGTGCGTGTGTGCCTGCAGAAACCCTTCGTCCGCACGACCGCCCGCGAACAGATACCGGTGAATCGCCAGGGCGACCGCGATGTCGGTGCCCGGTTTGACCGCAAGATGGATGTCTGCCGCCCGGGCAATCGCCGTCGTTCGTGGATCGATGACGATGAGCGTGGCGCCGCGCTTCTGGGCCTCGCGCAGGTAGGGCACCATGTGAATCCCCGAGACAGACGGATTGAATCCCCACACCACGATCAGCTTCGCCTCGGGATAGTCCTGATACGTGACTGACGGCATCTTGCCGTAGAGCGCCTGATTGGCCGCCCCGGTAGGCGCCGCACACAGGGTCCGTGCGAGCCGGGACGTGCCGAGTCGGCGCCACAGTGTCGCGTCGAGGTTGTCCTGGGTCAGGAGTCCGTTCGAGCCGCCGTACGAATACGGGAGGATCGACGCGCCGCCATGGCGAGCCTTGGCCTGCTCGAACCTCGAGACGATGAGCGCGAGCGCTTCGTCCCAGGAGGCTCGCGTGAATCGGCCTTCGCCTTTGCGGCCTTTGCGGACCGCGGGGTAGAGCAGTCGATCCGGACCGTAGACGCGCTCGCCGAACCGGCGGACCTTCGCGCAGATGAAGCCCTCGGTCACCGGATTGCCGCGCGAGCCGTCGAGCGCGACGATCTTGCCGTGCTGGACCGTCACGGCGAGGCTGCAGGCGTCCGGGCAGTCGAGCGGGCAGGCCGTCTCGACGACCGACGCCGGGCCGCCGAGCACGGGCTCGCCGGGTTTGGCGCGCGCTCCTTTCAGGGGTGACGCCATGTCAGTGGGTTATTATGCCCTGCAGTGCACGCAGTCGTCGTCGCCCTTTCTGATCTAGGCCGAAGCGCCCGCATGCTTTACCACGCCCACGCGCTGGCGGCGCTCGGCGTCGATGTTGATCTGGTGGGGCTCGAGGGGACGCCGCTGCCCAAACGTATCACGGACAATCCGCGCATCACCGTCCATCGTCTGAAGGCGTCGCGATCGTGGATCCGCCAGAACGTCTGGCGATCCGGGGACGCCATGGCGGGCCTGCTGGACGCCGGGCGAATCAGCCTGCGCCTGAGGCGGGCGCTCAAGAGCCTGAAGCGCCCCGATCTCGTGCTCGTGCAGAATCCGCCGGTGTTCCCCACGCTGGCCGTGACGTGGTCCTCGCTCCACCGCCGCGGCGTGCGGTTCGTCATCGACTGGCACAACCTCGGATATTCCGTGCTGAGCATGCGCCTCTCCGAATGGCATCCGGCCGTCCGGCTGGCACGCTGGCTGGAACGGCGCGACGCGCGGCGCGTGGACGCCAATCTGTGCGTGTCCCGGGGCCTCGCGGCGTTTCTCGAGAGCCGATTCGGCGTGAAGAACACGCACGTGCTCTACGATCGCCCCGCGTCGCCCTTTGTGCCGGTCGAGCGTGGCGATCGCGAGCGCTACCGGCAGGCGCTCTTCGCTCGGTTGGGGGTGCACGCGGGCACCGTCGGGTTCGTTGTCTGCCCGACGAGCTGGACCGAAGACGAGGACTTCGACGTCATCATCGACGCCGTCCTTCGGCTCGAGCAGCGCATCCGCGGATGGGAGGCGAGCGGGGCCGCCAGGCGCTTTGCCGACCTCGTGATCCTCGTCACCGGCGACGGGGCCAGGCGAGCGGAATTCGAGCGCCGGTTCGCAGGCCTTCCAGCCAGGCGCGTCCACTTGCGCACGCGCTGGCTCGAGCCGGAAGACTATCCGCGCGTGGTGGGCAGCGCCGACCTGGGACTCTGTCTGCACCGGTCCTCCTCCGGCCTCGACATCCCCATGAAGGTCGCCGACCTCTTTGGCGCCGGGGTGCCGGTCTGCGCGCTCGACTACGGCGCGTGCCTGGCCGAGCGCGTCCGGCACGGAGACAACGGGCTGCTGTTTTCCGGCGCCGCCCAGCTGGCCGACGTGCTCTTCGAGCTGTTTGAAACCTTCCCGGGCGATCAAGCGCTGCTCGAGCGCCTTCGGACCGGCGCCAGGAAATCCGCGCGGCCGACGTGGGAAGAAGGATGGACGCGCGAGGCCCGTCCCGTGCTGCTGCCCTTATAATGGGCCCCCATGATCACCACGCACATACTGGACACGGGCCGCGGCGAGGCCGCAACCGGGGTGACCGTCATCCTGGAGATGCGTCAAGCGAGCGAATGGATCCCGATCGGCCGGGGGACGACCGATGAAAAGGGGCGCGTGACAACGTTGACCGAGGGGCGCCCGATGGCGGCCGGCACCTACCGTCTGACGTTCGACATCGGCTCGTATCATCGGGACCAGGGCCTGAGCCCGTTCTTCCCGGAAGCGAAGGTCACCTTCAGCGTTCGAGACCCGGAAGAGCATTACCACGTGCCGCTCGTGATCAGCGCGTTCGGGTTCAGCACGTACAGAGGAATCTAGAGATTGCAGGATGCCATCCTGTAATCCTGCAATTCAAGCGACACCTTGGACCTCCGCCAACTCGAAATCCTGCAGGCGATCGCCGAAACAGGATCGTTTACCGGCTGCGGGAAGAAGCTCCACGTCTCGCAGTCCGCCATCAGCCGCCAGGTGCTCTTGCTCGAAGAGGAGTTGGGTGAGCCGCTGTTCCTGCGGGTGGGCCGCAAGGTCCGCATGACGCCGGCTGCCGAAAGTCTGGTCCAGCTCGGCCAGCGCGTCTTCCAGGACGTCCGCGACACGGTCGGCGCCATCACCGATCGGACACGCACGCTGCGCGGCACGCTGCGCCTCTCGGGCGGCATGACGGTGTGTCTCTACGTCTTCCCGCCGCTGCTCAAGCACCTCAAGCGCGTGCATCCGCAGCTCGACGTCCGGCTCACCGTGGCCACGGCGGAACGGTCGGTGCTCGAGATTCGCGCCGGGCGCGTGGACATCGGCCTGCTGACGCTCCCCATCAACGAGTCGGACCTGGTGGCCGTTCCGGTCATGCGCGAGGAGCTGCTCGTGGTCATGCCGCCGGGGCACCCGCTCGCGCGCCGCCGCCGCGTGGCGCCGCGCGATCTGGCCGCCCATCCGTTCATCCTGTTCGAGGTCGGCTCGGCGACCCGGCGGGTCATCGATCGCTTCTTCACCGCCGAGAACATCACGCCGACGATCGTCATGGACACCGAGAACGTGGAGATCATCAAGGCGATGGTGAAGACCGGCCTCGGCATCGGGATCGTGCCGTACCAGGCCATCGCGCGCGAGGTGCGGGCCGGACAGTTTTTCTGCGCTCGCGTTGAGGGCCACGAACTGGTGCGCGAAACCGGATGGGTCTATGCGCGCGCGAACCGCACTCCGCGAATGATCGACGAATTGCTGACGGCGTTCGATCGGATCCGGGCCCGCCTCACGCTGGCGCCACGGTGGGGAGGCAAGTAGCCCATAATCATCTATGGGAATGAGGTCGCTCACGGTGGCAGTAATCCTTGCGCTGACGGTGCCGGCGGCTGACGGCCGCGCGCAGGTGCAGCCGGCGGAGCAGAAGCTGACCTCGCTGGCCGGTGCGTGGACGCTCAACAGGAATCCGGCCGCCAGTCAGCCCCCCACACCGGAAGGCCGGGGACCGGGTGGGAACAGACGGGGCCCTGGTGGATTCGGCGGCCCCATCGGCGGCGGCTTTGGCGTGCCCACGGGCCGCGGCAGTCGCGAACAGGTCGCCCTCCAGCGCGAGGCGCTGCGCGACATCACAGACCCGCCCACCCACCTAGTGATTACGGTCACCAACACGATGGTGATTCTCATCGGTCCGGACGGTCGCACGACACGGCTCTCGCCCGACGGCACGAAGATCAAAGACGACAACACCAAGATCGAGCGAAAGACCCGCTGGACCGCGGGCAAGCTGGTGACCGAAATCGAGGGCCTGGGTCCGAAGATTACCCAGACCTACTCGGTCGATGCCGAGCGTCGCCAGTTGCGGCTGACCGCCGAGGTTGAAGGCGGCCGCCCGAGTGAGGCCCGGTCGGTCACGCACGTCTACGACGCCGACGAGCGCTAAAACTGCTTATTCGTCTTTGTCCTCGTCCACGTGCGGCTTGCTCGTCGCGATATCGTCGATATCGGGCAGCGCCTCGTCGGCCGTCGAGTCGGCATCGTCGAGCGTGAAAGAGCGGCCGGTGACCTTCGTGGGGATGGGGCCGCGCGGGCGCTCGGCTTCCTTCCCTTTCTTGCCCTTGGTGCCGAAACCGCGTTGAGGCTTGGCGTCGGGTCCGAAGTTGCGGGCGCGGCCGGGCGCGCCCGGTGCCCCTCCGGCCGGCTCGAACG
>JBAUGX010000036.1:0-5406 GCA_049679965.1 Vicinamibacterales bacterium
GTCCCCCCGGCGCCGCGCCACCGGCTCGGCCACCACCCGCGCCAGCGCCCCGCGCTCCCGGAATCAGGCTCACGATCCCGCCCGGCGGTGGGCCCGAGAGCGTGCCGCCGGCCGGCGCCGGCGGAAACGTCGCGTTGGCGGCGAAGTTCGCAATTTGTGAATCGACGTAGTAGCCGTCGACGTACAGTTTCTTGAACTCGATGTTCCGCCAGTCGAGCGTCGTGGTGTAGCCCATGGGCAGCCCGACGCCGCCAAACGGCTCGTACCCGAAGAAGTTCGTCGTGTAGGTGATCTCGCCGAGGTTCTGGTTCGGCCCGATCCACGAGATCCACTGCGGCAGGTTCGACGGCGGACGCAGCGCGAGCGTCAGGCGATCGCCTTCGCGCAGCGTGACGTCGACGAGCGTGAGCCCGTCCTGCTGCCGCCGGTTGGCGACCGTCGCCGCGCCGGTCAGGATGGCTCGCACCAGCGTCACCGGGTTCGTGTAGAACCACATCCGTCGATCACGCGCGTCGCCGCCGGCGTTCGCGGCGCCCTGCGCATTCACGTTATAGGCCTGCGCGCCGTCGAGCCCCTGACGGGCGAGCGCGAAGCTGTGACCGCCATAGTTGGCAAACGGGAACAGGTCGTTGCGCCGCTCCTGATGCAGCATGCGCATGTTCGCGACATCGTAGATGCGGCGGTAGTCGTTGGCCGCGATCAGCTTCAGCGGCGCGCCGGGCAGCGGCGAGATGTTGCCGCCGCCGTTCTGATACGCGTACTGCGCATAGCCCACGAGCGTGATGTTCCGCAGCGCGCGCAAGCGGGCCGCCCCGCCGAGCGCCTCGGCCGCCGCGTCCACGGCCTGTTGAGCCGTCGTGCCGGGCACGGCCGCCTGCCCCTGCGCCTGACCGGCGACGGTGATCGTGCCCCAGACGCCATACGTGGCGGCAACGGCCGCCGCGAAAACACAGACTGCAATTCCTCGGCGCATCGTCCCCTCCTCAGTGCGACAGGTTCTCAAGGTTCATGGAAATACTAGGGCCCTGCCGTGGTTAACGGAAGATCCCTTTCTCAGCCCAATGTTGCTTGGCATCCCCGAAGCTTACCCGAAGCTTACCCGAATCTTGCCGGTTGCGAACGTCATCAATGCGCCGAGGAGTCTCGAGAGCCGCGGGGCGTCGATGATCGTGGTCCGCCGTATGACGTCGCGCACAGATCGCGACCATCCTTCGAGATGGTTCCATGTCGTGCTAGCCGAGCTCTTCGAGCTCGTCGAGGATCTCAAAAATACGATCGGCCGACGCCTTCAACTCGCGAACGATCTCCCGATTCTCCCGGTCCTGCCGGGCTTCGAGCGTGTGCCTCGCTTCATCGATGTCGCGGAGGGATTTCGCGATGAGCTGACGCTTCTCGTTCGTGATCGTGAAGACGCGATCCGGATCGTGTCGGAGGGGCTTGTCGAATTGCCGGTGGCCGGGCTCGCGATCGCGATGCCGATCTCTGTCTGTCGAGGCCATGCTGGTCCGAAGCCTATCGTGCCCGTCCCGTCCCCTGCAATCCTCCGGGCCTGCCGGGAGGAACGCGCCTGAATCGTACCGGAATCGTCGGACGGTGAATTAGGTGACGATAGACCGGATTAGGGGGCTGTCGAGAAGTTAGCATAAGGTCCCTTCTCAGACCCCATTCCCCCCTCCGACAAAGTGGGGTCATGGACGGCTCCTTGTGCAAGGGCGCCTGGTGGAGTCCCGGCGATCGCACGGAGCGTAGGTGAGGATCGGCGGGTCGAATGCGGAGGTGCACGGATCGGGGGACACCCCGATCCCGCAAGGTGGGGATCAGCCGGTCGGTCTACCGCCTACCGCGAAGCGGTTTAGTCCAAGGCCCGTTATGCGACCCTGCCCCGGCCACAGCAGAAGCCGCCGTGCAGCACCACGTGGACGAGAACCCCTGACGGCGCGCGGAGGCGGCGGGTTGCTCCCTTCGGCGGCGCGATCGGACATCGCGAAGGTGTCGAGATCGCCACGAACGGGTGCCGGCTATGGGTGTTCGAGTTCGGCCACCTCCGGCAACGTCACCGTGTGCTCCATCATCATCACCTGATACGGATTCCACGTGGAGAGCGTGAAGTGCAGCGTCACGGTCTCTCCCTGACCGCTTACGCCAAACAAGTACGGGGCGTAGGCGCCGCCACCGCTTGCGCACTGATGGGGGAAGATGCAATCACCGACATTGTCCGGCGGCACGGCGTTCGCGTCGTGGATGAACTGTCTCTCCCGATCTGGCGCGCCATCGAGATTGACGTCTCGCAACCCCATGCCGTCTGCGACCCAGTCGAAGACCTGCCGGCGTCGCGACCATGGTCCCCACGGGAAACGCGACACGCGGAGCCATACCGCCGCCCCGAGTGGATCCTCCGGTCCAGTCATGGCAAGCAGCAGATACCGCTCGAGCTCGGGAACCCACCGGACCGACAGCTCTCCCAGCGCGCACGGCCACAATACTGGCCGCGCGTCGGACTCGCGGGCGGACCAAAGAGGAGATGCCCCGCACATTCCGGCGAAGTATCGCGTCCCCAGCATGTGGACTGGGAACTCGGCATGGTCGAGCAGGAGCGAGAAGACGACCGGGTCCTGCAGTTCCATGGCAGCCAGCCGCAGATCGTCGGCTCGATACCCGCCGCTGCCCCAAATCAGGAGGACATGACCCGCCCGGCCGAACCCGGCTACAGAGGCCGCTGGCACTAACTGAACCGTGGTGTTGACGAAGCGCCAATTCGAGAAGGTGGTCAAGAACTGGAAATCCAGAGTGCGGTCACGAGCCTTGGGGTCAATCGGGACGTTCGGGTCAATGGCTCTCGCCAGAACGCTGCGCCCCATTACCTGTCCGTGATCGAAGTGGTTCGACGAGAAGAAGACGAACAGCTGGCCCAGTAGGGAGAACCCATCGAGGGGCACGTCGTACTCGCGGTCTGTCGTGCCGCCACCGACGATTCGGAGCGGCGAGCCGTGCAGTCGTACCGTTGGCGGCGGAATACCGAACGGCATTACTTCGGCGATCGAGTCGAGGGTGATGCGGGCAGGATCGTTCCAATGAGTGTCGCCGAAGAGCAAGAGGTGGCGATTTCTGTGATGCACACTCACACCAAGGTCTGTCCCGCGAACACCTGACGTCGACAGAGATTGGCTGAGAGTGGGTCCGCCTGCTTGCAGGTCCCGATCGCCGGTCACCTGCGCCACCCTCCGCGAACGGGGGCGGGCCGTGTCGACGTCGACGCCGGCCTGGTCGTCGAGGCGAATGCATTTTGTGCGGGTCCATCTCAAGTTGTTCGCCCCGAGATGTGGGCGATACAGGTGATAGATTGACGTCCCCTCTTGGGAGAGTGCGTGCAGCCATGTCCTCCCGTTGCCGTAATCGGCCGAGCAAAGAGAGACCGCATGCACGGGACCGGCTCCCCACGTCGCCAGACCCGCCGGGCGCCACGGCAGGTCGGGCGAACGCTGATTGTCTCGCCAGTACGTGACCAAGGCGTCGCCCCGAGGCACCGCAAGCTCGAAGTTGAAATGAGGGGCGGCGCCATAGCCGCCTTGCACCAGCGATGCGGGGCCGTCTCCCGCGAGCGTCGCGATGCCGCCATCGCGCCAGTTCGTGCCGTCGAACCAGTACAAGATCAGGTGGTCGTCTTCCAGCACCAACACTTCGAGATGGTCGTAGTCGGAGTGGATGAGCGAAGGGGCACCACTCGCCTTGGTCGAAATGGTCGGTCCCCGCCTCCACGCGGTGCGATCGAACCAGTGATGCACGACGTGCCGACCGTGCTGAGCCACGAGCTCCAGGTTGCCATTCTGGCGGTTGGCGACGACCGCCCCTGGTCCGTCAGCGCCTGGAGCAGCAAACCCAGGGACACGGTGCCAAGGCCGGGGGCCACTCACAGAGTTGTCCAGCCAGTAGTGGGCGACGCCGCCCCCTTCGAGCACGGCTGCTTCGAAGTTGCCATTGCCGGGGCCAGGCCGCTGGCATAGCGACGCAGGCCCACTGGCGACGGATGAAATCGTCGCCCCTCGCTGCCATTCAGCGTCCGGCTGACGCAGGGACAGCCAATAGTGCTGGATGTCGTATGCACCGTCTGGGAGACGCCGACCGACGACAGCCTCGAGGTTGTGCGGCGGCCCGGCACCGAAGGTGGACTGAATCAGCGAACCGCCCGTGATTAGTGGTGCCATGTTCGTCCCCGTCGTCCGGCGGCCGACGCCGGAACACTTGCGCGCTACCTGCGAATGCGCCCGGCCGCCCTCGCGCCGGCTCCCGTCCCTCCGACGCGTGCCACCCACGGAGGGCGAAGGGCCACGTGGCCACGTGGAGGTTGTTCTGCGCCGCGCAATTATAACTGGCGCCGCTGGCCGCCAGGACCTGTCCCCCACGGTCCAGTCACGGGAGCGCGCGCTGGGTGCCCCGGCTCCCCCATTGCCCGTTCCCTGGGGATCGCAGCTACAATAGCCCGCCGCGAAGCCCCAGCATGCCCCAGTTCAGGGCCCGCGGTGCAGGGCGGCAGGATGGAAAAGCCATGCCGTGGAATCCAACTGACATCGACAGCGAGATCCTAGCCGTACACGCCGCCCTCGTCCCCAACGGGCCGCAAGGCGAGGTGGTGCTGTTCGGGGGCGACGAACACTGGGGCGACCAGCAGGAAAGCGCCGGCAACGGCTCCTGGAAGAAGACGCGCGTCTACGACGTGGCGTCGCACGCGCTGGTCCCGGGCCAGGTGCGATCGCCGGAGTCCGACGTGTTCTGCAGCCACCACGTCTTTGTCGGCGACGGCCGGCTGCTCATCGCCGGCGGGACCAGCGTGTGGCCGGAGGGCGCCGACGGCCACGCCCATGGTCTCGACTTCCTCGGCCACAGCCGGTGCTGGTTGTACAACCCTCGCCGACGCGAATGGGTGGAAACGACGAGACTAAACCGAAACCCAGTTCAGCCGGACGAGGCGCGGTCCGGCGGCCGCTGGTACCCGGGGCTCGTGGCGATGGACGACGGCTCGGCGGTCGCGTTCTTCGGCCATCTCGACCAGAGCGACTTCCGGCACCGCAACACGCTACCCGAGCGCTACCTGCCGTCGCGCGGGGCGTGGATCAACCTTCCTGCGGAGATCGCGAAGTCCGGGGAACCCAACAGCGGCGGCCGCCGCTATCTCTTTTTCATCCGGGGCTTCGTGCTGCCCAGTGGGAAGATCTTCTCCGCCACGCCGCTGCCGGCCGACTTCGCCGCCGCGCCGGGCAGTTCCGACGGCAGCCACTTCTCCACCGCGTTCGATGCCGACAGTGGCACCTACACGGCGCCCCGGGCCGCCGCGGCCGACGGGGTGGACCCGGACTGGAGCTATCCGGCCGTCCTGCTGCCCCTGCTCCCGCGCGACGGGCGATACAACGC
>JBAUGX010000037.1:0-4181 GCA_049679965.1 Vicinamibacterales bacterium
GCCGTGGCGGCGGCGGCGCGGGCGGGGGAGCGGCGGCGCCCATTCAGGCCACGAAGGTCGCCGATCACGTCTGGTACTCAGGCGGCGCCACCATCTTCGAGTTCGACGACCACATGACGATGTTTGAAGCCTATGGCGGCGACGCGCGGGTCCAGGCGCTCGTGACGCTGGCGAACAGTCTCGTGCCGGGTAAGCGCCTCACCCAGCTCATCGTCTCGCATCATCACTTCGACCACTCGGCTGGCGTACGGGCCGCCGTCGCGGCGGGCCTCACGCTCATCTCGCGCCGCGGCAACGAGGGGATTTTCCGGGAGATGACGTCGCGTCCCGCGACCCAGTTCCCCGACGCGCTTGGCCGCAATCCCCAGCCACTCAAGTTCATCCCCGTCGATGACCACCTGAAGCTCAAGGACGGCACGAACGAAGTGGACATCTACCACGTCATCGGGAACAACCACATGGCCGATGCCGTGTTTGCGCACGTGCCGGCGAGCGGCCTGCTCGTCGAGGGCGACCTGACGACGCAGAACTGGGACTACGCGTGGTGGGGCGGCAGCTACATGGACAACATCGACCACAGAAAGATCAAGGTCGTGACCAACCTCGCCGTGCACGCCCAGCAGCCGTTCCCGATTGCGGAGATCGTGACCGCCATCGAGAAGCAGGTGCGCGGCGCGCAGGAGATGTGCGCCCGCGCGGCGGCCGCACAGTTCTTTCAGCCCGGGTGCCCCGTGCAGTACACACGACCGCTCTCCGGAGCGAACTGATGCCGCGCACGCTGTCCGCCGGCCTGGCCGCCGCGTGCCTGACGGTCGTCGCCGCCTCCGTACGGGACGCCGGCGTCGTCCGCGCAGCGGCGCAATCGCCGGCCCCGGTGGCCGGTGTGTCGTGGGCGCGCTTGCCGGCGGGGACCTTTCAGATGGGGTGCGTGCCCGGCGACCTGCGATGCGATGCCGATGAGGGTCCTCGACACGCGGTCACGTTCACCCGGCCGTTGGACCTGATGACCACGGAAGTGACGATTGGGACGTATCGATCGGTCACGCAGGACATGGACGACCAACCGGAGTGGAGCACGAGTCCGAACCACCCGGTTGTGGTGGTCACGTGGGCCGAGGCGCAGGCGTTCTGCCAGGCCGTCGGCGGCCGGCTGCCCACGGAGGCCGAATGGGAGTACGCCGCGCGCGGCGGACGCGATGGTTCGATCTATCCGTGGGGCGATCAGGCTCCGGAGGATCGTGCGGGTGCGGTCAACGGGGCCGGGTTCGAAGGCGGCGGCGGCCGGCCTGTGAAGACGTTTGCGCCAAACGGGTTCGGTCTGCACGACATGGCTGGAAACGCCTGGGAATGGGTGGCCGACTGGTCCTCCCGATACGGGTCCGACGCGGCGACCGATCCCCAAGGGCCATCGTCCGGAGTTGCGCGTGGTGTGCGGGGTGGGTCGTACGGCGACGATTCGCGGAACCTGCGTGTGTCAAACCGAAGCGCCAACACGCCGCGGTCGGTCAACGTCAACATCGGATTTCGCTGCGCCCGGGACGTGCCGCCGTAGTTCTGTTGTTTCCTGCACCGTGCCCACTCGGACGCTACTGGCCGTCGCCGTGCTCCTGGGTGCCTTGCTGCCGCCGTGCGCCGCGGCGGGCCAGGGCCAGGCGCAGGCGCCGTGGTTTGGCACCTGGAAGCTGGACCTGATGAAGTCCGCGTACGATCCAGGTCCACCTCCGTTCAGGCGCGCAACGCTCAAAGTCGAGCCGTCGACCAGGCAGTCTTCGGATGGCGTGAACGTCACCTACGACATGATTCGTCCGCGGGGTGGGATCACGCACCTGGAGTGGACAGGGCGGTTCGACGGCAAGGACTACCCACTGCAAGGGATTGAAGACTACGCGGTCACCATCGCCTATCACCAACTCGATAGCCGCACTTTCGATGTGGTCCAGAAGGTGGACGGCGCACCAGTCGTCACGGCGAGAATGACGATTTCAGCGGACGGCCAGACGCTGACGCTGGCCAGCCCAGGCTCGACCGCCGTCTACGACCTCAGTCGCTAGCCCCCAAACGGATCGGGCGGACGAATCCAGCGGAAGCCGCTGTTGAGCAGCCGAAACGTGTCGAGCTCGACTCGCTGGAGTTGCAGGTGGATCTTGAAGCCGTCCATCTCGCCATCGAGGATCAGCTGGTCCGGCGCCGGGCGCTCGAAGGAGAAGCGGGATTTCCAGATCTTGCTGTTGGCCTTGGTGACCGTGAGCGACTTTGTCCCGACATCGATTGACGCGCCGTAGTGGGCGAACGAATCGTCGGTGCGCTGAAAGACGACGGTCGAGGGCGTGTCGAAGATGACGCGGCGCCAGCGCCGGTCGTAGTCCCGGTCGTCGCCATTGTTGAGCGGCGAGCGGAGGACGCCGTCGATCGTGAGCTGGTCCACGTCCCAGATGCCGTAGAGCGCCGACTTGGGACCGCCCGGGCCGCCCTCCTCGTTCCAGTATTTCCAGCTGATGTGGCTATGTACACCCACAAGATAGAGACCGACGATGAGTTGCACGACGATCGCGATGCGGTTGGCGCGCCGCGTGCGAAACAGAGGCGCTTCGGTGGAGGGCCCGGCCGCGCGATTGAGGAGCAGGAGGTTGCCCAGACGCGGCAGGTCGGGCGCCAGCAGCAACACGCTCAGCAGGATGAGGTGGAAGGAGATCTGCTTGAGACCGAAGTCGTAGGTCATGTTGAGCAGAAAGACCTGGATCATGTCCAGCAGGCCGATCGTCGCGCCCAGTACCGTCGTGCGAGGTACGAGCAGCAGCAGGCCGGCCACCAGTTCCGCGAATCCCGTGAAGACCTGGTATGGCGTCGACGCCCCGATGAACGTCCAGAGCAAGTCCGTCAGCGACAGGTTGCCCACCGGCTCGACCAGCGTGACGAGCGACGGGGGGCGAAACTGCGTGGGAATGATCTTCGCCATACCGTAATAGAACATCTGGGCGGCCAGCCCCAAGCGGATGAACAGCCGAGACCACTTGTGCAGCGTGGAGTAATGTTCGCGCCGGCGGTCGAGCTCCGACCAGACGGCTGTGGCGAGCGCCGCGAAGAGCAGCGTCCAGAAGGTTTGCACCCAGTAGAAGATCGTGTCGCCGCTCGTCCCGGTGTACACGAGCGGTTCGGTGACGCCGAAGAGGCGCGTCGCGTACCAGGATGTGATCTGGCGCATCGGCCAGATCGTGCCGAGGGCCGGCAACGAGAAGTTGGGGATGATGAAGAGGCCGCCGTAAATCTGCGTGGCGAACGAGTAGAGCCCGAAGTACACGAAGCAGAAGCGGAAGGCGATCCGTGTGGCGGGACTCCAACGCGGCGTGTCCACGGGCGTCAACCCATGAACGGCGCCAGCGTGTCGCGGAAGCGGCGGATGGCGTCGATGTGAGCCTGCGGCGTCGGCAGCTTCGCATTCAAGGTGACGCCGGACGCGTGGGTGGCGCCGAGCGCCTCGAGCCGCGCGATCTTCTCGCGCGTCTTCTCCGCAGAGTCGGTGACGAGCAGCCGGCCCTCGATCCCGATCGTCGCCGGATCCCGACCCGCCGCTCGCGCGTGCGCCCTCACTTGAGCGACCTGGTTTTCGAGCTCCGGATTGTCGAACGGAAACCAGCCGTCGGCGAAGCGGCCCACGCGCTCGATGACCTGCGGCGCCATGCCGCCCAGCCACACCGGTATGGCGCGTTTGATCGGCAGGGGGTTGAGGCCTGCGTCGGTCACCGTGTGCCAGCGCCCCTTGTAGGTGATGGTCTCGTGCGCCCAGAGCTTGCGCATCACGTCGACCTGCTCTTCCATGCGCCGGCCTCGATCGGCGAAGTTCTCGCCGAGCGCCTCGTACTCGACAGGATTCCAGCCGATGCCGACGCCGAGTCGCAGCCGCCCTCTGCACAGCACATCGAGCGAAGCCGCCTGCTTGGCCACAAGCGCGGTCTGTCGCTGCGGCAGGATGACGATCCCCGTGACGAGCTCGATCTTGCGCGTAAATCCGGCGAGGTAGCCGAAGAGCACGAACACCTCGTGGAACGCGTCCTTCGACGTGTACGGGCCCTTCCAGTCGGGGCGATTTGCGATACCGGCGCCGAGCACGTGCTCGTAGGCCAGCAGGTGATGGAATCCGAGTTCCTCGGCCGTTGTCGCGAACCGGACGATGGTGTCCGGAT
>JBAUGX010000038.1:0-8903 GCA_049679965.1 Vicinamibacterales bacterium
CGCGAAGAACGGCACCCAGCCGAGCGGCTTGTCGCCCAGCTCGTCCACCGATTCAAACGGGTTCCCGAGGGCCATCGGGGCGCCGGGGTTCCACGTCCAGTTGTGCGTGCGCACCATCGGCTCTTCGAGGTAGATCGGATCCTCAAGATACGTGTGCAGCATGAGGTAGAGCCCGTGGCGGACGAAGTGCTCGGTCATCTTCGTATAGGGGCTCGCCGGCGCACCGTTGCGCTGAATCACGCCGTATTTCATGTGGGTCGTGGTCACGGCGAACTGGCCGTTCGGGCTCCACTCACCCGTGGAGTAGCCGTCCCAGGTGTGCTCGGAATAATCGGACGGGTGATTGCGGCCGTCGATGTAGATGATGCGATCGGCGCGGCCGAATCCACCGGCGATGGTATAGGCAAACTGGACCTGGGTGACCGGGTCGAGGACGGGGAGGATCCGCAGCGCTGGTCCAGGTCCGCGCATCCAGTACTGCGCGGGGTGCGCCTGCGACTGCCGCTCCGGCTGCGAGAGAATCGTGGCGTCCCAGGCTTCGGCCTTCTGACGGGCCGCCGCGTTGATCGGGAGCCCCGTGTAGTCGCCCAACTCCGGACCCGGTCCGCGATGGGGCTGGTCTTCGCTAATCGTGACGGCCCAATTGCCGCTCATATCGACGCGCACGCCCGCTGGGGCCGCGGGCGCCTGCGCAAGTGGCCGCTCGGTGAAGAACGTCACGGCGCCCAGGAAGAGAGCACCTAGAACAGTCAGTCGGTTCGTGCGCGGCATAGAAATCATCACTGTACCTTGTGGGCTGCACGCTCACTCTTGCAGGGTTCTTCCTCTAACGGACAGGAATCTCGACCGTTTGGGGGAGAATGGTGCATGTAGTAGAGGGATCAAGTCAAGTGAAACTACGGACGTCTCGGAGAGCGCGGAAGCTGCCAGTTTTCCAATAGTTTACGATTGTACGCCTTTGCCGCGAAGGTGGGCTTTGCGCCCGAGACTCTGAAGCCCGCTGCATCACGGATGAACCGCGGCATGGCTGACAATAGTCTTCCTTTCTGCGCCCTTTTGACGCCTTTCTGGCGCCTGATCTGGCTGTATTACGCGCCAGACTGAACTCCGGCCGCGACTGACGTGGCACGACATTGGCTATCTCAACCAGCCCATGGCATCGCGTGCACACGCCGGACAGACTCCACCTGGTCCCCAGCAATCAAGCTCCGGCAGTTGGCTGAACCGCCTGCTTGGCCACTCCAAAGCAGGCGCGAGCACTCGGCCCGTTGAATCCAACCCGTTGCTCGCGTTTTCATCAGAAACCCCAACCCTGCCTGTCACCGCCGATGCCGGCACGGGCGCGGTACCGGGACGTCCGCGGCCGAGATCCAACGGGACGCTACTGGCTTTCGGGGCTCTCGTGGCCCTGGGAGGCTTTGGTGCGCTGGGCGCGTATCAGCTGCACTTGATCACCTTCCCCGGTCTCGCAGCGAAGGATGGGAAGTTGACGATCGAAACCCAGCCGGCAGGCGCCGAGGTTTTCGTCGATGGGCAGCTTCGCGGGACCTCGCCCATGACACTTGCGCTCAAGCCGGGCTCCCACACCATGACGGTCAAGAGCGACGTAGACGAGCGGGTGGTGCCCCTGTCTGTGGCCGCTGGCGCCGAACTGTCTCAATACTTCGAACTGAGAGCGCCCGAGCCGGCCCCCGCTGTGGTCGGCCGCATGTCTATCGTTACCGACCCGGCCGGCGCGCGTGTCAGCGTCGATGGCAAGGCGGTGGGCTCGTCCCCCATCACGGCGCTCGAATTGACGGCGGCGGCGCACAGGGTGTCGGTGGCGAGCGAAACCGGTTCGGCCGAGCGCACCGTGACGATTGAAGCCGGTACGACGACCTCGGTGGTCTTCTCGCTTCCCAAGGTGGTGGCTCCCCTTGGCGGGTGGCTCTCCGTCTCGGCACCCTTCGACGTGCAGATCATCGAGAGCGGAGACGTCATCGGATCCGGCGGCACGGCGAAAATCATGCTCGCCGGGGGCCAGCATGACATCTTGCTCGTCAACCGCACGCTCGACTTTCAGGAACCGCGCAGAATCGAGATCACGCCTGGGAAGATCACGCCGATTCGCGTGGACCCGCCGAAGGTGATGCTGAGCGCGAATGCTCGCCCATGGGCCGACGTGATCGTCGACGGCACGAGCGTCGGCCAAACGCCGATTGCGAATCTCGCTGTGTCGATTGGCCCGCACCAGATTGTCTTCCGGCACCCGCAACTGGGCGAGCGCCGGGAAAACGTCGTCGTCAGCGCCAAGGGGCCGAATCGTGTGGCCGTCGATCTGACCAGGAGCGTGTCTCCATGAAGACGCTCGTCGCACTCGGACTTGCCCTGGTCCTGGCGGCGGGCGCGGCCGCTGCGCAGGATCCACTCGGCGCGGCCAAGGATCTCTACGCGTCGGCGGCGTATGAGGACGCACTCTCGGCCCTCGCCCGCATTGACCCGGCGACACCGGATCTCGCTCGACAGGTCGAGCAGTACCGTGTCTACTGTCTGTATGCGCTCGGACGCACGGCGGAGGCCGAGTCGGCGGCCGAGAGGCTCATTCGCAGAATGCCCCTCGTGCAGCTCGAGGACGCCTCGCCGCGCATCGAGGCCATGTTCCTGACAGTGCGGAAGCGTTTGCTGCCCGGCCTCATCCGCGCCGAGTACCGAACGGCGCGGACCGCGCTCGACGAAAAGAACTTCTCGAAGGCCGAGCCTCATCTCGTGCAGGCCCACAACATGCTGGCGGCGGCTCAGCAGGCCGGGCCGCTCGACGAATCGCTGGCCGACCTGAGCGTGCTGGTCGATGGCTTCATCGAGCTGGGTCGCGGCGCGGCCAGTCCGGCGCCGGCCGCCACACCGCTCCAGCCCGCGGCGCCGGTGGCTGTCGTGGCCGCCACAGCCGCGCCGACCAGGAGTCCGAGCGCGCCGGCGATCTACAGCGCAGGCGACGATGGTGTCGTACCGCCCGTGGCGACGCTGCAACAGCTGCCGACCCTCCCGCTGGCGCTCAAGTCGATGATGCGCCTGGCGCGGCCCACCGGCGTGCTCGATCTTGTCATTGACGAGATGGGTACCGTGAGGGAGGCGGTTCTCCGACAGCCCATCAATCCAGGCTACGATGCGCTGCTCCTCAACGCGAGCCTCGGCTGGAAGTATCGACCGGCGACGAAGGACGGCGTGCCCGTCAAGTTCCGCAAGTTCATCCTCGTCACGCTGACCGGGGAGTAGCCGCCTGCCATGTACCTAACCTATTACGGTCTGCGCGAATCGCCCTTCGAGCTGACCTCCAATCCGAGGTTCCTGTTCTTCACGGCGCAGCACCGTGAGGCATTGAGCAATCTCGAGTACGGTCTGGCGTCGTCCAAGGCGCTCACGGTCCTGGTTGGCGAAGCGGGAACAGGCAAGACGACGTTGCTGCACGCGGCGCTCGAGTCGGACCGCTGCCTCGGCGTCCGGACCGTGCTGCTGAGCAACCCGAGGCTGACACGCGCCGAGTTCGTCGAGACGCTCGCCACCCAGTTCGAGCTCGGTGCGAGAGCCGGGCAGTCCAAGGCGAGCCTGCTCGAGGCGCTCGAGGCCGTGCTTCGAGAGCGGCGCCGGCGCGGAGAAATCACCGCGCTCGTGGTGGACGAAGCCCAGAGTCTCAGCTACGAGCTGCTCGAGGAGATCAGGCTGCTGGCGAACATGGAGACGCCGACCGAGAAGCTCCTGCCGCTGGTGCTGGCCGGACAGCCCGAACTGACCACGCGGCTGAACGATCCGGAGTTGCGGCAATTGAAGCAGCGCGTGGCGCTCCGGTGCCAAATCGGGCCGCTGTCGCTGCCGGAGACCGCCGCCTACATCAGCTCGCGGATCAGAACAGCAGGGGGCGAGACCACGCGGCTCTTCACACGAGAAGCGGTGACGCTCATTCACGAGCACTCACACGGCATTCCGCGGACGATCAGCGTCATCTGCGACAACGCCCTCGTGCACGGCTTTGCCGTGTCGAAACAGCCGGTCACGCGCGAGCTCGTCCTGGACGTGTGCCGCGATTTCGATCTCCGGGGCGGCCCCATCGCCCCGGCGACACACGACGTTCCCGCCGAGCGCGAGCCGGAGAGTCCGGCGAGACAGGCCGGACGCGCCGGTTCCGGTCACGCCGACCCGCAAAGCACCGCCCCTCGGGGCCCGGTCGCCGCTCCCACTACAGAATTGGAGAAGACCGAGAACCGCGCCCGCGTGCTCAACATGCTGGGACTGCGCTGATCAGTCGGCCAGTCGGCAGCCGGCACTCCTGACGATCGTAACGTCCGGCTTCAGCCGGGTGTGCATCCCCTATAAATCCCCAATATACTCAGAGCCTCCCTCGCTAATCAGATTTCGTTGAACTTTGGAGGCAGGCATGTTCAGAAAGTTCGGAGTCAGCACGCTGCTCGTGGCCGTCATGTCGATGGGAGCGGGCGCACAGGATGGCAGAGCCGTCATCGCGAATGCGTCAAAGGCCCTGGGCGCGGACAATCTCACCTCGCTCACGTACTCAGGAACCGCGGCGAACGGCAATTTCGGGCAGAGCATTAACATCGCCGGACCGCTGCAGATGACCGCGATTACCAACTACACCCGCTCGATCGACCTCAATCAACCTGCGTCGCGTGCGTTCGGCCCGACGATGCCCCCGACGGTTCCGGGCGCACCGGCCCCCGTGGCAGGCAACTTCAACCAGAACATCACGCCCGCCAATACGGCGTGGACGCAGCAGTTGCAGATCTGGGTGACGCCCTGGGGCTTCTTGAAGGGCGCCGCGGCCAACAACGCCACGGTCCGTTCCGAGCGGGTCGGCGGCACGACCTACAACGTCGTGACGTGGTCGCCCGCGCAGAAGGCGCCATCGGGTCAGGCGTATCGGGTCGTCGGCTACATCAACCCGCAGAATATGGTCGATCGCGTCGAAACGTGGGTGGAACACCCGATCGCGGGCGACCTGCACGTGGATACGACCTACAGCAACTACCAGGACTTCGGCGGTCTGAAGGTCCCGACCCGGATCGTGCAGAAGCAAGCCGAGATCGAATCGTTTACCGCGACGATCACGAGCGCGAGCGGGAACCCGGCCAATATCGTCGAGTTGCTGACGCCCCCACCGGCGCCAGGTCGAGGCGGCGCACCAGGCGGCGCGCCGCCTGCGGCTGGCGGCCCGCCCGCGCCCCCGCAGGTCGCATCGGAGAAGCTGGCTGATGGCGTCTATCGCATCACGGGCGGCTATGTCGCCCTCGCGATCGAGTTCCGCGACCACATCGTCGTGCTCGAGAGCGGTCAGAGCGAAGCGCGCGGCCTGGCGGTATTGGCGGAGGCGAGACGCGTCATCCCGAACAAGCCGATCCGGTACGTCGTCAATACGCACCCGCACTTCGATCACGGGAGCGGGCTCGCCCCGGTCGCGGCCGAGGGCATCACGATCGTCACTCACGACAACAACAAGGCGTTTCTCGAGAAGGCGCTCAGCTCTCCGCGCACGCTTGTCGGAGACAACCTGGCGAAGGCGAACGTGAAACCCAAGTTCGAGACGGTGGCCGAGAAGCGGGTGCTGACCGATGCCACCCGCACGGTTGAGCTGCATCACGTGCAGAATCTCGCGCACACCAACGGCATGATCGTCGCGCTGCTGCCGAAGGAGCGGATCCTCTTCACGGCGGACTTCAACGTGCCGGCCATGGGTGCGGCTCCCAGTCCGTTCATTGCGACGCTCGTACAGAATCTGGATCGATTGAAGATCGATTTCGACACGCACGTCCTCGTCCACGCGCCGAACCCGGATCGTCCGCAGACCAAAGCAGATTTGCTCGCGCTGGCGAAGGCCGTGACGAACTAGAAACGCTCTTTCTTTCTGGGTACAGCGTGCCCTGATTGAGTGTCAGCACGTGTGCGCCAACCTGCTCGAACTGGGCCGCCAATCCGCAGGCGTGCTGCGGCCCCGTTGTTGCACGCGCCCGCAGGCCGAAAGAAGACCCCGAATCCGGCCGATACTATTGAACGCAGGAGGGTGTCCGTGCTTCGTAAATTACTCATCGTTCTGATGTCGATCGTCGTGCTCAGCGGCTGTGTGGTTCGAGTGGTCGGGACGACGCGGCCGCGCGTTGTGCCCCCGCCCCCGGTCGCGGCGGAGGTCGAATTCGCCGTCTTTTACGACCGTCTGAGGCCGTACGGATCCTGGGTCACGGTCGAAGAGTACGGCCAGGTGTGGGTGCCTGGCGGCGTCGGACCCGACTGGCGCCCGTACGTCGACGGACACTGGCTCTACACCGAAGACGGTTGGCTGTGGGTCTCCGACTACGAGTGGGGTTGGGCGCCATTCCATTACGGGCGTTGGGCGCGTCACCCGCGCTATCGCTGGGTCTGGATCCCAGGCACGGTCTGGGCGCCGGCATGGGTGGCTTGGCGCCACGGCGACGACGTGGTGGGCTGGGCGCCGCTCGGGCCGCGCGCCCGCTGGCAGAACGGCGTCGGCCTCGTGGACGACGATGACCGAGACGTCGCTCCAGACGCCTGGTGCTTTGTCAGCGAGGTCGAGTTGACGCGTCCGTCCATTCGAGTCGTCGTGCGGCCCGTTGTGCAGAACGTGGTCATCATCAGACGCACGACCAACGTGACGCGCTATACGGTCGTGAACAATCGCGTCATCAACGACGGCGTTGACGTGCGGCATCACGAACAGAAGACCGGACGGGCCGTGCCACGCTACCGCACGGGAGACCGCGGCGACGCGGGCCCGACCACCGTTCAGGATAGCGAGATTCGGGTGTACCGCCCTGCGCGGCCGAGACCAGAGCCGGTCATCGACGATCGCGAGCTCAGGCGGCGCCAGGACCTCGAGCGGCGGAAGATCGAGGCCGATCAGGCGGTCGAGCATCGAGAGACGGCCGCCGCACGCCAGCGGGAGCAAGCCGAGGCGGCTGCCGCGGCTGCCGCTCAGCGCGCCGAAGCCGGTCGGCGTCAGGATGAAGCGAATCGGCGTCAAGTTGAAGAGACCCGTCGCCAGCGGGAGGACGAAATCCGTCGCCGCCAGGAGCAGGAGAGGAAAACGATGGAGGATCGCCACGACGAAAACAAGCGCGGCATGACCGAGCGACAGGCAGAAGAGCGCGAGACCGCCCGCAAGAACAAAGAGAACGAGAAAGCGAGAGAGAGACAGGGAAACGGGGGAAGGGGGCGCTGACTCGCGCAGCCCTCACCGGCTCCGCAGGAGGAAGGCGTCCAGCCAATCCTGCGCGCGCTTGTGCCCTTCGGCCGCTTGTTCCGGCGTCAGGCGAGTCGCGATGGCGTCGCGAGCGTTCGCATATTGAGGAATGTGTTCGCCGGGTCTGGGCACGGCGGCGAGGGTGAACCACTTGTAGGCTTCGACGAAATCCACCGTGCCGCTCGACCCGGTGAAGTACGCCATCCCCACGTTGAACTGCGCCTCGGATTTTCCCTGTTCGGCAGCCTTGCGAAACCACTCGAATGCCTGCATGGCATCCTTCGGCACTCCGTTGCCGGCGGCGAACAGCAGGCCCAGATTGTTCTGGGCGTTCGCGAATCCCTGGTCGGCGGCCTTGCGATACCACTCGGCGGCCTGGACGACATCCTTCGCCACACCACTGCCGTCTTCGAGCGACAGCCCGAGCTGGAACTGCCCCTGCGGGTGACCCTGCGCCGCGGATTTCCGGAACCACTCGACGGCCTGCACGGAGTCCTGGGGCACGCCATTGCCGCTGTCGAGCATCATGCCGAGTAACGCCTGCGCTTCCGCGGAGCCCTGCTCGGCGGCCTTGCGGTACCACTGAACCGCCTGCGCATCGTCTGGCGCCACTCCCGTGCCGTCGGCCAACATCGTGCCGAGACGCGTCTGCGCTTTCGGGTCTCCTCGTTCCGCGGCTTGACGAATCTGCTGGACGTCTTCCGGCGCGTCCTGCGCGCCAGCGGGGCTGGCGAGGAGGCAGAGAAGGGCGACCACCACGCGTCGTGCCGTCATCTGGGGTCAGCCTCCATCGGGGGTATTCTACCGCCGTCCGTTGACTCGTGGCAGAGCACTACGTACCATGGCGAGCGAGAAACGGGGAGGGTGTCATGCAGAAGAGTCTTGCGGCCATCGTGGCTGGTGCGATCGCTGTCGCGTGCGTGGTCTGGGGTACGGTGGGCCTACGAGGCCAGGCGCCAGGGCCTGAGGCGCAACTCGTTGGCCGCGCCGCCGAGGCGCTCGGCGGCCGCAGCCGGATTCTGGCCGTGAAGACGATTCAAGTGATTGGTTATGGTGCGCAGGCCGCCCAGAACGGCGGCGGCAATATTACCGGGTCGCCCGACGCGCCGCAGAAGTGGCAAAACATCCTCGACTACCACCGCACGATCGACCTCGAGCGCGCGAAGATGCGCACGCAGCAGCGCGTCAAGTCCAACTTCGTCTTCGCGATCGCCGGTCAGCAGCTCGGGCTCAATCGCACGGACGCCGTGGTGGATCTCGAGACGGGCGCGCGGGCGGGGCGCCTGGACGCGTTGACCAATCCGGTGGCCGTGGTGCGCGCGGCCCTCGATCCGGCGACCAGGCTCAGCAATCTGCGCCGGTCGGGCAGCCAGCAGCTCGTCGATCTCACGCTCAAGCAGGGCGACACGCTGACCCTTGGCATCGACGCCACGTCGAACCTGCCAGCGTCGGTCACTTATGTAGTGGCGAACGGGAATCTCGGCGACCTGACGCTCACGACGAAGTACTCCGGGTATGTGCCCGCCGACGGCGTGCAACTGCCGCTTGGCTACACCACGACGAGCGACTGGCGCAACATCGTCCAGAGCACGCTGTTCGTCGATCGGAACATTGTCGATGCGCCGATCGAAGCGATCGTGCCGCCGGCGCCGGGGGCCGGCCG
>JBAUGX010000039.1:0-15753 GCA_049679965.1 Vicinamibacterales bacterium
GTCTCGACGATGCCTACCATGGCGCCATGCGGCGCCTGTCGCTGAAGCACGACGGCGAGGCACGCACGGTTGACGTGAGGATTCCGGCCGGCGTGGGTGACGGCTCGCGCGTCCGGATCCCTGGCGAAGGTGAACCCGGGGCCGGCGGCGCACGATCGGGCGATCTCTACCTGCGTATCCGGCTGGCCCCCCACCCGTCATTCGAGCGCAAGGGGGGCGATCTCTACACGCAGGTGGCCGTGCCGCTCACGACGGCGGTGCTCGGCGGCGAGGCCGAGGTCAGGACGCTCGGCGGCAAGGTCGTGAGACTGAAGATTCCCCCGGCGACGCAGCACGGCCAGGTGTTCAGGTTGAAGGGGCACGGCATGCCGGCGATTGGCAAGCCGGACGATCACGGCGATTTGTACGCGACGGTCGGTGTGGAGCTGCCGCGGACGCTCTCACCGGAACAGCGCACACACTTTGAGGCGCTGCAGAAGCTCGAGGCACGGACATGAATATCAATAAATACACGGAAAAGGCACAAGAAGCGGTGCTGAACGCGCAGCAGATCGCCGAGCAGGCGAGCCACGCGCAGGTCGAGCCCGAACACTTACTGGTCGCGCTGATCGAACAGCCGGAAGGCATCGTGCCCGAGCTCCTGAGGAAGATGTCCACCGATCCGCAGGCGGTCGGACGTGCCGCCCGGGATCTCATCGCCAAGATGCCTCAGGCGTACGGCGGCGCTCAACCGGGGATCTCTCCGCGATTGAAGCTCGTCACCGACCTGGCGCAGGCCGAAGCCGAGCGTTTGAAGGACGAGTACGTCAGCACGGAGCATCTCTTCATCGCGATTGCGTCCGAGACGGGCCGCTCGCCATCCGCCCGGCTGCTGACGCAGCACGGCGTCACGAGGAACAAGATCTTCGAGGCCCTGACGACCGTGCGCGGATCGCAGCGGGTCACGACCCAGAATCCCGAAGCGACCTACCAGGCGCTCGAACGATACGGCCGCGACTTGACCGAGTTGGCCCGCCGCGGCAAGCTCGACCCGGTGATTGGACGGGACGAAGAGATTCGCCGCGTCATTCAGGTGCTCTCGCGACGGACCAAGAACAATCCGGTGCTCATTGGCGAACCCGGCGTCGGCAAAACGGCCATCGTCGAGGGCCTGGCCGGGCGGATTATTCGCGGCGACGTGCCCGAAGGCCTCAAGAAGAAGAAAATTGTGGCACTTGACATGGGTGCGCTGGTGGCGGGTGCGAAGTACCGGGGCGAGTTCGAGGAACGCCTCAAGGCCGTGCTGAAGGAAATCACCGACGCGCAAGGGCAGGTCGTGCTCTTTATCGACGAGCTGCACACCGTGGTCGGCGCCGGCGCGGCCGAAGGGTCGATCGACGCCTCCAACATGCTCAAGCCCATGCTCGCCCGCGGCGAGCTGCATACGATCGGCGCCACCACGCTCGACGAGTACCGGAAGTACATCGAGAAGGATGCCGCGCTCGAACGGCGGTTCCAGCCGGTCGTGGTCGGCGAGCCGACCGTGGAGGATGCGATCAGCATCCTGCGCGGTCTCCGCGAGCGGTACGAGATCCACCACGGCGTCAAGTTCAAGGACGCGGCCCTGGTGGCCGCGGCGGTGCTGTCCAACCGCTACATCTCGGACCGTTTCCTGCCGGACAAGGCCATTGATCTCGTGGACGAGGCGGCGGCGAAGCTCCGTATGGAGATCGATTCGATGCCCGCTGAACTCGACGAGCTCGAGCGGCGCATCATGCAGCTCGAGATCGAGCGAGAGGCGCTGCGCAAAGAGACCGACAAGGCCTCGAAGGAACGGCTCGGCAAGCTCGAAAAGGAGCTCGCCGACCTCAAGGAAGAGCGCGGCCAGATGGCCGCGCACTGGCAGCAGGAGAAGGACGCGATTCAGCGGTCGCGGAAGTTGAAGGAGCAGCAGGAGACTCTGAAGGTCGAGATCGAGCAGGCCCAACGCGCTGGCGACTACACGAAGGCGTCCGAGCTGCAGTACGGCCGCGTGCCTCAGCTTGAAAAGCAGATTCGCGACGAAGAAGCGCGGATGGCCGAGCTGCAGAAGGGGCAGCGGATGCTGAAGGAAGAGGTTGACGAGGAAGACATCGCGGAGGTCGTCAGCAAATGGACGCACATCCCCGTGAGTCGGCTGATCGAAGGCGAGGTTCAGAAGCTCATCCACATGGAGGAGCGGCTGCACAAGCGGGTGATCGCGCAGGACGAAGCGATTGCCGCCGTCAGCAACGCCATCCGGCGCGCGCGAGCGGGATTGCAGGACCCGAATCGTCCGCTCGGCAGCTTCATGTTTCTCGGGCCGACCGGCGTCGGCAAGACCGAACTGGCCCGCGCCCTGGCCGAGTTCCTCTTCGACGACGAGCAGGCCATGGTGCGGATCGACATGTCGGAGTACCAGGAGAAGCACACCGTCTCGCGCATGATTGGCGCGCCGCCCGGCTACGTCGGGTACGAAGAGGCCGGCCAGCTCACCGAGGCGGTTCGGCGGCGTCCGTACGCTGTCGTGCTCCTCGATGAGATCGAGAAGGCGCATCCGGAGGTGCTGAACGTGCTCCTGCAGCTACTTGACGACGGGCGCCTGACCGATGGCAAAGGGCGCACGGTGGATTTCAAGAACACCGTCGTCATCATGACGTCGAATATGGGGAGCCAGTTCATTTCCGAGCGGGCGGCCGCGGAAGGCGGCGCGCTCGACGAAGGGGTGCGGCGGCAGATCATGGAGGCCCTGCGCGAGCAGTTCCGGCCCGAGTTTCTCAACCGCGTGGACGAGATCATCTTCTTCCATGCGCTTGGCCGTCAGCACATGAAGAAGATCATCGACATTCAGGTCGCGGGGTTGATGAAGCGGCTCGAGGAGCGAAAGATCCACGTGCAGCTGACCGACGCCGCCAAGGAGGCGCTCGTCCGCGAGGGGTACGATCCGATGTACGGCGCCCGGCCCCTCAAGCGCGCGATCCAGCGGCGTGTGCTCGATCCGCTCGCCATGCGCGTCCTCGAGGGCCACTTCGTCGAAGGCGATACAATCGCCGTCGATGCGGGTCCTGAGGCGCTGGTATTCTCCAAGCGAGAAGCGGTGAAGACGTAGTGGCCACGACCAATCCGCCCTCCGGACCCAGACCGCGCGGCCAAGCCCGAGGGAAAGGTCCCATTGGCGGCCGGCCTCCCTCCTCGCTCTGGTACGTGTTGGCGTTCGTGGTGGTGCTCGGCCTGGCGCAGGCGTACCTCGTGACGCAGGCCGGGCAGCCGATTCCTTACAGCGAATTCAAGACGCTGCTCAAGGACGGTCAGGTTGTGGACGTGACGATCGGCGTGGAGACGATTCGCGGCACGCTCAAGCAGCCGTCAGCCGCCGATCCGAAGCAGGGAAAGCCGTTCGCCACGACCCGCGTCGATGATCCGAAGCTGACCGAGGAACTCGAGAGCCGCGGCGTCAAGTACACCGGTGAATCAGCCAACCGATGGTTGCCAGAGCTGCTGGGCTGGCTCTTGCCCTTGATCTTCCTGGTGGCCATTTGGGGCTTCTTCTTCCGGCGCATGAGCGGCGCCGAGGGCGGCCTGATGTCTTTCGCCAGAAGCCGGGCAAAGATTTACGCCGACGACGAGGTCAAGGTGAAGTTTTCCGACGTCGCCGGCGTGGACGAGGCCGAAGACGAGCTGAGAGAGATCGTCGAATTCCTGAAAACCCCGAAGAAGTACACAAACCTCGGCGGGAGGATCCCAAAGGGTGTGCTGCTCGTCGGACCGCCGGGCACGGGAAAAACGCTACTGGCGCGTGCCGTCGCCGGCGAGGCGCACGTGCCGTTCTTCAGCCTCAGTGGATCAGAGTTCGTCGAGATGTTCGTCGGCGTAGGCGCAGCGCGCATCCGGGATCTCTTTCAGCAGGCCGAAGCCAAGGCGCCCTGCATCGTCTTCATCGACGAGCTCGACGCGCTTGGGAGGACCCGGTCGCAGAGCCCCATGGGCAGCCACGAGGAGCGCGAGCAGACGCTCAACCAGCTGCTCGCGGAAATGGACGGCTTCGACGCGCGCAAGGGCGTGATCATCATGGCCGCGACCAACCGGCCCGAGGTCCTCGACGCGGCCCTGCTCCGCCCCGGCCGTTTCGATCGGCAGGTGCTCGTCGACAAACCGGACATCAAGGGCCGTGAAGCGATTCTGCGCATCCATGCCAAAAGCGTGAAGATCGCTCCTGACGTCAAGCTCGGCGTCATCGCGGCGCAGACGGCGGGATTTGCCGGCGCGGATCTGGCGAACCTCGTCAACGAGGCGGCACTCCTGGCGGCGCGCAACGACAAGACCGAGGTGGGCGCGAAGGAATTCGAGGCGGCTATCGACCGACTCGTCGCCGGCCTGGAGAAGAAGCGCGTGATGAACTCGAAGGAGCGCGAGATGGTGGCGTACCACGAGTCGGGACACGCGATTGTCGCCAGCATGCTTCCTGGCCTCGATCCGGTGCACAAAGTCTCGATCGTCCAGCGTGGCTTCGGGGCCCTGGGGTACACGATGCAACTCCCGACCGAGGACCGTTACACGATGACGCGCACGGAGCTGCAGAATCGCCTCGCGGTACTCCTGGGCGGGCGGGCCGCCGAGGAGATCGCGCTCTCCGACATCTCAACCGGCGCACAGAACGACCTCCAGCGCGCCAGCGACATCGCGCGAGCGATGGTGACCGAGTACGGCATGAGCGACCTGCTCGGCGCGGTCAACTATGAGGGGAACAAGCGCGCACGGTTCCTGGACATTCCGCTTCCCCAGGAACGTGGCTTGTACGCCGAGGAGACGGCGCAGAAGATCGATGGCGAGATCAAGCGGATCCTGACCGAGGCACACAACAAGGCGCGTCAGATCCTGACGGACAATCGCGGCAAGCTCGAAAGGGTGACGCGCCGGCTCCTCGAGGTGGAAGTCATCGAGGGCGACGAACTCCGTCGGATCCTCGGCTCTCAGCCCGAGGTCTCGGCCGCCCCGGCCGCTTCCCCACCCTGAAACCCGATCTTGCCGTGCGTGCCGTCGCAGAAGGGTTTGGTGCCAGACTCTCCGCACCGACATAACGCAACAGGCCGCCGCCCGATCGGATACTCGTTGCCGTTCCAATCGACCACCTTCACGTCCTCGCCGGCAATCCGGTACGGGCCGTTCTGCCGCACGGTAATCGTCGCCATGCCTACCCCTTTTGCATCGACGCCAGGAAATCGGCGTTCGACTTGGTCTTCGACATCTTGTCGAGCAGCAGCTCCATCGCCTCGACTGGTGAAAGCGGTGTGAGAATCTTTCGAAGTACCCAGATGCGATTGAGATCCTCGCGGGCGATGAGCAGTTCTTCCTTGCGCGTGCCGCTCTTCTGAACGTCGATCGAGGGGAAGACGCGCTTGTCGGTGAGCTTCCGATCCAGGTGGATTTCCATATTGCCCGTGCCCTTGAACTCTTCAAAGATGATGTCGTCCATGCGCGAGCCGGTATCGATGAGTGCCGTCGCCATGATCGTCAGCGATCCGCCTTCCTCGATGTTTCTGGCGGCGCCGAAGAAGCGCTTCGGTTTCTGCAAGGCATTGGAATCGAGACCGCCCGAGAGCACCTTGCCGGAGGACGGGATCACGGTGTTATAGGCACGGGCCAGTCGCGTGATCGAGTCGAGGAGGACCAGCACGTCCTTCTTGTGCTCGACCAGACGCTTGGCCTTTTCGATGACCATTTCGGCAACCTGGACGTGCCGCTGAGCCGGCTCATCGAACGTGGACGAGATGACCTCGCCGTCCACCGAGCGCTGCATGTCGGTGACTTCCTCCGGGCGCTCGTCAATGAGCAGCACGATGAGGTAGATCTCGGGGTGATTCTTCGAGACCGACTGCGCGATGTTCTGCAGCAGCATGGTCTTGCCGGTGCGAGGCGGCGCGACGATCAGGCCGCGCTGGCCCTTGCCGATCGGGGTCCAGAGATCCATCACCCGGGCCGACAGGTTGTCCTGCGTGGTCTCGAGGACGATGCGCTCCTGGGGATAGAGCGGGGTCAGGTTCTCGAAGAACAGCTTCTCGCGAGCCCTGTCGGGCGCCTCGAAGTTAACCGCCTCGACCTTGATCAACGCGAAATACCGTTCGCCGTCCTTCGGCGATCGGATCTGCCCGGACACCGTGTCGCCGGTCTGGAGGTCGAACTTGCGAATCTGCGACGGGGACACGTAGATGTCATCCGGTCCTGGCAGGTAGTTGTAGTCGGGTGCGCGTAGGAACCCGAATCCGTCCGGCAGACATTCGAGGACGCCTTCTGAAAAGATGAAGCCGCTCTGTTCGGTCTGCGCCTTGAGAATCTGAAAGATGAGCTCCTGCTTGCGCATGCCGGTCGCGCCGGCGACGGTGAGGTCTTTGGCGATCTGCGTGAGCTTCTGAATGCTCATGTCCTTCAGATCGGTGATGTTGAGACCCTCGCCCGGGCGCCGCGGCGGGCCTCCGGCTGCCCTCGGTTGATCTGGCGTCGCCGCTCTGGGCTGATCAGGTGCCGCAGCCTTGGGCTGCTCTGGGGTGGCAGCTTTCGGCTGTTCGGTTGAGGTGGCTTCCGCGGTCGGGGTCGTGGGGGCGGCATCGGACGTGGGCGATCCGTTCGCGGTCCGCGCCGGAGCCTGGCGCTTGGGGTTATTGGGCATGAACGCTCTGCTGGAAGATAAGGCTGGTTGTTGAGGCTGTTAGTGAGGCGGGCGGAGCGCCCGCGGGGAATTGCCTAAATGTGGGTGAACGGCGGCAGTATATCCCGCACGCAGCCATCCTGCAATCCTGCAATTTCACAAATCGTAAGGATTCTCGCCAATCGCCACGATGCTGCAGGCGACGATCGGCTGAATCTTGAGAGCCTGGGCGCGAGCGATCAGCCGATCGCTCTCGGCCCCGGGATTGAGCCAGACCTCCGCGATGCCCTTCTTCGCAACTTCGTCGATCACGCGCTCCCCCACCTCCGGCGGCACGTAGAACGACGCCATGTCGATCGGTCCTGGAACGTCCAACACGGACCGATAGGCCTCCAGCCCCTCAATCTCCCGCTCGTGCAGATTGATCGGAATGACGGTATCGCCGTGCTGACGAAAGGCACGCACGGCCCGGTTCCCGAATTTCGATCGGTCGCTCGACGCGCCGATGACGGCTACGACTTTCGGCATGCCGTCAGCGTGAGGTGGCGGCGCGAACCGGAGCGTGGCGGGCCACGAAGTTCAATAGACGCGCACTGCCCTCTCGGAGATTGTCCATCGAGGTCGCGTACGAAATGCGGACGAATCCGGGTGCGTCGAACGCCTCTCCTTGCGTCAACGCGACCTTCTCCTCTTCGAGCAGCGCCTCGGCAAAGGCCGTGGTCGTCGGCAGTCCGCTGGGGCTCAGCACGCGGCTCACGTCAACGAATAGGTAGAACGCGCCGTCCGGTTTGCGGCAGCGCATGCGTGGATCGACTGCCAGCCAGGCGTGCAACTGGTCGCGGCGCTTCCGGTACTCGTCGAGCATCGCCTTGACTGGCGCCTGCGACCCGATGAGTGCGGCTACCACGGCCTTCTGTGTGACCGACGAGACGTTCGATGTCGAATGTCCCTGAATGGCGGCCGATGCCGCGATGAGCGGCGCCGGGCCGACGGCCCAACCGCAACGCCATCCCGTCATCGCGTAAGCCTTGGAGGCCGAGCCGCACAGGACGGTGAGGTCGCGGCAGGTGCGCGCCGCGATAGCCGGCAGATTATGCGGGGTCGCATCGTAGATCAGGTGCTCGTAGCACAAATCGAGAACGAGCCAGATGTCCTGCCGCGCGGCCGCTTCCGCAATCGCCGCGAAGTCTGGCTCCGAGATCAGCACGCCGGTCGGGTTACACGGCGAGTTGACGATGATGCCGCGCGTTCGCAGTGTCACGGCGTCGAGGATCGTCCTGGCGTGAATCGCGAAGCCGTCCTCGGGCCTGGTGCGCACGACGATGGGTGTGGCCTCGGCCAGCTTGACCTGCTCGGTCAGCGTCGGCCAGTACGGGGCGTGCGTGATCACTTCGTCGCCCGGTCCGAAGAGCGCCAGCGCCGTGTTGTAGAGGGCCTGCTTGCCTCCGGCCGAGACGATGACTTCAGACTCCGAGTAGTCCACGCCGTAGTCGGCGCGGTAGCGATCGCAAATCGCACGCTTGAGCTCGGCGAAGCCGCCGACGGGCGTGTACTTCGAGAAGTTCTGATCGATGGCGGCGTGCGCCGCGGCCTTGATGGGATCGGGCGTCGCGAAGTCCGGCTCGCCCGCCCCGAGGTCGATCACCTTGACGCCGGAGCGACGCATCCGGTCCACGGTCGCCGTCACCTTCATCATCGGCGACTCGGCGATCCGCCTGATTCGATCGGCCAATCGGGGCATTATCGAATCGAGACCTTTTCCCGAAGCCGCGCTTCGACAAGATCAGGGACCAGGCCGTGCACCCGTCCGCCGAGCGTGAACACTTCCTTGATCAGGCGGGAACTGATGTACGTGTACTGCTCGGCCGGCATCATGAACACGGTTTCGATGTTCGAGTCGAGCCGCCGGTTCATGAGCGCCATCTGGAACTCGAACTCGAAGTCCGACACCGCGCGCAGGCCCCGGACGATGACGTTGGCCTGCTTTTTCTCCATGTAGTCGACCAGGAGCCCGTCAAACGTGTCGACTTCGACATTCTTCTGATCTTTGAAGACCGCTCGCGCAATGTCCACGCGCTCGGCGGTCGTAAAGAGCGGGGCCTTCTCGGCATTGATGAGGATCGCCACGATGATGCGGTCGAACAGCCGCGCGCCGCGCGCGATGATGTCCACGTGACCGTTGGTCACCGGGTCGAAGGTGCCGGGGTAGACGGCGAGGGTTGACATACACCTAGAAAGGCAAAAGTTAAAAGTGAGAACTCAAAAGGACTGGATCACGCTGTCGACTCGCTTCCGATCTCTCATCGTCCTTTTCCCTTCAACTTCTAAGTTGTGACTTCATAGAACGCCAGCGCGCTGTCGCCCGCCGGCTGCTCGCGCGAGCGGAAGAGCCGCCCCGCTCTCAGGGGCACGGGCGCGCGCCGGGCGTGCTCCAACACCACGATCCCACCTGGCGCCAGCACCTCACCAGCCGCGGCGAGCACAGACTCGAAGGCGGCGCTCACGGCGTACGGCGGATCGAGCAGGACGATGTCGAACGGGTCGAATGAGCCGGGCGGCGTCGTATCGCGCAGCGACGCGAGCGCGCGAGCGACATCGGTGCGGATAATAGCATAGCCATTCGTCACGCCACATCGCTCGAGATTGGCCGCAATCAGCGCCTGCGCGCGAGTGTCTTGCTCGATAAACGTGACCGTCGACGCACCGCGGCTGAGCGCCTCGATACCAAGCGCCCCCGTACCGGCGTAGCCGTCAACCACCCGCGCCCCGGCGATGCGCGGCGCGAGAATGTTGAAGATCGTCTCGCGCAGCTTGTCGGACGTGGGGCGCAGCCCTTCCCAGTCGGGTGGCTTGAGACGTCGGCCCTTGAGCGACCCCGCAATCACACGCATGCTGTATGTTGCATCGATTGCGTCGTACGTGGGGTCCGGCTTCAGCGGGACCGCTAGCCGACTTCGATCAGCTTGAAGCGGGCCTCCCAGTTGGCCAGCAGCTTTTCGATTGCCGCCGGCGCAGGCGCCTCTCGCGCAAACCAGTGCGCCGCCTCCCGCCCTGCGGTGTCGAGCAGCTCTCGGTCGCGCACGAGATCGATGAGCCTGAAGGTCGGCATGCCCGCTTGCCTGGTGCCGAAGAAATCACCGGGCCCTCGCAGCAACAGGTCGCGCTCGGCGATCTCGAACCCGTCGGTGGTCTCCGTCATCGCCTTCAGCCGTTCGCGTGCGTCCTCGGACAAGGGCGACTGATACAGCAGCACGCAGTGCGACTGGTGCGCGCCCCGCCCGACCCGGCCGCGAAGCTGATGGAGCTGCGAGAGCCCGAATCGCTCGGCGTGCTCGATGATCATGACGCTCGCGTTCGGCACGTCGATCCCGACCTCAATCACCGTCGTCGATACCAGCACGTGCAGTTCGCCGGCGACGAACGCTTTCATCACGCGATCTTTCCCATCCGGTTTCATCCGGCCGTGCAGCAGACCGACGCGATAGGCCGGAAAGACCTCCTGTGACAGGTGGTCCGCCATCTCCGTGGCGGCCTTCAGATCGACTCTGTCGGATTCCTCGACCAGCGGGTAGACGACGTAGGCCTGGCGGCCCTGTTCGAGTTCCTTGCGGATGAATGCGTACACCTCGTCTCGCCGCGACTCGGGCTTGGCCATCGTCGTGATCGGGAGCCGGCCCGGCGGCATGTCGCGGATGACCGACACATCGAGATCGCCGTAGACGGTCAAGGCCAATGTTCGCGGGATGGGCGTCGCCGTCATCACCAGCACGTCGGGATGCAGGCCCTTGGTGCGCAGCGTCGCGCGTTGCAGGACGCCAAAGCGGTGCTGTTCGTCGATGACGACCAGCCCCAGTTGATGGAACCGCACGTCGCCCTCAACGAGGGCATGGGTGCCGACGACGAGATGAATCGTGCCGCCTTCGATCAGAGCGAGCTGTTCGCGTCGAGCGGCAGCGCTGGTCGATCCGGTCAGCAGCGCGATGCGAAAACGTGACGACCGCAGCAGACGCGCAATGTTGATGAAGTGCTGCTCGGCCAGGATCTCGGTTGGCGCCATGAAGGCGACCTGCAGCCCGTTTTCCATCGCGACGAGCGAGGCCAGGAGCGCGACGATGGTCTTGCCGGCGCCGACGTCACCCTGCAACAAGCGGTTCATCGGGTAGCGCCGCTGCAAGTCGTCGACGATTTCCTTGAGCGCCTGCCGCTGACCGCCCGTCAGCCGGAACGGCAGCACGCGGCGCGCCGACTCGCGGATCCGGTCGTCCACCAGCACCGGCGCAGGCTTCTGATCCATCGCCGCCGCCTGCCGCTTGGCCAATACGCCCAGATGAAACAGAAACGCCTCCTCGAAGATCAGGCGGCGTTGGGCAGGAGTCGCAAACCGGTTCAGCTCATCGATCGACGCCTGGGCGGGCGGAAAATGCGCTTCGACGAGCGCCGCGCGGCGCGATGGCAGCTCAAGCCGTGCGCGCACCTCCTCAGGAACGGAATCGGCCAGATCGGCCGGCACGCGCTGCAGCGCCTCGTGGACGAGCTTGCGCTGCATTTTCGGCGTGACGGTCCCGGCTCGTTCGTACACCGGCACCACACGTCCTGTGTGGATGGTCTCTCCCTCTTCCTCCTCCAGAATCTCGTATTGCGGATTGATGATCTGGAGGCCGGCGCCGCCGCGTATCTCAACGGGACCATAGAACACGACGTGTTGCCCGACGGTGAAGACGTCGCGCAGAAACGGCTGATTGAGCCAGGTAATGCGCAGCGGTCCGCTCGCGTCGGCGACGAGCGCCTCGAAGATCTTGAAGCCGGGCCGGCGCGTTGAGCGAAGGCCGCAGCTCAGAATACGTGCGGCGATCGATGCGCTCTCGCCGGGTTTGAGCGACGCGATCGGCTGGAGGCGGCTGCGATCTTCGTACCGAATGGGAAAGCGGTACAGCAGGTCTTCAACGGTGTGCAGCCCGATATGGCTGAAATCGGCGGCGCGGCGGGGACCGACGCCCTTGAGAAACTGCAGCGGTGTCGCAAGTACCTCGTCGGGTGACGGCACCGCACTATTATCGCGTGTCCGCGAATCGCGGGGAGAACTACGGCTGCGCCCTGAGGCGATTGGCCTGGCGGGCGCGTGTGACGAGCTCCAACTTCCGACGCTCCATCAGCTCCTCGAACACGCGGAACTTGGCCTGCTGCCTGACGTCGAGCACCGAATCGACGCCCTCGTACGCCTTCTTGATGTCAACGCTCGATCGCGCGTCGGCCTCCTCGAGTGCCCGGAGTCGATCCTTGAGCAGGACGTCGTCGCCCTGCCCGGCGTTCACGAGCCGAGCCAGTTCCAGGACGAGGCGTGTGTGCTCCTGCAGCGATCTTCGGCGAATGTCCTGCAGCGCTTTGAAACGCACCAGGAACTGGGGATATTTTTCGTCGCCGATGGCTAGCTGTTCCTGCGCCTGCACCAACGCGTACGCGTCGAACAGTCGCTGGATCTCGGCCGGCGCGACCCCAGGCGGATCGGCGGGCGCGACGGCACCCGGCCCCTGTGGCGGCTGCAGAGCTTGTCGCCGGCCTTGCCGCTGTGCCTGGGCCTCGACCGATGCCAATCCGGCCATGACGACGGCCGTAACGACGAGCAGTTTCAGCAGAGATTTCATCATACTCATGTGTTTGCGGGGCCCCGCTTACGCCCGCGGCCTCGCCAGTTCTTCCTGTAACAGTTGCTGCAATTCGCGACGCTCGCCGTCCGTGAGCGTGCTGACGACATCATTGGCGCCGCCGACGTGTGCCGGCACCGTCAGGCCGGCCTCATTTGCCCCATCGAAGTCCAGGTCCGCCGACAGATCGGCGACGAGCGACAGCGTCGGATCGTCGGCGCCGCCGAGTGCCGAAAGCGACGCCGCCTCCGTGACGACGTCGGCCGCGGCGGCCGCGCCGGGCACTGGCGCGGCCGGAGCCATCACGTAGCCGGTCAACGCGACCGCCACGGCGACGAGCGCAACGGCGCCCCCGAGTGGCATGGCACCCGACCAGTGCCATTGGCCCCATGCGCCGAGCAACGCCCATCGGTCTCGTCGGGGAGGATTGCGTGGAGATCCCTCAGCATCCACCGCTTCGCGCACTCGGGCGGAGAAGTGATCCCAGAACAGCGGCGAGGGCTCCGACACATCATTGCCAGCACCGACCTGGGCGCCCGACAGGCTCGACAGGCTTGCGCGCAGATCCACCAGCTGGCGGCGGCACTTCGCGCAGGTGGACAGGTGCGGCAGGTCGGTCTCGGCGCGCGCGCCTTCCGCGAGGTCGATGAACTCGTCCGGGCTGAGGTGCTTCATCTGGTCATCACCTACGGGATGTCGCCGCCGAGCCGCTTCTTGAGATTGCCCAGCGCGTGGAAAAAGTTCGCTTTGACGGCGCCGACCGAGCTGCCGAGCACATCGGCAATTTCCCGATGCGACATCTCGTGATACATCCGCAATACCAGCGTCGCGCGCTGTTTTCGAGGTAGCAGCGCGATCGCGGCACGCACGCGCGCGCCGCGTTCGGCTTTGAGCACCCGGTCCGACGGCGAATCGCTGCGCGCATCGACATGCTGCCGTACGTCGATCGGCTCGCTCGCCGGCGTCTTCACGCTCACCCGGTTCAGGCACACGTTCACGCCAATCCTGTACAGCCAGGTTGCGAGCGACGACTGGCCGCGGAAGTTGCGAAGGCCTCGGAACGCCCGCAGAAAGACGTCCTGGGACAAGTCGCTCGCGTCCTCGCGATTCCCGACGAACCGGTAGCAGAGCTGGTACACCGAGCGCCGGTGACGTTCGACGATCAGGTCGAAGGCGCCCGACCGGCCGTCGAGGCAGGCCGCCACGAGCGCCGCTTCGCCGAGTTCGGCCAGAGGCGGATCAGACATTGGCGTGGACACGAGATCCTGGGGCACGTCGGCCGCCGGTATCCGGCGGGCGGGCGTTGCGCCGAGCAGTGATGGCCACGTTGCGATGAGCGTCGACGTCAGCGGCGGTGACATCAGCCTGGACTGGTAGTGAGACCACAAACCGATGGCGAAGGTTATATCCGATTATTGACCTTCGCCTTTCTTTTGCGTATAGTGCTGGTGCTGGATTGGAGGGCTCCCAATGCTCCCGCTCACGAAAAGACAGCGCGAAATCCTCGATTATCTCAACGAGTTCATCACGGCCCATGGGTACGCCCCAAGCCTGGAAGAAATCGGCAAGCGCTTCGGCCTTTCTTCGCTGGCCACCGTGCACAAGCACCTCACCAACCTGCAGGAGAAGGGCTTCATCAAGCGGGCGTGGAATCGCAGCCGATCGGTTGAGATGGTGCCCACACGCTCCGGAGGCCGGGCCGTCGACTTGCCGCTGCTCGGCTACGTCGCCGCCGGTGCGCCGATTGAGGCGGTGGCCTCGAACGAAACCATCTCGGTGCCCGAACACCTGGCCAGCGCGCGCGACACCTACGTGCTGCGTGTTCGCGGTGACTCGATGATCGAGGAACAGATTCGGGACGGCGACTTCGTGATCGTCGAAGACCGCAAGACGGCCAACAATGGCGAAATGGTCATCGCGCTGCTGCGGGGCTCGGACGTCACGCTCAAGAAGTTCTATCGCGACCCAGGCGGCAGGATCCGGTTGCAGCCGGCCAACGCCACGATGCAGCCGACGTTTGTCGACCCCGATCAGGTACAGATCCAGGGCGTGGTCGTGGGGGTGATGCGGAAGTACTGACGCTTTTTCGATTAGACTGGGGCATGGCCGACCAACCCAGACAGATCAACTTCACCATCACGCCTGACGACGATTCGACGCTGCCGCGCACCTACGCCAATTTCTGCTCCATCGCCCATACGCCATTCGACTTCACGCTGACCTTCTGCGAGGTGATGCCACTCACCGAAAGAGAGATCAAGGAAGCGTCGGCCGATCACGTCGTCCGCGCGCCCGTCCGCTCCAAGATTGTCGTCCCGGTGCAGTTTGTCCCGAATCTGATCGCGGCGATGCAGGAGCACTGGCGCGTGTACTCCGAGTCCTACAGCAACGTCGGCTGGAACAAGGGCGAGGGTCCCGTTCATTAAGACACCGAGCGACGTCCGGCGCATTTTCGATGCGCTCGAAGGTCAGCATCCCAATGCGGACACCGAGCTGCACTACGCGAACGCGTTTGAGCTCCTGGTGGCGACGATTCTGTCCGCACAATCGACCGATCAGCGGGTCAACCTGGTGACGCCGGCGCTCTTTCGCCGGTATCCGCACGCGCAGGAGTTGTCGAGCGCGAGCCCCGCCGACCTCGAGCCCCTGATTCACTCGACGGGCTTTTTCCGGGCGAAGTCCAAGGCGCTCGTGGGCATGGCAAAGGCGCTCGTCGCGGACCACGGCGGTGATGTCCCCCGGGACATCGATGAGCTCGTCATGCTTCCGGGCGTCGGCCGCAAGACAGCCAACGTCGTGCTGGGGCACGCGCTCGGAATCCCTGCGCTACCGGTCGATCGCCACGTGCTGCGCGTGGCCAACCGTATCGGGCTGGCAGAATCCGACGATCCCGAGATTGTCGAAAGGCAATTGTGCGGTGCGCTGCCGAAGCCGCGCTGGACGCGCGCGTCCGACACGCTGATCCTGCACGGGCGCCGCATCTGCCGCCCAAAACCGCAGTGCGACCAATGTGCCGTGGAACACGACTGCGACTTCGTGGACGCGCTCAAACTGGATCGGTCGCCCGTCGCGCGGAAACGACCCCGGAAGCGGCCCCGTGGGTAAATCGGAGTTCGAGCGGCTGGTCGCCGACGCGCTTGCCACCATCCCACGTCGCTTTCGCGACGCGATGCAAAACCTCGCTATCGTCGTGCAGGACGAACCGTCGGCGGAGCTGCTCGAGGAAATGGAGATCGAGCCGCCCGACACGCTGTTCGGTCTCTATCACGGCACACCGCTGACCGAGCGCACCTGGGGATACGGCAACTCGATGCCCGATCAGATTCTGATCTTCCAGGGACCCCACGAGCGCGAGGCCGAGAACCAGGACGACCGGCCGGTTTGGCTACATCTCGCTGATGGCCCAGGCCGCCGGCGTCCGTCCCAACTTCGACATCGGCGGCAGCGCTCTCGCCGACGGCGGATCCGGTC
>JBAUGX010000040.1:0-25140 GCA_049679965.1 Vicinamibacterales bacterium
TTGGTCCGCCTGAAGGCGGACCCCACTGCTCCACATCCTCGTACGTGACCGCGCCGTGTGGGCCCGTACCGCGCACGGTGGAGAGATCGACGCCTCGATCCGCCGCCAGTTTTCGCGCCGCTGGAGACGCGAGCGGCCGGGCGGCCGCCCACGCGCCCCGAATCACGGCGAGCAGCGTGCCGACCGGCACCTTCTGGCCGACCTCGGTCTGGACCGTGTCGATCACGCCATCCTCGAACACTTCGATCTCGATGGCGCCCTTGTCGGTGTCGACCACGGCGATGATGTCGCCGCGCTTCACGCTGTCGCCGGGATGCTTCACCCACTTGACCAGCGTCCCGGCCTCCATGTCGGCGCCGAGCGACGGCATCCGGAATTCACCCACGGCGTCCCATCGCCTCCCGGGCGGCCGCGATGATGGCCGGGGGCTGAGGCACCGCGGCGTCCTCGAGATGCTTGGGGTAGGGAATAGGCACCTCGGCGCTGCACACGCGGGCAATTGGGGCATCGAGATCGTAGAAGTGGCTTTCGACCAGGCGTGCGCTGATCTCCGCCGAGAGACTCCCGCTCCGCCATCCTTCGTCCACGATGACCGCACGGCGGGTCTTCTTCACCGACGCGGCAACCGTCGCCATGTCGAGCGGCCGCAGCGTCCGCAGATCGATGACTTCGGCCTCGATGCCGTCACCGGCGAGCGTCTCCGCCGCCTGCAGCGTCTTGCCGAGCGTGCCGCCGTACGTGATGAGACTCACGTCCTTGCCGGACCGGCGAACCGCCGCCTTGTCGATGTCGACGGCGCCTGCGTCGTCGGCCAGCGATCCTTCCATGTTGTAGAGCGTTTGATGCTCGAAGATGAGGACGGGGTCCGGATCCTCGAGGGCCGTCCACAGCATCCCGCGTGCGTCCTCGAGCGTCGCGGGCGCCACGACGCGAATGCCGGGGATGTGCGCGTACCAGCCTTCGAGGCTGTGCGCGTGCTGCGCGGCGAGCTGACGTCCCGCGCCGGTCGCCATCCGAATGACGATGGGGATGCTGAACTGGCCGCCCGACATGTGGCGAATCGTCGCCGCGTTGTTGACGATCTGATCGAGGGCGAGCAGGCTGAAGTTGACCGTCATCACCTCGACGATCGGCCGCATGCCGCCGAGCGCGGCGCCGATCCCGGCGCCGACGAACGTGGATTCCGAGAGCGGGGTATCGCGAATCCGATCGGGCCCAAATTCAGCCAGCAGGCCCTTGCTGACGCCATAGGCGCCGCCGTACCGGCCGACGTCTTCTCCCATCAGGAACACGCGTGGGTCTCTCGTGAGCGCCTCGCTGATGGCGCCGCGTATCGCCTCACGGTACGTCGTCTTGATCATCTGGCCTCACCCGCGCCGGCCGGCTGGTGATCGTGGGCGGGCGTGTACACGTCTTTGAGCAGATGTTCGACGGACTCCCACGTGCCGCCTTCAGCAAAGGCCACCGCTTCGGCGACCTCCTCGGCCACGGCGTCTTCGAGCGCTTGCACGAGGACGTCTGGGACACCGCCGTCGGACTTGAGCGCCGCGCTGAAGGTGACGATCGGATCGCGCGCCTTCCACAGCTCGACCTCCGACTTATCCCGGTACAGCTCGGCATCGAACATGGAATGCGCACGGAACCGGTACGTGCGGAAGTCGATGAACTGCGGGCCCTCGCCACGCCTGATCCCCTCGGCGGCGCGCCTGGTCGCCGACTCGACGGCGGCGACATCCATGCCATCGATCGTCTCGGCCGTCATCAGGTAGCTCTGCGCCTTGGCCCGAAGATCGACCTGCGCCTGCGCACGCTCGATGCGCGTCCCCATGGCGTAGAGATTGTTCTCGCACAGGAACAGTACCGGCAGCTTCCAGAGCGAGGCGAGATTCATCGACTCATGAAACTCCCCCTCGGCGACCGCGCCGTCGCCGAAGAAGCAGGCCGTCACGTGCGGTCGGTGCTGCAGCGAGTCGGCCAGGGCCAGGCCGACGGCGAGCGGCAGACCGCCGCCGACGATGGCGTTGCCGCCGTAGAAGCGGGTCTTGGCGTCGAAGACGTGCATCGAGCCGCCACGGCCATGGCTGCAGCCCTCGCGTTTGCCGTACATCTCCGCCATGAGCGCGTTCATCGAGATGCCACGAGCCAGCGCGTGGCCGTGCTCGCGGTAGGTGGCGACGATCGCGTCTTCTGGCGACAGCGCCTGCATGGTGCCAACGGCCACGGCCTCCTCGCCGATATAGAGGTGGAGAAACCCGCGGATCTTGCCCGCACTGTAGAGTTCCGCACACTTCTCCTCGAAGCGGCGGATGCGAATCATCTCGTGGAGGAGCCGCGTGCGGTGTTCGTCCGGTTGAAGCCGGACATTCGCGTCGGTCATGAAGCCTCCAATGTCGAAGTGTCGCCTTCGGGCAGCCCGAGCTCGCGCGCTTTGAGCAGCCGCCGCATGATCTTACCCGCACGGTTCTTCGGAATGCTCGGGCAGAACTCGATCTCTTTTGGCGCCACCGCGGCACCGAGCCGGACGCGAGCGAAGCCGAGCAGCTCGCGCCGCAGCGAGTCAGTCGGCTCGTGCCCGGGCTTGAGCGCGACGAACGCCTTGACGATCTCGAGCGCCACCGGATCTGGCTTGCCGATCACACCGGCTTCCGCAACCGCCGGGTGCTCGAGCAGCGCGCTTTCGACCTCGAAAGGACCGATGAGGTGCCCCGACGACTTGATCACATCGTCGGCGCGGCCGATGAACCAGTAGTAGCCGTCCCGATCGCGCTTGGCGAGATCGCCGGTGAGGTAGTAGCCGCCCACGAAGCACTTGCGGTAGCGCGCGTCCTCGGACAGATAACCCCGAAACATCGAAGGCCAGCCAGGAGAAAGGGCCAGCTCGCCTTCGGTGTCCGGCGTTTCGACGACCTCGACGGACGCCTCGCCCGTCCGCCGCACGATGGCGGCGTTGACGCCGGGAAGGGGGCGGCCCATCGAGCCCGGTCTGATGTCCATGGCCGGATAGTTCGCGATCATGATGCCGCCGGTCTCCGTCTGCCACCAGTTGTCGTGGAACGGCCGCCCGAACGCCTCGACACCCCACACGACCGCCTCGGGATTGAGCGGCTCACCGACACTCGAGAGGACGCGCAGCGATGGCAGCTCAAACTTCTTGGCCGTCTCCAGTCCCACTCTCATCATCATCCGGATGGCCGTGGGAGCCGTATACCAGACCGTCACATGCTCGGCGCGGAGGATGCCGTACCAGCGCTCGGCGTCGAATTCCGCTTCGTCGATGATGCTCGTCAGGCCATGCGTGAGGGGCGCGATGATGCCGTAGGAAGTGCCGGTGACCCAGCCCGGATCGGCCGTGCACCAGAACACGTCGTCGGGGTGGAAGTCGAGCGCGAAGCGTGCGGTCGCATGATGCGCGACCACGGCCTGGTGCACGTGGATGGCGCCTTTCGGCTTGCCAGTCGTGCCGCTCGTGAAGTGCAGCAGGGCCATGTCCTCGGGATCGGTCGGCTGGATCGTGAATCGGTTGTCGGCCTGCGAGAGCAGGGCGCGGAAATCTCGGGTGCCCGGCAGATTCCTCACCGACGCGGGTTCGCCGATGACGAGCACGTGCTCGAGGCTCGGCAGCGAGCGACGCAGGCCTTCAATCTTCTTGTGATACAGGGCGTCGGTCGTGACGAGGACCTTCGCTCGGGCGATGTTGACGCGCGCCTCGATGGGCTCGGGCCCGAAGGCGGAGAACAGGGGCATGAAGACGCTGCGATTCTTGAGCGCCCCGAGCGCGGCGATGTACAGCTCGGGGATGCGGCCGGCGAGCACGGCGACCGGATCGCCCTTCCCGATGCCAAGCCGCGTGAGGACGTTGGCGAAGCGGTTGGTCTGATCGAGCAGATCCCCGTAGGTGTAATTACGCTCGGCGCCCTCTTTGGACAGCCAGCGCAGAGCCACGTGCTGGCGCCTGGCGCCCGTTGCATGGCGATCGACCGCTTCGTGCGCGATATTGAGGCCGGCCCCGCCCGGCAGCCCGTCCAAGGCGGCTCGGGCCTGCGACCAGGAGAATTCGCTCCGCACGCGATCGTAGTCAACGAGGTTCGGCACAACCTTCGAACTCGCCGAATCCTTGGTGATGGTAGGCCAACGCACGGTCATAATCTGTCGGGTTTCCGGCCACAACACGAATACGCTGGGCCTTCTGCAAGGAGCTTGCTGGTTTCCGAGACGTCGTGTCCGGCTTCAGACGCACTGACGTGCGGGAATTTTGCTCACCGATCCGGAATTTTCCGCTCGGAATCACCGGCTCACGCTGATTAGCGACGTCGTCGGGGACCGTGCATCGGCACGATCGTTGCGACCCGTGGTCGGCATGCCTCCAAAATATCCCATCGACGTCGAGTTCCACGGCATGACGCCCACCGCGTGGATTGAAACGGACCTGCAACGACGCGCGGCCAAATTGGGCACGTTTTGCCGGGACATCATGGCCTGTCGTGTGACCGTCGACCGGCCGCACCGGCATCACCAGTCTGGAAACCGATTCCAGGTGCGGATCGAGGTGACCGTTCGCGGCGGCGATGTCAGCATCAGTCACGAATCCAGCCTCCATGCGCCGGCGAAGGACCTTGGTGAACGCGAGTGGGCCAAGGATCTGGAGATCGAAGGCATGCGCAAGGACGTTCAGCTCGTCATCCGCGAAGCGTTCGACGTCGCCAAGCGGCGGGTGCAGCACTACGTGCTGCGCCACCGCAGCGACGTGCAGCGAAACAGACGACGACCGCTCGGGAGTCGGAAAAATGCGGTTCAAGAATCGCGTTGACGCAGGACGCCAGCTTGCCGCCCGCCTGGCCGAGTACGCGAACCGTTCGGACGTGATTATCCTGGCGCTGCCCCGTGGCGGCGTGCCGGTGGCCTTCGAAGTGGCGTCGAAGCTATCGGTTCCCCTCGATGTGTTCCTCGTCCGCAAGCTGGGCGTTCCCGGCCATGCCGAGCTCGCGATGGGCGCGATCGCGGCCGGCGGCGTCGAAGTCCTCAATGAAGATCTGATCCGGGACATCGGCATTCCGCAGGCGCTCGTCCAGCAGGTCGCCGTCCGTGAACGGATGGAGCTGGAACGTCGCGACGTCCTGTTCAGGGGCAAGCGCCAGCCGCCGAATGTTCGCGACCGCACGGTCATCGTCATCGACGACGGCCTGGCGACCGGATCGACGATGCACGCGGCGATTCTGGCGCTGCGGCAGCAGGCGCCGGCGCGGATCGTCGTGGCCGTGCCGGTCGGCGCGCGGGACACCTGCGACGCCCTCGGCCGGCTCGCCGACGCCGTCGTCTGCCTCTCCACTCCTGAGGACTTCAGGGCGGTTGGCCTGTGGTACGAGGAGTTCGATCAGACGAGCGACGAGGAAGTGGCGCGCCTTCTGACCGCGGCGAGTCACGGCCCCCCCGAGCCCTCCCCGCGGCCCGGGCAGGCGTCAAATCCCCATGGACAGAAGGCGAAACCCCACGACATCGTGCGCCACCGCGCGCTGAAGCTTTCCGGCGATCCCCACCAGTACGACGCGCTCATCGACGGCATCGGCGATGCGCGCCTCGTCCTGCTGGGCGAGGCGTCGCACGGCACTCATGAGTTCTATCGTGAGCGCGCGTTCATCACGAGGCGCCTGATCGCCGAGAAAGGCTTCGCGGCAGTGGCCGTCGAGGCCGACTGGCCTGATGCGTATCGAGTGAACCGGTTCGTCCGCGGCACGGGCACCGATGAGGACGCCGTGGAGTCGCTCGGTGACTTCGGCCGATTCCCGACCTGGATGTGGCGCAATGCCGACGTCCTCGACTTCCTCGGCTGGCTGCGCACGTTCAACGAGGGCAAGCCGGCCGATGCGCGCGCGGGCTTCTACGGCCTCGACTTGTACAGCCTGCGCGCGTCCATGCAGGCGGTGCTGGCGTATCTCGCGAAAGTGGATCCCAAAGCCGCCGCGCGGGCGCGCACGCACTATGGCTGCTTCGATCAGTTCGGCGATGAGATGCAGGCCTATGCCCAGGCCACCTGGCAGGGAATCGGGCCCTCCTGCGAGCGTGAGGTCCTGGCCGAGCTCGCCGAGTTACATCGCCGGAGGGTCGAGTACGCCAGTCGCGACGGCCGGGTCGCCGCCGACGAGTTCTTCTATGCCGAGCAGAACGCGCGGCTCGTACGGAACGCCGAGGCGTACTACCGCACGATGTTCGGCGGGCATGTCGAGTCGTGGAACCTGCGAGACCAGCACATGACCGAGACGCTGCGCCATCTCATGCAGTTTCTCGACAAGACCCATCCGCGCTCGCGCGTGGTGGTCTGGGCGCACAACTCGCATCTGGGCGACGCGCGCGCGACCGAGATGGGCCAAAGTGGAGAGCTCAACGTCGGTCAGCTCGTGCGCGAGCGATTCGGTGCCGAGGCCGTGCTTGTCGGCTTCACCACGTCGACCGGCACCGTCACCGCGGCCGCCGATTGGGACGGCCCTGCGCACCGCCGGCACGTCAGACCGGCGCTCGCCGGCAGCTACGAGCGGATCTTCCACGAGACGGGTATCCCGCGCTTCCTGCTGCCCCTTCGGATCGACCTCGACCTGGCGTCGGTGCTGGCCGGCCCGCATCTGGAGCGCGCGATTGGCGTCATCTACGCGCCGGACACCGAGCGGAGGAGTCATTACTTCCACGCGCGGCTGCCCGAGCAGTTCGACTTCGTGGTGCACTTCGACGAGACGCGGGCCGTCGAGCCCCTCGAGCGCACCGCGCTGTGGGAGGCCGGAGAAGTGGCGGAGACATTCCCCTCAGGGTTGTGAGCCAAAGACGCCGGGCATTGGGAGTATTCCTTCAGGACCCAGCCCACTCGCACGCCTTCAGGCGCGAGACTTGATTCGCAGCAGGTCGCTGAGCCATCGAACGGCTCGATCGACGCGATCCGTACCTGCCTTCATGGTCGACGTGACGCCCTTGAGGTCGTCAAGGATCGCGGTCACGCGTGCCGATGCAGGAGCAACGTGTCGCTCTTCGATGCCGCTGATGACCTGCATGACCCGTCGGTACAGGAGGAAGCCGCAGAGAAAAAGGCCGACGACGGCCAGGGCTTCCAACAAGCTGACCACCGCCATGATCCCGAGAAAGACGTTCGTGAGGCCGAGGTCAGCAGTCATGGACCCTCACCTGGGGTTCGCGAGCTGCCCGAGCAACGCCTCGATGCGCTGCCGCGCGGTCGTCAGTCGCTCGGTCAGGTTGTCGTACACGAACTCGTGCCCAGCCTGCACGGCCTGGATCAGCGGCACTTCCGCTTGCTGGTACATCCCCTCGAGCTGGGCCTTGCGTGTCCGGTCGGCGATACGGCCGATGAGCGGCTTCGCAACAGCGAGCATCTCGCGTGATTCATTGATCCCTTCATACAGGGCTCTGGCTCCCTGGGCTCGTTCCGGCCGGGAGGCGACCCCCCTGGGACCGTGGCACTGTCGGCATTCCCCCTCCAGGGCTTTGGGCGACGGCCGTTCGGCTCCCACGGCACCGTGGCAGGTCTCGCAGACCGGCACCCTCTCGTCGCCCATCTTCAGCAAGCCGAAATGCGTGCTTTTCTGGAACGCCGCGAACGGACCCGCATGGCACGTGCCGCACGTGGTCGGCAGGTTCCGCCGATTCACCGGGCTGGCTGGGTTTGCGCTGTTCAGGATGCCTCGATGAGCGAGAAACGACTCGAACGTCGTCGCGTTCCCGCCATGGCACTTCTCACACCCCACGCGGTTGCGGCCGTGCCCGGAACGGTCCCAGTCCTCCAAGTGATCCCTGGCTGGCGCTCTCGGATCTGCGAAGTGGCAGTCCGCGCAACTGCTCTGTTGCGCGGCCACCGGCGAAGGTGACATGAGGAACAGGAACGCGACTAGAATGATCAGCACATCAACACCTCACGTCCACACAACTTCCACCGTGCGCCCCAAGAGGGGCAAAGGGGATGGTGAAAAGCCCCACCAAGCGGGAAAATTCTAGCACTCCTAGGGCTTCAGCCACTCGAGAAACCAGTCGCGAGCCAGTTCGGCGGCTTGCTCGAGCGTACCGGGCTCTTCGAACAGGTGAGTCGCGCCTGGGACGAGCGTGAGTCGCGCGTTCTGTGGCAGACGCGCGAGTGCCCATCGATTCAAGTTGACGACCTCTTCGTCGTGGCTGCCAACGATGAGCAGCGTCGGAGCCGTAACGCGGCGAAGCCAGGTTCCCGCGAGATCCGGGCGGCCGCCGCGCGAGACGACGGCCGAAACCCGATCCGGGCGTTCGGCGGCCGCTACGAGGGCCGCACCGGCGCCGGTGCTGGCGCCGAACACGCCGCTCTTGAGCGCGCGCGTCGCCGGCTCGGTCGTCAGCCAGTCAATCGCACCTTCGAGTCGAGTCGCGAGAAACGGGATATCGAAGCGCAGGTGGCCGTCAACCGCATCCGAGAACGCCTCTTTCTCGGTCAGCAGGTCAAACAACAGCGTCGCGAGGCCGGCGGCGTTCAGCGTGTCGGCGACCAGCTTGTTGCGCGGGCTGTGGCGTGTGCTGCCGCTTCCGTGCGCGAACACGACGATGCCGGAGGCGGATTCGGGGACCGCCAGTTCGCCGTCCAGGCGAACGAGGTCGGCATGGATATGGACCTGCGAACGATCGAGTGACCGGGCGCTCAGCGTCGCCATGGATCGCGGTATACGCAAACGCGGTGCCGCCGCGGCTCACGCCCGCCGCCTCGTCGAGCAAGCCCTTTGCAGAGAAGTTCCCGCACAGGACGGAGGTTGTTTGTGGCTCACAAGAAGTTGCTCGTCAAATCCATGGCCCGCGAGAAGATCCTGCACGGCGCGACGGCGCTGGCCGACGCCGTCCGCGTCACTCTTGGACCGAAGTCGAAATGCGTCCTCATCGAGAAGAAATGGGGCCGTCCGCTCGTCTGCAACGACGGCGTCACGATCGCGAAGGAATTCGAGCTCGAGGACCACGTGGAGAACCTCGGGGCCCAGGTCATCCGCCAGGCCGCAGAGCGAACGGGCGAGCTGGTGGGCGACGGCACGACGACGTCGACGCTGCTGGCTGCGGCGATTTTCGCCGAGGGCGTCAAGAATATCGCGGCCGGCGCGAGCGCGGTCGATCTCAAGCGCGGGCTCGACCGCGCTCTTGGCGCGGTTGTGAAGCGACTCAAGGAGCTGTCGCGCCCGGTCACCGACCACAAGCAGCGTGCGCAGGTCGCAACCATCTCGGCCCACAACGACACCACGATCGGCGAGACCGTCGCGGCGGCGCTCGAGCAGATTGGCGCGGAGGGAACGACGTCGGTCGAAGAAGCCAAGGGCACCGAGACGCAGGTCGAGGTCGTCGAGGGCATGCGCCTCGACCGCGGATATCTCTCGCCGTACTTCATCACCGACCCGGAAAAGATGAAGGCCGTGGTCGAGGACCCGGTGATCCTCATCTACGAGAAGAAGATCGGCACGATGGCGGACCTGCTCCCGCTCCTCGAGCAGATCGCCAAGAGCGGCAAGGCGCTCTTCGTGATCGCCGACGACGTCGAGGGCGACGCGCTCGCCACGCTCGTCGTGAACAAGGTGCGCGGCATCCTGCCGTGCGTGTGCATCAAGGCGCCGGGTTTTGGCGACCGCCGCCGCGCGATGCTCGAGGATGTGGCCATTCTCACAGGCGGCCGTCTCATCGCGGAGGAGCTCGGGGTCAAGCTCGACAAGGTGGCGCTGACCGATCTGGGCCAGGCCAAGCGTGTCATCGTCGACAAGGAGTCGACCACGATCGTGGGCGGCGCCGGTTCGAAAGAGGCGATTGCCGGGCGGGCCAACGAGATTCGCGCGCAGATCAAGACGACGACGTCGGACTACGACCGCGAGAAGCTCGAAGAACGGCTCGCGAAGTTGACGGGCGGCGTCGCGGTCATCCGGGTCGGCGCGCCCTCGGAGGCGGAAATGAAGAACCGGCGCGAGGCGTTCGAAGATGCGATCAGCTCCACCAAGGCCGCGATGGCCGAGGGCATCGTGCCGGGCGGCGGCCTGGCGCTGCTGCGGGCGATCGAGAGCGTCGATCGCGAAGCGGCCGCGCTCTCCGGCGACGAGCGCACCGGCGCGCTGATTCTCAAGCGCGCGCTCGAGGCGCCGACCCGGCAGATCGCCGAGAACTCCGGCTTCGACGGCGGCGTCGTCGTCGATCGCATGACGAACGGCACCGGGACACAGGGCTTTGACGCGAGCTCGGGACGCTACGTTGATCTGATCGAAGCCGGCATCATCGATCCGACCAAGGTCGTGCGGATCGCGCTCGAAAATGCCGTGTCGGTGGCCAGCGTGCTCCTGCTGACCGAGGCGACGCTGACCGAGGTCCCGGAACCGAAGACGGAATCCACCCGACCGCCGGCTGAAATGGAATGACCGTGTTCGTACATCGAAGAATCATGCTGTCCCTTGCGGCCGTACTGACGGTTTCCACTGTGGCGTCGCCGCCGGCAGCGTCCACCCATAGCCGGACTGTGTCGTCCCCTGAGGGGACGATCACCTACCGGCTCCAACCTCTGTCGGGCGGACTCAAGGAACTGCGGGCCACGTTTGACGGACCACAGCTGGCGCTGCTGCAGAAGCTCAATCGCGTCGACCTGGTTCATCTCGCGCGACTCGGGTCCATCGTCGTGCCCGACCGCTGGGACGCCGACGACCTGACCTACAGTCCACTGCCCCTGTCGTACGGCTGGGCAACGGCGATGCCGAAGGCGCTCGTCGTGCATCAGCCGGCGCAAGTGTTTGGTGCCTACGAATTCGGCCGGCTCGTGCGCTGGGGACCTGTCAGTTCCGGACGGAGAGAGGCGCCGACCCCCGAGGGGCTCTTCTCGCTGAACTGGAAGTCCAAGGGCCGAACGAGCACCTTCAACCCGGAGTGGTTCATGCCGTGGTACTTCAATTTCGGCAGCACCGAAGGGCTCTCGTTTCACGAGCACCCGCTGCCGGGGCGGCCGGTCAGCCACGCCTGCGTGCGGCTGCTGGCGGGTGACGCGCGGTGGTTGTACGAATGGGGTGAACAGTGGCAGCTGGGCGCGCGCGGCCGGATGCTCGAGCCAGGCACGCCCGTTCTGATTCTCGGCATCTTTGATTTCAGCGCCAACTCGCCGTGGCGATCAGAGGAGTTCCTTGCGCAGCAGATTGAGCTGCCGCCGGATCCAGTCCCGCCGCCCGACTGAAGCCGGACGGGTTTTTCCACAGGTCGTGCGGGAAAATCCGTGACTTCCCCCCTCAAGGGATGTCCTGAACAGATTCCTGCGGCATCCCCCCTGGCACCACGGTTGCTCCAACTTCTCGCTATTCGAAACGCGTAGTCCACGTAGGAGGAAGCCAATGACCGACCATGAACTCAAGCAGCACGTCGAAAATTCGCTGGACTTCGAGCCGAGCGTGGACGCCACCGACGTGGGCGTCGCGGTCGCCGACAGCGTGGTGACGCTGCGCGGCAACGTCAGATCCTATGCCGAGAAGTGGGCCGCCGAGCGCAGCGCGCTACACGTGTACGGCGTCAAGGCCGTGGCCAATGATCTCGCCGTCCGGCTGGCCAGTGCGCACGAGCGGACCGACACCGACATCGCGAAAGCGGCGATCGACGCGTTCAAATGGAACACGCTGATTCCACCCAATCAGATTACGGTGATTGTCACCAACGGCTGGGTGACGCTGAACGGGACGGTCGCCTGGCAGTACCAGCGTGCGGCGGCCGAACGGGTCGTGCGGGACCTCACGGGCGTCAAGGGCGTGTCCAATTCCATTCTGCTTAAAGCGCCTGTGAGCAGCGGCGACGTCAAAGCGAAGATCGAGGCGGCGTTCAAACGCAGCGCCGAAATCGACGCCAGCGGGGTCCATGTCGCGGCGCATGACGGCAAAGTCGTGCTGACGGGCCGCGTGCGGTCGTGGGCCGAGCGACAAGAGGCCACGCGCGCCGCGTGGGCGGCGCCCGGCGTGACGCAGGTCGAGGATCGCCTGACGATTACGCTATAGGCTCTGCCGCCGGCTGGCCGCAGACATTGTGAAGGAGAGTCGAATCATGCGGAACGTCCTGATAGCACTCAACATCGCCCTTCTCCTCGGCGGATCGACCGCCTGTGCGTCCAAAGGTTATGTGAAGAAAAGCGTCGACGATCTCAATGCCGAGGTCAGCACCAAGGTGGACTCGCTGGGCCGGTCGATAGAGGACACCCAGGAGCGCACCCGGGCGAATGAAGGACGCATCATCGAAGTCGATCAGAAGGCCGGCGCGGCGACGCAGTCGGCGCAGCAGGCCGGCACGGCGGCCGCGGCCGCGAACTCAACCGCGGTGGCGGCGCGCACGGCGGCCACCGAAGTCAACGCCAAAGTCGACACGATCGACAAATCGAACCGCCGGCTCGTGTACGAAGCGGTCTTGAATTCGGAGAACGGCAACTTCAGGTTCGGAGACGCGACCCTGCCCGACGAGGTCAAGGCGAAGCTCGACGGGATCGTGCAGCAGCTCAAGCAGGATCCGAAGAACGTTTTCATCGAGATTGAAGGGCACACCGACAACGTCGGCCCCAAGGACGTCAACAAGCGGGTCGGTCTCGAGCGGGCCGAAGCGGCGAAGCGCTATCTCTACGAGCAGTTCCAGATCCCGCTTCACAAGATGAGCGTCATCAGCTTCGCCGACGAAAAGCCGGTCGCGCCCAACACCACGAGGGAAGGCCGCGCGAAGAACCGACGGGTCGTCATCAAGGTTCTGGCGTAGCCATCCCACGCCATTCGTGCAGGATCGCGTGCAGGTCAACATCGGGCGCGATCAGGCAGATGTGACCGTGCCCAGCCAGGATTCGCATCACTGCGCCGGGCACGCGGGTGGCCATGTATCGAGCCTGTTCGACCGATGGGACCAGATGGTCCAGTTCAGCCGCCAGAAACAGCGTGGGAACGCGCAGCTCGCCGAGTCGGTGTCGTACGTCGTATGCACGCAGCAGCTCCAGGCGGTTGATGTAGCCCTCACGACTCGCGTCGGCCGTGATTTACATGAATTGCCGAACCTCCTGCCGGTGTGTATGCCTCGAATGGAGACGGAAGGCCGTCAGCCGCCGCACCAGGCCCATTGCTCCCCACGGCAGGATGCCCAGGCCCCAGATCGCCAGGCGGAGGCGATACTGTGGCGCGAAGAAGGGAAATGAATTCAGGATCACGAGCGCGCTGACGCGATCGGGATTGGCGAGGGCGAAACTGAGCGCGAGTGCACCGCCAAACGATTCGCCGATAATAGTGGCTCGCCGCTCGACCGGCGAGACGATGTCCACGACCCCTCCCAGGTCGGCGACGAGTTGGTCCATCGTGTCGGCGTGGTCGCGCAGGGCGTACGTCGCCACGCGGTATGACCGTGCCAGAAGCGGCGTCTGGCGATGGAAGAGCCGGCCGGTGCCATCGAGTCCAGGCACGAGCACGACAGCAGCGCCTTCACCGGCCTGGGTCGGCTCCGGATCGTAGTGGTGATTCATGCGGGTTGCATTCCGAATCGTCTGGACGGTCGTGACATTCGTCGTGGTAGAGGCGCTCGTGTGCGGCACGGCCGCGCTCCCGGTAGTGTGGCTGTGGACGCGCCTGGTAATGCAGATCGACTCGTCCGCGGCTCGGCTGGTCGCCGCCGCCCTGGCGATGGCACCATCCTACGTCCTGTTTGCCCTCTGCCTGATGCCCGCGTCAGCGTTGGCCATCCGCGCGGCGGGCTGGAAAACGTCTCCCGATGCTTCACTGCCGATCGCCACACTCGACTGGCCCCTGCTGTCGTGGGCGCGGGCGCTGGCCGCGGCGCACATCGTCCGGATTGTCTCGGGCGCGTTGTTCAGGGCGACACCGATCTGGACGGCCTACCTGCGCCTCAACGGCGCGCGCATCGGGCGGCGCGTGTACGTCAATAGCCTCGCCGTCAGCGATCACAACCTGCTCGAATTCGGTGACGACGTGGTGATTGGCGACGACGCGCACGTCTCCGGCCATACCATCGAAGGCGGCATACTCAAAACCGGCGCTGTGCGGCTCGGCTCCAATGTGACGATTGGCATCGGCGCCGTTGTCGAGATCGGCGTGACCATCGGAGCCGGCTCTCAGATTGGGGCGCTGAGCTTCGTGCCGAAGCATACGGCCCTCGAGGGCGGCGCGATCTACGCAGGCGCTCCGGTTCATCGCCTGAAGTGACGCCGCGTCGAACGGCACCCAGGAGCTTGTTCCATGCTCGGTTCTGGGTGCCGTTCTCCCGGTGCTGCGTCCTCACCTGACGCGGGAACCGTGCGACGCGACCGCACGCCACTGTCCATCCCGCTTGACCCAGACGTCGGTGAACAGGAAGTGGCCGCTGAAGTCCTCTTTGCCGTGCCGGCTCTTCTCGGTCTGATCCATGGTTGCGATCGCGACGTCGCCGTACGCATGCACCACGATGTTGTTCAAGGTCAGTGTTTCATGTGTGCCGGACCGCACGTCTTCGAGCGCGTCGGACTTTCCGTACTGGAGGCTGTCGGTCGCGCCGGTGAAATCGGCCATCAGTAGCCGGTCGACCGTGGCGGTGTCTTTGGCGAGGATTGCCTTCACCCACTCCTGCTCCAGCCCGGCGATCACTTCCTGAACGTTTTCAGCAACCGCAGGCGCTGCGGCAACGGCCGGAGGTGCGTTCGTGGTGGCGCTTGTCTGGGCGCCGTCCCCCGCGCAGGCCGCAAGCGGAATGGCCGTCGCAATCAAGGCTGCGAGTAATTGGTGTCTCATGTTCTTCCTCCTATGAAGGCGGTGGTGATGCTCGTCGAATGACTGCGACTACGGCTTCTCTGGCGACAGACTGACATTGAGGGACGTCGATTCGCCTTCGGGCACCTGAATCTCGGTCGAGAAGCGCTGATAGCCACGCTTGGAGACGTCAACACGGTGCGGCCCGGCCGCGACTTCCACGACGAAGCGCTCGCCGTCGGAACTGACCCATCGCTCTCCGTCGATCGTCACCTCGGCGCTCGCCGGTTGCACGCGCAGCATCAACGTGGCGAAGGTCGCGGCTTGTGGCGGTGTGCCCGGCACCTGAGGCGGCGGAAGCAATGCGCGCCGCGGTGGCGTCCGCGGTGGGACAAAGGTATCGACCGGCGGCGGCGGAACGGGAGGCGCCAAGGGCGGCGGCTCGGTGGTCTCGCCTGCCGACAATTGCTCCATCCGGTACTGCAGCTTGAACCCCGAGCCCGGCATCAGGTACAGCCGCTGGTGAACCGTGCGATAGCCCTCGAGATACAAGACGATGTCGTGCCCACCCGGCGACAGTGGCAAGCGCTGAAAGAAGCCGTCGAAGTCGTCCACGATGCCGGCATAGAAGCCGTCCACGTAGACCGCCGCTTGTGCCGGCGTGACGAGCATGTGCACCTCGGCCCGGTTGTCGTACATCGGGAAGTATGCGTACGGATACTGCACGCGTGGCCACCACGGGTACGGTCCGAAGGATGGGTCGTAGAAATAGCCGCCCACGAAGACGACGCGCCCTCGGACCACCGGAGGACGCGGTTCAGCGCGTCCCGCTGCCGCTGGAGGGCGCGGGACAGCACGGCCCTGCGCGGTCGCCACAGCCGGCAGCAGCGGCGACAGCAGCGCTAGCACAAGGATGATGCTGGCGATTCGAGGCTGGCGGATCATGTGCGTGTACCCCGTGAGAAACCGTCACGATGGTCACTGCAACGCGGATACCAGCCGGAATCCAGTCAGTTCTTCCTGCTGAAAGGCTGCAGCATCAATCGCGGACAGCCTGGCTCTACGGGATGGGGAGTTTTCCAGTCAGCGCGGAATATCCCGCACTGCCACACGGCGCTGATCAGCTGCCGTTCATTTCGGCTGCATCACGTCCGGCATGCCGCTCTCGAGCCTTTGCCGAAGGGCTTGAAGGACGGCGGGCGCTTCTGCCTTGAGCCGGCGCTGGACGAAGTATCGCAAGAGCCCGCCGAAGGTCCCACCGAGCAGGTCCACTTCAGAACGATTGAGGTAGCACAGATAGTTCGGTCCCCCTGGTGCGCCTCGCAGGATCGCCGTCAACCCGAGCGAGGCATCGACGTAGTGCGTGGCGAACACATCCTTGGCGGCGATGAGGGCGTCTGGCAACCGCGTGTCCGCGCCGCCTCGAAGGATGGAGACATGGGTCACGCTGACAAACGGTCTGCTGCCAAGGCGTTCCTTCGACCAGTAGACAAACGACTCCACGTCTGGGCTCTGCGTGTCCGGGAAACGGCTCAGGTGCTCTGCAAATCGCGGTACGCGCTCGGTCAAGAACGGTGAATGTCCGATCAGAAGCGAGAATCGTGTGGCGGGCCACACGCGATCTTCGCGATCCTCGTACGGCGGAAGTGCCGCGTGGCCCTTTGCGAGGTACGTCTCAACCCGCTGCAGTACCAGGCGCCGGAAGGCCTGCTGAACCGCCGCCTTCCAATCCGCCCCGGCCCCGGCCGCTGCGCGCTGCAACTGGATCATCTCCGTTTCCGCCAGCTTGAGCCCGCACCGACCGCGACGGCAGTCCTGAATCTTCTGCAGCTCGTCGTCTTCGAGCGTGAGACCTTCGAGATCCTGGACGGACGGTGGATCCGAGAACCTTCCGATCGCCTCCACGTACGCACTCTTCTTCAGCACCTCGATGCGTCTCATCCAGGCCACCAATCGATCACCGTCGACGCGAACGGGCACCGCGGCGAACACGGCCACCTCCCGATCTCCCGCAGGCGCGAGGCGCGCGATGACCTCTCCCCGATCGAGCTGACGCCGATCCTCCGCGCTGATGACGACCGAGGGCCGGAAGAACGTCAGCGGATCGGCCGCAGCGGGCGTCCCCAGGACGGTTTGCAGCGCGAGGGCAGACAGGAAGGTAAACATCACGGCAGCCTTCCGAGAAAGTCGGCGACAATCATTGCGAGATCGGGCTGGCCGATCTCCTGCAGTTCGTATTTTGCGCGGACGACGGGTTGGCGAATCCTGACGAGCCGACCGAGATCGATCGGCGTGCCGACGATGACCACGTCGCACGCCACCTTGGCGATCGTGGCTTCCAGATCACGCACCTGCTGGTCGCCGTAGCCCATGGCGGGCAGCAACGCGCCGGTGGCGGGATAGGCTCGAAACGTCTCGGCGATGCTGCCGACTGCGAACGGCCGCGGATCGACGATCTCGCGCGCGCCGAACTTCTTGGCGATCACGGTGCCGGCGCCAAACCGCATCTCCCCATGCGTGACAGTCGGTCCATCTTCGATCACCAGCACGCGTCGCCCCGCGATACGTTCCGGGTGGTCGGCGGTCACCGGCGACGCAGCGTGGACGATCAGGGCGCCTGGATTGGCGGCACGGATGTGATTCCGAAGCTCATCGATCGCGTGGAAATCTGCCGTGTCGATCTTGTTGATGATTACGACATCAGCCATCCGTAAGTTGGCTTCTCCGGGGTAGTACGTCAGTTCGTTCCCAAGGCGAAGTGGGTCGGCCACGACAATGTGGAGATCTGGTCGATAGAAGGAAAAGTCGTTGTTGCCGCCGTCCCACACGATGACGTCGGCGTCCGACTCCGCTTCCTTCAGGATGGCCGCATAGTCCACGCCTGCGAAGACGACCGAGCCGCTGACAATGTGCGGCTCGTACTCCTCGTACTCCTCGATCGTACAATGATGCCGCTCGAGGTCCGCAAGCGTCGCAAACCGTTGCACCCGCTGCGCCACCAAATCGCCGTACGGCATCGGATGGCGGACGATGCCGACCTTCAGGCCGCGATCGCGCAGCAGCCTGGCGAGACGCCGGGTCGTCTGGCTCTTGCCCGCGCCGGTTCGTACCGCGCACACGGCGATGACCGGCTTGCGGCTCTTCAGCATGGTCTGGTCGGGTCCCAGTAAGACGAAGTCCGCGCCGGCCGCATTCGCAATCGCCGCACGGTGCATGAGGTAGTCGTACGAGACGTCGCTGTAGGAAAAGACAACCTGTCTGACAGTCAGCCGACCGATCAGTGCCGCAAGCTCGCTCTCCTCAAAGATGGGGACGCCGTCGGGATAGAGGGAACCGGCCAGTTCACGCGGATACCGTCTATCCGCGATGTTCGGGATCTGGGCGGCGGTAAATCCCACCACCTCATATCGCGCATCGTCCCGGTAGACGACATTGAAGTTGTGGAAGTCGCGGCCGGCGGCCCCCATGATGAGCGTGCGAATGCGGTCCATGTCAGCCTCCGGACCTGACGTGCGTGCCGGCCCGGCCGAGAAGTGCGGACCCGAGCGCGTCGTACGAGGCCACGATCGCCTCGCGGCCGGTGGCGTCGACGAACCGCAGGGCCGCGTCCACTTTCGGGCCCATGGAGCCGGGCGGGAAGTGGCGGTCCGCGGCGTATTGGCGCAACTCGTCGCAGGTCGCCCGGTCGAGCCCACGCGCGCGTGGTGTGCCGAAGTCGAGATAGACGCGATCCACGTCAGTGGCGAGGACGAACCGATCGACCCGCAATCGAGTCGCCAGCAACGCCGACGAGAGATCTTTGTCGATCACCGCCTCGACGCCCGCGAGGAAGTGACCGCTGCGCACGACCGGGATGCCCCCTCCACCGAGTGCGATGACCACGATATTGGCGTCGAGGAGCGCGCGAATCACCGACTCCTCGACGACCTCGCGCGGCTCTGGTGAGGCGACAACTCTCCGATAGCCGTGTGGTGGCTCCTCCACCATCGTCCAGCCGCTCGATCGATGCCCCTCGGCCTCCGGTTGGGAGTAGAACGAGCCCACCGGCTTGGTTGGATGCGTGAATGCCATATCGTCAGGCGCCACCACGACCTGTGTGAGAATCGTGGACACGGGCCGATCGACCCCGATTGCCGCGAGGGCTCCGGCAAGCGACTGCTGCAGGAGAAATCCGATCTCGCCCTGCGTCGCCGCCACGCACACATCGAGCGGCAGGGCATAGGCTTCCTGCGCTGCCCGCTCCGAGCGCAGGAGCGCGGCGCCGACCTGGGGCCCGTTTCCGTGGGTGATCACCAGGCGCCATCCCTCGGACACGATTGGCGCGATGCGACCGCAGGTCTCTGCGACCCGGGCGCGTTCGGTGCCGATCGTCGCCAGCTCGCCGGCCTTGAGCAGCGCGTTCCCCCCAATCGCGATGAGCATCGTTGGCATTCAGCCTTCAGCCTGCTCTCGACGGCAGCAACGTAAGTGCCAGGACCACACTACCGGTTTTCCGGCAGATGAACCGAAGCCCGGGTACTGTGCTTGCACAACCGCAATCCCATGCGGGTTGCCGTGATCCGGCGGATTGGCTTGCTTGGCGTTGCCATCATCGCGATCGTGCTGTTCGGCGTCATGGGCCGGCGTTATGTCGATGGGTTCTCGCTGGTCGTTCGAGCCGCCGATCTGAGCGGCTTGGTTCGCTGGGCATCCGATCTCGATACCGTGTCCGTCGTTGAGCGGCTTGTGCAGATTCCGGTTCCGAATGCCTCGATACGGGCGCGCGTATACGCGCCGCTCGGAACGCCGCGTCAAACCGTGCTGGTTGTCTCCGGACTCCATCCGGCCGGCATCGACGAGCCACGGCTGGTCGACCTCGCGCGCAAGCTTGCCGAGGCCAGCGTCACCGTTGTGACGCCGGAGATCCCCGAATTGGCGCGCTTCGAGATTACCGGCACGCTGACGGAGTGGATTGAAGAAACCGCGGCCTGGTTGGCGACCGACTCCGGGCTGGCGCCCGCTGGCCGCATCGGTCTGATGGGTATCAGCTTCAGCGGCGGTCTGGCCGTCGTTGCGGCCGGACGGCCGACGCTGCGGAACCGTCTGACGTATGTCCTGTCGTTTGGCGGCCATGACGACCTGCGCCGCGTGCTGGATTATTTCCTTGCCGGATCCGAGCGGGAGGCATCGCCGCACGACTATGGCGTCGCGGTCGTCCTGCTCAACGTTGCCGATCGCCTCGTGCCACCAGACCAGGTGGCGCCGCTGCGCGACGGCGTCCGCCGCTTTCTGTCGGCCTCGTACCTCGACCGGGTCAACAAGCCGGAGGCAGCGCGGGAGTTCGCCTCCCTGCGCGTGCTGGCGCGCACCCTGCCAGAGCCGTCAGCGACGTTGCTCGAATACGTGAACAACCGTGACGTCGTGCACCTTGGACCGCGGCTCCTGCCGTATGTCGGGCTTGCCGATGCGCCGGAACTCTCGCCGGCGCGATCGCCCGCGCCCACGGCGCCGGTATTCCTGATCCACGGGAGGCGCGACAACGTCATTCCTGCCGCCGAATCGGAACGCCTGGCGGACCGACTGCGCGGCCAGGTAGCGGTTCACCTGCTGGTCACCAATCTCATCTCGCACGCCGACGCCGACCAGCCGGCCCGCGTCATCGACGTGCTGAGGATGGCCGGCTTTTGGGGCGACCTGCTGGCCCAATAGGTGCGCGCTCACTTCCTGGGTTCTCCGGCGGCCGCCCGAAATGCCCGGGCCTGCTGTGCGAACGCCTTGAGCCGCTCCTCAACTCGGAAATTCACGGTGCCTTCGGGGAACCGACCGTGTTCATCACGCGCGCCGGCCGGCAGGCTCGTGAGAATCTCGAGACCGCTGTCAACCGTCTCAACGGCGTAGATGTGGAACGTGCCGGCCGCGACGGCTTCGACGACGTCGGCGCGCAGCATGAGATGGCGTTTGTTGGCAGCGGGAATCAGCACACCCTGATCCCCCGTGAGTCCCTTCGACCTGCAGACGTCGAAGAAGCCCTCGATCTTCTCGTTGACCCCGCCGATTGCCTGCACGTCGCCGCGCTGATTGATCGATCCGGTGACGGCGATGGACTGTCTGACGGGCGCATCGGCGAGGGCTGACAGGAGAGCGTAGAGCTCGGCGGACGAGGCACTGTCCCCCTCCACCATGCCGTAGCTCTGCTCGAAGACCAGACTGGCGGAGAGCGAGAGCGGCTGGTCCGGCGCGTACCGACCGGCGAGGAATCCCGAGAGAATCAGCACGCCTTTGGAGTGGATGGGTCCGCCGAGCTCGACCTCCCGCTCGATGTCGACGACGGTGCCTGCGCCGAGACGGACGCGCGCCGTAATGCGGCTCGGCTGTGCGAAGGCAAAGCCGCCGAGCTCGATGACCGACAGGCCGTTGACCTGGCCGGCGACTTCGCCGCGTGTCGCGATGGCGATGGTTCCGCGGTCGATGGCTTCCTGCAGACGCGCGCGCGGCCGACCGACCCGCTCGATTTTGGCCTCGACGGCCCGCTCGACGTCGGCGCCGTCGATGGCGTCATGCCCGGCGACTCCCGCCCAATAGTCCGCTTCTCTCAGGAGATCCGTCTGACGATCCAGTCCGACCCACAGCTTGCCGGCGTCCCCGATCACGCGGGCGCCGTGCTCGAGCACCCGCGCCACACCGGCCGCGGTCAACGGCCGGAGCTGCGCTCGGCGGGCCAGTGTGCCGATGACCCCGGCATAGAGGACATCGTGCTCGTCGGACCGATCCACGGATACCTCGAAGTCGACCGCCACTTTGAAGAGCTCCCTGAAGTCCGGATCGAACTCGTAGAGCAAGTAGTACAGCAGCGGTTCACCGAGCAGGACGACCTTGACCGAGAGCGCGATAGGTTCGGGGTCGAGCGACGCGGTGCTGACGAGACTGAGCGCCTCGCCGAGCGACTCGATGCGCATGGCACGTGCCCGCAGCGCGCGCTTGAGGCCCTCCCACGCGAACGGTTCGACGAGCACGCGCCTGGCATCGAGGATCAAGTAGCCGCCGTTGGCCCGGTGCAGCGCTCCGGCTTTGATGTGCGTGAAGTCGGTCACCAGCGTTCCCATCTGCGCGACATGCTCGATGCGGCCGATCAGATTCTGAAACGTGGGTCTGTCTTCGTAGACGACCGGTGCGCCAGGCGCATGCGTCTGGCTGTCGAGCACGTTCACCTGGTAGCGACCGAGCCGAGACTGGGTGACGCCGACCTTCGCCATCAGGACGTCGAGCGGGCCGGCCTCTTCGGCGTCCTTGGATGGCCGGAAGTCCTCGGCGTTCTCGATCACGTCCTTCTCGAGCGAGGCGAGGTGGGCCTGTACGCCCTCCTCTCCCTCGTAGGCCTTCTTCAACTCGTCGATCAGCGCGTCAACGGCGGCTTTGGTCACGGCATGCGTCAACGCTCGGATCTTCGCGTGGCTCTCGCGGTGCCACTTCGGCACTTCGTGAAGGATGCGCTCCAGTTCGGCCTCGAATTCCTCGATCGCCGCTTTGATGCGCTGCCGCTCCTGTTCCGGACGCTTTTCGAACGCCTCGGAATCAATGACCTGTCCTTCGCGCATGGCGGCGAGCGTCAGACCCATCGGCGTTCGAATGAGCGCGACATCACGCTGGGCGGCCCGATCGCGCAGATTGTCGAGCGCTTTGTCTCGCCGTGCGCCGAACTCGTCGTGGATCTGTTGATGGCGCTGGCGGTATTCCTCCGTCTCGAGAGCAGCGGTAATGGCGGTCCGGATCTCGTCGACCAGCCGGGCCACGTCGTCTCGAAACCGCGCGCCCTTTCCGCTCGGAAGCGAGAGCGCACGCGGCCGATGCGGCTGCTCGAAATTGTGCACGTAGCACCAATCGCGGCGCGGCGGCTCGGAGGCCGCCTGCTGTTCGAGAAAGCGCCTGACAATCGCGTGCTTGCCCGCGCCCTGCGGTCCGAGGGCGAAGAGATTGTAGCCTTCGCCCCGAATCCCGATGCCGAACTGAACGGCGGCCACCGCGCGGTCCTGCCCGAGCAGCAGCGGACTGTCGGCGAGCTCGGCCGTGGTCTTGAAGGTAAACCGCGCCGGATCGCACGACCGGCGAAGAGCGGCGGGTTCGAGCCTGGTCACGTCATCCATATCGGGCATCCACTCTATCCTCTTGTCGCCCTCTTACGGGAGGGGGCCTCGAAGAACTGGGGTGCAAGCCGTCTCTGTCATACTGACGCGCCCGCCGTATCTCACCCGTTCGCAGAGGAGTATCCATGCCCTCGCGCATCGATAGTTTGATCGCACACATCGCACAGCTCGAGCGCGAGCTCGAAACCGAACTGAATCACGCGCGCGACGAATGGCGCTACCGTCTCGTGGCCGGTCGCGTCCGCTTCGAACGCGATGTGCGCGTGGCCCACACGCGTCTCAAGCAGCGCATCCCGCAGTTCATTCGAGAGAGCAGTCCCCTTAACCTGCTGACGGCACCCATCATCTACTCAGTAGTCGTACCGATTGCCCTCCTCGATGTGTGGATGACCCTCTACCAACGTCTGTGCTTCCCCATCTATGGCATTGCATGCGTGCGCCGTTCGACCTACATCGTGATCGATCGGCACCATCTCGCGTATCTCAACGTGATCGAGAAGCTCAACTGCGTGTACTGCGGGTACGTCAACGGCGTGTTCGCGTACGTTCGCGAAATTGCAGGGCGGACCGAGCAGTACTGGTGTCCGATTCGGCACGCCAGGCGCGTGAAGGCGCCGCACACGCACTATCACGAGTTCGTTGAGTACGGCGACGCCAAGGGCTATCATCAGCGGCTGCCCATCCTGCGGGCCGAGCTGAAGGACAAGGGGTCGGACTAGCGGTAGATACGGAGCTGAAAGAGCGCCGAGAGCGGCGAGGCCCCGAACTGGCTCTGCAACATGGGCCCGACCGGCTTCGCTCCGTACGGCACGTAGCCGCTGAGCAGCATTGAGACCCCATCACTCAACGTGAACGTGCTCGACGGCACCAACACCCCCGAGCCGTCGACCGGGCTCTGCAGCCATTGGACGGAATACGAGACGACGGGCGACAGCTCGTAGAACGCGAGTACGGCAAGCGCATGCCGGCCGAGGATCTGCGTGTCGCCGCGCAGGTAGCGTTCGCCGAAAGCCGGATCGGCGAGCAACGGCAGAATCCCGTCCGCCGACGGCGCGCCGAACCCGGAATAGTGATATTCGCCGTACACGAGCACGCCGTTTCCCAGCGCAAATCGATATGAGCCTCCGGCGACGGCTTTGACGACCGACCGGTCGCTGCCGTAGCCGGCCGAGTTGGGGACGGCCGGCGTCCGAAACACGGCCAGCTCCGCGTGCACTTCGGCGTCCCCGAGCGCTGCCGAGCTGGTGAGGCCGCCGAACAGGTCGCGGGCCCGTCGGCCGCCGACCAGCTCGACGTCAGCCCGTTCGGCGTACCCGCGCAGGCGGGCCGCGAACACTGAATGGCCCACGTCGGCGCCGAACGCGCCGACGGCATCGACCGACGCCCGGTCGGAGAGCTTCACGTCGGCCCGCACCGCATCGACGCCACGGCGCCATTCGCGATCCGCCTCGAGCGGCGTGAACGGCGCGAACAGGTCGACGGCGCTGAACAACACACCGCGGCCCCAGCCGATTGCCTGCCGGCCGAGGACGAGCTCGGCCGCGCCGGCTCTGGCGTGGAATGCCGCCCGATCGATCTCGGCCCGCCATTCGGTCCTGTCCGACGAGGCCACCTGCCAGTCGAGCGGGCGGACGCGAAAAGGCGGATCGGCCCCGGCGGGCAGAACGCCGGCGCCAACGGCGCCCGAGGTGGACGACAGCACGCGCAGGCGCTGTTCGAACGCCACCTCGACCGTCGCGTTGTCGGTCACTCGCACGGTGGGCTCGAACCGCAGGCGCCAGAAGCCGGCGGCCGTATGTCGATCGGGATAGAGGACCGGATCGTCAGGCAGGCGCGATGCGAGCGCGCTTGTCTTGAAGGAGGACCGCCACGCGATTCGCGCGTCGCCCCGCGTCTGTTCCGTTTGAGCCGCCCCAGGCTGCGGAGTCGCGACGCCGAGCGCGAGTGCCGCGAGGACCGCGGTGGCCCGGCACACCGGTTACCTCGCCATCCAGGTCGGCGCCGAACGGTCTTCCGGCACGATGACATGCGGGGGTTCACCGGGCTTCAGCTCGTCGCTCGCCACCTTCCCGTCGACCAGGGTGACGACGCGGACGGCATGCCTCACCACCCGCGGATCGTGCGTCGAGAAGATGAAGGTCATGTGGTGACGCTCGCGCAGGTCGCGCATCAGGTGCATCAGGATCTCGGCGTTTTCGCCGTCGAGGTTCGCCGTCGGCTCGTCGGCCAGCACCAGCTTGGGCCGTGCCGCCACGGCGAGGGCGACGGCGACCCGCTGCTGCTGACCGCCCGACAGCTCGTTCGTGCGGAGATCGGCG
>JBAUGX010000041.1:0-2258 GCA_049679965.1 Vicinamibacterales bacterium
TCACCCAGGTGTCGTGGGACGGGGGTGGGTTTCATCTCACCCTCGAGCCTTGGGCCGTCAACTATCTGAGCGCCCTGTCGCAGTATGCTGACCCGAATGCGACCTTTACGACCGGACCTCTGTTCGGGTTTCATCAGGAGATGCTGCTTCCAGGAACAGACACGGTCTCTTACCGGTCGTACAACGGCACCTTCGGCTCGGGAAGCCTTCAGCTTGTTGTCAATACGAGCACGAGACAGGCCCACATCGATGTCGACGGTTACAATCCGAATCAGGATCTCGTGAGCTTGTTTGGCCATTTCTATACCGAGGTTCTTCCGGATCTCTTCGAGCTGCGCGACCCCTATTGAAACCGCGCTGGAGGAGGCGTCAAATGGTTGCTGAACTTCGTCTCCCATTCACATTGCTGTTCGCGGCTGTGCTCGCGGGTGCACCCACTACGGCTGCGCCCGGACAGAGAGCGGACGCAGAGGCGCTATGGAATCAAGCCGTCGCGGCAAAGGGGGGCCGTGCGCGGCTGGAGGCGGTGCGGAATCTAGTCGTGACGGAGCGCACCGTCTACTCCCGGAACACTCGTGTCGATCCGGGATTCATGCGTCAGCGGCTGTACGTCTTGCCCGCCCGGCTCTGGGAGTTCGTCGATCACCGACCAGGCATTCTGGGCTTCGGCCTGCAGATCGTCGACCTTGATCAGCGCGTCGGGTGGAGTGCCGCCGGTCCCCTTCCGGCTCGCGAGGGAATATTCGACGGCGTCAGGAACGACTTGCTCCACGGCCAATTGCTTTATCTGATCGAGACGGCGTTTCTGAAACCAGAGCCAGTGCGTTCTCGTAGCGGACGCGTGGGCCGGGCTGCCGTGGACATCGTTGAAACGCGGCTGCCCTCGTCGGACGTCCGCGCGGAGTACTACCTGGACCGCCAGAGTCATCTCCCCATCCGGGTGGTCTTGTTTTACACGGTTCGCACTCCTCCCGATGCGCCCGTGGCGCCTCGAACCTTTGCGAACGAGGACCGCTACACGCTCGGCAACTACATCGATGTCGATGGACTGCAGATGCCGTCCGTCGCGATGTTGGAAGGCCCGAACAAGGAGAATACGACCTCGTACCGGATCAACGTGGACTACGACGAACAGGTCTTCACGAGCCGGCCTTCGCGGCCGCAGCTCAACGGATGGGAGAAGCGATAGACGCGTCAGTGCTCCTGCCGCCTCAGAAACGCCGGCACGTCGAACTTCGAGTGGAGCTCGAAGTCCGGCTCGGCCGCACGGCCAGACGCGGCCACCTGGGTTTGATTGACGCTCGTCGCCGGTGGCAGATCGACGGATCCACGGAGCTCACCGTCGGCCTGAACTTGTCGAATGTCGATCGCCGGCCGCCTCGTGATCGAAAGCCGCGATGATATCGCGACGTCCGGCGCGCCGCCTGGCGACGCCGACGCCGCGGGCGCCTCGCCCCGCGCACGCACAAGATCGGCATAGTGGGTCATGTCGACTGGCGTCTGGGCCGCGGAGGTCGACGACCTGGTCGTGGCCGGCGGCCCGAACCCGGTGGCGATGACGGTGATCTTGACCTTGCCCTTGAGCGCGGGGTCGACCACCGCGCCAAAGATGATGTTGGCGTTTTCGTCGGCGGCCTCCTGCACAATCGACGAAGCCTCGCACACCTCGACCAGGGACAGATCGGGCCCTCCGGTGACGTTGATGATGACGCCGCGGCTCCCGTTGACCGAGGCGCCTTCGAGCAGCGGGCTCGAAATCGCGCGCCGCGCCGCCTCGACCGCCCGGTCCTGCCCCTCGGCGATGCCGGTGCCCATCATCGCCAGCCCCATGCCTGCCATGATGGTCTTGACGTCGGCGAAGTCGAGATTGATGAGCCCGGGCACCAGAATCAGGTCGGAAATGCCCTGGATGGCCTGCCGCAGCACATCGTCGGCCGTGCCAAAGGCGTCTGTCAGCGGTGTCGTGCGATCGATGATCGCGAGCAGCCGTTCGTTGGGTATCGTGATGATCGAATCGACGCAGTCAGCGAGGGCTTCGAGGCCGCGCTCGGCCTGCATCTGACGCTTCTTGCCCTCGAACTTGAACGGCTTGGTGACCACGGCCACGGTCAGCGCGCCGAGCTCGCTCGCCAGGCTCGCAATCACCGGGGCCGCGCCGGTGCCGGTCCCGCCGCCGAGTCCGGTCGTGACGAAGATCATGTCGGCGCCGTCGAGCGCCTGAATGATCTTCTCTGTGTCTTCGAGCGCCGCCTGCCGGC
>JBAUGX010000042.1:0-23018 GCA_049679965.1 Vicinamibacterales bacterium
GCCAGCGCGCGGAGCGCCGGCTCCAGGCGACCCTGGAAGTCGACGCGCTCGCGCAGCTCGATGGGCGCGGTGCGGTGACTGAGGCCGACCAGAAGTAAGTGCATCAGACTGCTGAATCCACCTAGAAGCTGTGGCTCCCGCTCAAGAAGTAACTGATCGGCACGAAGTTGAGCAGCACGATGCAGAAGCCGATCGCGGACAAGTACGCCGTCCGCCGCCCGCCCCATCCAATGCGCCGCGCCGCGAACAGCTCGAAGGAGTACACGACCCAGCAGACGAAGGCGACGAAGATCTTCGGATCCTGGATCGACATCGCCTGGACGCGCGAGTCGCTGGCGTACTGGGCGGCCCACGCCACGCCGACCATCAACCCGATGGTCAGGCACACCCAGCCGAAGACCACCGCGCGCTGATTCATCCGATCGAGCACCTGCAGCGACGGCAGCCGCGCATAGAAGAACCCGAGATGCTTCGCCTTGATCTCCTTGAACAGGAGCACGTAGGTGATGCCGATCACGCAGGCCAGCGCGAAACTCGCGTAGGCGAGCAGGAGCGACGAGACGTGAAGGCCGAAGAAGGGGCCCTCGAGGACGGCCGCTCGCTGCTCGATGCCGGGCCGGAATGCCGGAATGGCCTGCAGCAGCACGAGGAGCGGCAGAATGAAGACGCCCATCGCGCGCTCCTCGGTCGTGATCTCGGTGTAGAGGTACGCGAGGGCGAGCAGCCACACGAAGGTTGAGATGGCTGACGTCGGGCCGGTCACCGGCAGGTGGCCGACTTCCATCGTCTGCATCCCGACGACGAAGGTATGGGCCAGGGCACCGAAGACGAGCAGCGCCGTGGCCGATCGACCGACCGCAGGTGATCGCTCGGCGAAGTGCCACGCGTACACGACGAACGCGGCGACGTAGAGCGCAAGAGGCACGAAATTCATTTCACGACCGTCGGCGCGAAGTACCCCTGCTTGGTCCGGGCCACGTTGGGCGGCTCCACGCGCACGACGACGCGGCGCCACGCACCGTCGCGTTTGGCGTTCTTCGACGTGTAGCCCAGCGTGTATTGGCTCGACAACTCGTCGGAAATTTGCGCGTAGACCCCGGTGAGGTCCGAGATCTCTTTCGGGAAGAACGCCCGCCCGCCAGTTTCCTGCGCGAACTGGCGCATCTGGTACGCCGCTTCGTTGAAGCCCCTGGGCATGGGCGCGTTGTCGGTCCCCTCCAGATTGATGGTATAGACCGCCGTGGCGGACCGCCGGGCCAGGTCGAGGACTTCGTCGAACCCGAGCAGGCTGGCCGTGTCCGCGCCGTCGGAGAGCACCACGATGGCCTGCCGCCGGATCTCCTCGGTGTCTTGGCCCACGGCCTTCTTCAGGTCTTTGAGCGCGACATAGATCGCGTTGTAGAGCGCCGTGGAACCGCCGGCCGACGTCCTGTGGATTGCCTGCTCGAGCGCACGCAAATCGTTCGTGAACCCTTGCAGAATCGTGACGCGGAGGTCGAAGTCGATCACCTCGGCCAGATCCTGCGGACGAAGCCTGCGGGCGAACTCGATGGCCGCCTTCTGCGCGGTCGGCAGCTTGCTGTCCATGCTGGCGCTGGTGTCCACGAGCAGCGCGAGCGCGATCGGCAGCTTCGTGCCCGTGAAGTAGGTCACGTCCTGCTTGACGCCGTCCTCGTAGACGCTGAAGTCGCTCTCTGTGAGCCCCGTGACGAAGCGGGTGCTGGCCCCCTCGGTGACGGTCACGTTGAGCGACACCAGATCGACGCCGCTGCGGAACGACGGCGCCTGCGTCGGGGCCTGCGCCGACGAGGGCCGTGACGCCGCGGAGAGCGCCGTCACCAGGCCCACCGTTGCCGCGATGATCGCCAGCCACGAGCCGCTCAGTCCCGGCCCGCCTTGATGCGTCACGACGGCCTCCGAGGACTGGCGATGAGGGTGCCCCGCGCGGTCAAGCCGGACCGCGTGGTGCCGACCGTGACGGCCTTGGGTTGCAGAAAGGACTGCGGTCGCCCGTACGTGACGTGGTACTGGTGCGTCAGGACGTCGGCGAGGCGCTGCAGCTTGGCAGCAAGTGCCTGGCTTGTCAGGGATTGATCGCGGCTGCCTCCCGTCGCCTTGGGACCCTCGTTGAGCACCGTGTCGAGGTTGCGGGCGTCCTCGCTGATGTCCTGGGAGAGCGGGCCCAGCACGATTGCGTGGAAGGCCGCGCCGCTCTCGCGAAGGGGGGCCAAGACCCGCTCGGGGTTGTTGGTGGCGCAGAACTGCGGGCCCTCCGTCGTGATGACCACCACGACCGGACGTGCCGCCTCCCGCTTTTTCAGAGCGGCCGTCACCTCGATCACCCCGTCAAGGACGCAGTTCTTGCCCTGGGTCCAGGTGCCCTGAACGGCCTGTTGGAGGCGGGCGCGGTCGCTCGTGTAGTCCGCGATGGTCGCCGCGTGCTCTGCCTGCGAGATAATCGCCAGTTTGTGGCCGGCGTCCGAGGCCGACGCCGGCGCCATCCCGTCGATGAAGAGCGCGAGGGCCTGGCGAATCTGCGTGATGTTGCCGAAGCTGGTCAGCCCGCTGAGCAGGATGGCGACCTGCATGGGCTCCTCGGCCGGCGCGACGCGCAGCACCTCGCGCGCAATATTGTCCTCGCGAATGGTGAAATCGGACGGACCGAGACCGGGGACGGGCGCGCCGGACCGATCGACGACGGTCACGTATAACGAGCGTTCGATTGCCTGCGACAGAAGGGCAGTGGGCCGGGCAAGCACGAGCGCGGCGCCCATGAGCAGGCCGACTATGGCGCGCCGATGGATCACGAGGCGAGTATAGGTCGAAACTGGTTTGAAATCTATGGTTTGCGGGGAGCGCCGCGCGCGCAGGACGGCGCGCCCCGTTTCTTGACACCCCTCAGGTCGCATGCTATAAACCAACGGCTTTACCGCCGTCGCGCGTCATCTTGCGCGACGTGTCATCCCGATGCTTTCAGACTACATCCCGATCGCCATTTTCGTCGTGGTCGCGACCGGCTTCGCGTTGCTCACGCTCGTCATTTCGGGCCTCCTGAGTTCGGAGAAGTACAACAAGGTCAAGCTCGAGCCCTACGAATGCGGGATCGAGCCGACGACCGATGCGCGCGACCGGTACAGCATCCGGTACTACCTGGTGGCGATGCTGTTTGTGATTTTCGACGTGGAGACGGTCTTCATGTTTCCGTGGGCCGTCATCTTCGATCAGCTCCTGCTGTTCGGCCTCATCGAGATGCTGGTCTTCATCTTCATCCTCGTCGTTGGCTACTACTACGCGTGGCAGAAGGGCGCCCTCGAGTGGGTCTAGATGCCTGACGACCCCAAGGCTCCCGAGGCGCACAAGGCGGCGGCTCCGGCAGGTCCGCCCGATCAAGCGCCGCCGGCGGACTTGGCGCCGCCGGCCTTTCTGACGGCGCTCTCTGCGGCCGTCCCCGGCGGGGTCGATCAGACGAGCTATTTTGTCGGCGACTGGACGGTGATCGTGCCCGTCGCACGGTTGCTGGAGGTGCTGCGTCACCTTCGCGACGCGCCCGACGCGGCGTTCGACCTGTGCTCGGACGTGACCGCAAGCGACTGGCCCACGCGTCCCCAGCGCTTCGACATCATTTATTGCCTGTTTTCGACCCGGCATCACCATCGGGTGCGCGTGAAGACGCGGGCGGCCGAGCTCGAAGGGGTGCCGTCGGTCTCCGGGCTCTGGCCCGGCGCCAACTGGCTGGAGCGCGAGGTGTACGACATGTTCGGGGTGAATATCACGGGACATCCCGACCGGCGGCGTATCCTCATGCCGGACGACTGGCAGGGCTTTCCGCAACGCAAGGACTATCCGCTCGAGGGCCCTGGCGAACTGCTGATGGAGAACCCGATCGATTGGTTGAAGCTACGGCAGGCAAGAGAAGAGGCTGATATCGAGTAGGTGTCGGTGCTTCGGTTCCTAGGTTACTTGGGTGCTTAGGCGGACCCACGAACCCAACGCACCTACGAACCGAAGCACCGACAGAGATCATGGAAACACCGACCATTCATCACGGCGCCATGTTCGACACCAACGAGCTGGTGCTCAACATGGGCCCGCAGCATCCGAGCACGCACGGCGTGCTCCGGGTGGTGCTGCGCCTGGATGGCGAGAAGGTGGTCGACGCGGACGTCGTGGTCGGGTATCTCCACCGCGGGATCGAGAAGCTCAGCGAGAACCGCAACTGGACGCAGATTATCCTGCTGACCGATCGCATGGATTACGTCGCGGCGGCGACGAGCAACGTCGGATACTGCGAGACGGTCGAGAAGCTGATGTCGATCGAGGTCCCGCGCCGCGCGCGCTACGTCCGCACGATTCTCTGCGAGCTGCAGCGCATTGCGAGCCACTGTCTGTGGGTGGGCACACACGCGATGGACATCGGCGCGATGACGGTGTTTCTGTACGCGTTCCGCGAGCGCGAGCTGATTCTCGATCTCTTCGAAGAGTTCTGCGGCGCCCGGCTCACGTACAACTCGATGCGGATCGGCGGCCTGCCGCTCGACATCCCGCCGGGCTGGGACAAGAAGGTCCTCGAGTTCTGCACGGTCATGGCCGGCAAGATTGACGAGTACGAGACGCTCCTGACGCACAACCGGATCTGGCTCGAGCGAACCCGCGGGATCGGCATCATCTCGGGCCCCGAGGCGGCCGGTCTCGGCTTGTGCGGTCCGGCGCTGCGCGGGTCGGGCGTGCCGCGCGACGTGCGCAAGGACGAGCCGTACGCGGCGTACGACGAGATGGAGTTCGACGTGCCGCTCGGCACGGCCGGCGACACCTACGATCGGTACCTCGTGCGGATGGAGGAGTTCCGGCAGTCGCTGCGGATCATCCGGCAGGCCGCCGAGGGGATTCCCGAGGGCCCGATCGTCGGCAAGGTGCCGCGGCTCATCAAGCCGCCGGCGGGCGAGACGTACCACGCCATCGAATCACCGAAAGGCGAGCTCGGCTTCTTCATCGTGAGCGACGGCAAGTCGACCAATCCGTACCGGTTCCGCGTGCGCCCGCCCTCGTTCTGCAACCTGCAGGGGCTGCGGCGCCTGGTGAAAGGCCACCTGGTGGCGGACGTGGTTGCGCTCATCGGATCCATGGACATCGTCCTCGGCGAGGTCGACCGGTGATCGATCACTTCGTCATTCCGCTGATCAAGATCCTCGTCGTGCTCAACGCCACGCTGGTCGGCGTCACCTACATGGTGCTGCTCGAGCGCAAGGTGATTGCGTGGACCCAGTCGCGGCTCGGGCCGATGCGCGTCGGCCCGTACGGCGTCCTGCAGCCGATTGCCGACGCCATCAAGCTGATGATCAAAGAGGACATCACGCCGGTTCGCGCGGACAGGTGGGTCTTCACGGCGGCGCCCATCATCTCGATGGTGCCGGCGCTCATCGTCTACGCCGTGATTCCGTTCGGCGACACGGTCACGCTGTTCGGCCGCCAGATTCCGCTCTATATCACCGATATCAACGTGGGCTTGCTCTACATCGTGTCGGTGGCGTCGGTCGGCGTATATGGGATCATCCTGGGGGGCTACGCGTCCAACAGCAAGTATCCGCTGCTCGCGAGCCTGCGCGCCTCGGCCCAGCTCATCAGCTACGAGGTGGCCATCACGCTGACACTGGTCAGCGTGATCCTGGTGGCCGGCTCGCTCAGCATGGTCAGCATCGTGCGGGCGCAGGAGAGCGGACACGTCTGGTTCGCCTTCCTCCAGCCGGTTGCGTTCGTCATCTTCTTCATCGGCGGACTGGCCGAGACCAACCGCGCGCCATTCGACATGCCCGAGGCCGAACAGGAGCTGACGGGCGGTTTCCACACCGAGTACAGCGGGATGCGGTTCGCGCTGTTCTTCCTCGCCGAGTACGCCAACATGATTGTCGTCTCCTCGGTGGCGACGACACTTTTCTTGGGCGGCTGGCTGCGGCCGTTTCCAAACGTCGCCGCGCTGTCGTTTCTCGGCGTCATTCCAGGCTGGACCTGGTTTCTCCTCAAGTCGTTCTTCTTCCTCTACGTCTTCATCTGGGTCCGCGCGACGCTGCCGCGCTATCGCTACGACCAGCTGATGAGGCTCGGGTGGAAGGTGTTGATCCCGCTGGCGATCGCCAATCTGGTCGTTACCGGCATCGTGAGAGTGATATTGCACTGATGGGTCAGGCGATCGCGTTCTACACCCTGTCGGCGTTCATCCTGGGGTTCGCGGTGCTGGTGGTCAGCACCAAGGACACCGTGCACTCCGTACTGTTTCTCGTACTCGATTTCCTGTTCGTGGCGGCCCTCTACGTGCTGCTCGACGCCCCGTTTCTCGCGGCGATTCAGGTGCTGGTCTACGCCGGGGGCATCGTGGTCCTGTACCTGTTCGTGGTCATGCTGGTGAACCTGAAGCGTCCACCCGAGGCGCATCAGGATCCGCACCGTCGCACCAGGCTGGGATTCGTGCTGGCCGCCCTCGTGCTGGCCGAGCTCGGCGCGATCGCCGCGTACAGCTCCATCGGCCAGGCGGCGCCGGCGGCCGCCACCGCCGCTGCGACGCTGCCGGTGTCCGGGAACACCGAAGAAGTGGGCTGGCTGCTGTACACGAATTACCTGATCCCGTTCGAGGTGGCGTCGATGCTGCTCCTGGTTGCGATGATCGGCGCGATTGTGTTGGCAAAAAGGGAGCTATGAGAATTGTTGATTGCGGATTGTTGACTGATGATTGGGGGGCCAAGTCGTCGATCGAATCATCAATCAGCAATCATCAATCCGCAATTCAGGAATCATGATCACTCCAACCCATTACATGCTGTTGTCGGCGGCGCTGTTCATGATTGGCGTGATCGGCGTGATGGTGCGCAAGAACATCATCATCATCTTCATGTCGATCGAACTGATCTTGAATGCGGTCAACATCAATCTGGTGGCCTTCTCCTATCAGTGGCATCACGCCATCGGTCAAGTCTTCGCGATCTTTGTCGTGGCGGTGGCGGCCGCGGAAGCGGCCGTGGGGCTCGGGATCATCCTCGCGTTCTACCGGAACAAAGAGACGGTGAATATTGACGAGATGAATCTGATGCGATGGTAGAAACACGAAGGTGCGAAGGTGCGAAGGTGCGAGGGGTGCGATAGTGCGGACGTGCGGTAGTGCGAAGGTGCAAGGGTGCAAGGGCGCCGACCTGCGAGGGTCGTGGCGCGGCGCTCTCACACTGTCGCACCTGTGCGCGCCGGCACCCTCGCACCTGTGCGCGCCGGCACCCTCGCACCCGTGCACCCCGGCACCCTCGCACCCTCGCACCCTCGCACCCTCGCACCTGTGGCTATGAGTTATATCTGGCTGATCCCGCTTTTGCCCGGCTTCGGGGCCCTCGTCAACGGCCTCGTCGGCATCCGTCTGTTCTCGCGCCGGACGGCGGGCGCCCTCGCGTGCGCGACGATGATCGCGGCGCTGGGCGTGTCGCTCGCGGCGTTCTGGCAGCTGCTGGGCCTGCCGGCCGAGATGCGGGCAATCGAGGTCCCCGGCCCGACCTGGATTCCATCCATTCCGCTGCAACTCGCCAACGGCACGATCGGCCGCTTCGAGGTGCCGTGGGGGCTGCGGGTCGATCCGTTGTCCGGCATGATGATTCTCATCGTCACCGGGATCGGTACGCTCATCCATATCTACTCGACGGCCTATATGGCTGAGGAGCCCCGCGCCGGCGTGGCGCGGTTCTTCTGCTATCTGAACCTGTTCTGCTTCTTCATGCTCATGCTCGTCCTGGGCAACAACTACCTGGTGATGTTCGTCGGCTGGGAAGGCGTGGGCCTGTGCTCGTACCTGCTCATCGGCTACTGGTACCAGAAGAAGAGCGCATCCGACGCGGGGAAGAAGGCCTTTGTCACCAACCGCGTGGGCGACTGGGGCTTCATCCTCGGCGTCTTCCTGGTGTTCTACACGTTCGGCACATTCGATTTCCGCGCCGTGCAGAATGCGGCGGCGGGGATGCCGGTTGAGTCGGCTGCGTTCGGCACGCTGTCGCTCATCTGTTTGCTCCTCTTCGTCGGCGCGGTAGGCAAGAGCGCGCAGATTCCGCTGTACGTCTGGCTGCCGGACGCGATGGAAGGCCCGACGCCGGTGTCGGCGCTCATTCACGCGGCGACGATGGTGACGGCCGGCGTCTACATGCTGGGCCGAAACGCCGTCCTCTTTTCGCATGCGCCGATGGTGATGACCCTTGTGGCGGTTGTGGGCGTGGTGACGGCGCTCGTGGCCGCGTCGATCGGCCTTGTCCAGTACGACATCAAGCGCGTGCTGGCGTACTCAACGGTCTCACAGCTCGGGTACATGTTCACCGCGATGGGCGTGGGCGCGTTCTCGGCCGGCGCCTTCCACCTGATGACGCACGCCTTCTTCAAGGCGCTGCTCTTCCTTGGCAGCGGCTCGGTGATTCACGCGATGGGGGGCGAGCAGGACATGCGCCGCATGGGCGGCCTCAAGAAGTACCTGCCGGTCACCTACGCGACGATGTTCATCGGCACGCTGGCGATTGCCGGCATTCCGCCGCTGTCGGGATTCTTCAGCAAGGACGAGATCCTGTTCCGATCGTTCGAGGCGAACAAGGCGATCTGGGTCCTGGCGGTCGCGACCGCGCTGATGACGGCGTTCTACATGTTCCGCCTGGTGTCGATGACCTTCTACGGCGCCTATCGCGGTCCGGCCTGGGAGGGTGCCCACGCCGCGCCGGCGCACGGCCCTCAATCGCGCGCTCATGGCCATGCCCCCGCCGGTCACGACGCGCACGCCGGCCATGGCGCGTGGCACGGCCCGCACGAGTCGCCCCGCGCGATGACCTTTCCGTTGATGGCCCTGGCCGTTGGCGCGATTGTCGCGGGGTTTGTCGGGATTCCCTCCGTGCTCTTGGGCGGCAACGCGATCGAGCACTTCCTGGAGCCAAGCTTCACGGCAGAAGTCCGGCTGGAGCCGGACGCCACGACTGCGACCGCGGCGACATCGACAACCGAGGCGGCGACTGCGACGGAAGCCGTAGGCGGGGTCCGCCTTCCGGCGGACCAGGGCGTCGCTGCGACCGAGGCGGCGGCCGAGGCCGAAGAGTCGCACGCGTCCCTCGAGCTGGGTCTCATGGGCTTCTCGGTGCTGATTGCGGCCATCGGGATCCTGCTCGCGCGAAAGTTCTACGTCACGAGCCCCGAGATCTCGGACCAGATGGCCCGGCGGTTCGCCGGCGGGCATCGCGTGCTGTCGAACAAGTACTACGTGGACGAGGTGTACAACGCGACGGTCATATCGGGCACCATGGCGGGCGGCCGCGGGCTGTGGGCATTTGATCGCAACGTCGTTGACGGCGCCGTGAACGGCGCCGGATGGATCACCGTCATCAGCTCGTGGTTCTCCGGGTACGCGGACTGGAAGTTCGTCGATGGCCTGGTGAACTTTATCGGCCGGATCGTCGATGGGAGCAGTTATGTGTTCCGCCGCTTGCAGACCGGGCTGGTGCAGAACTACGCGCTCTTGATGCTGTTTGGCATCTTCGCCTTCCTGGGTGTTTACCTGTACATGCGAATCTCCCTATGAGTCACTACCTTTCGATCATCCTGTTCACGCCGCTCGCGGGCGCCCTGCTGCTGCTGTTCATGAGCAAGCAGCAGGAGAACGCGATCCGCTGGATCGCGAACATCGTCGCCTTCATCGGGTTCGCGGTGTCGGTACCGCTGTGGTTCTGGTTCCAGCCGGCGGGCGTGGAGTTCCAGTTCGTCGAGCGCGCGGTCTGGATTCCGTCGATCGGCGCGGAGTACTTCCTCGGTGTCGACGGCCTGAGCGTGCTGCTGATTCTGTTGACGACGATGATGGGATCTATCGCTGTACTCTCGTCGTGGACGGCGATCACCGAGCGGGTGAAGGAGTACTACATCTTCCTGCTCGTACTGCAGACGGGCATGCTCGGCGCCTTCATGTCGCTGGACTTCCTGCTCTTCTTCCTGTTCTGGGAAGTGATGCTCGTGCCGATGTACTTCCTGATCGGCATCTGGGGCAGCGCGAACCGGCTCTACTCGGCGATCAAGTTCTTCCTCTACACGCTCGTGGGCAGCGTCGTCATGCTGCTGGGCATTCTGGCGCTGTATTTCGCCTATCACGCGGCCACCAACGTCTGGACGTTCGACGTGACGCTCTACCGCCAGTTCGGCTTCGCGGCCGGCCTGCAGTGGTGGGTGTTCCTGGCCTTCTTCCTCGGCTTTGCGATCAAGGTGCCGATGTTCCCGTTCCACACGTGGCTGCCCGACGCGCACACCGACGCGCCGACGGCGGGCTCGGTGATTCTGGCGGCCGTTCTGCTGAAGATGGGCACGTACGGGTTCCTGCGGTTCAGCCTCCCGATGCTGCCGGACGCGTCGAGGGCCTTCGTGCCGATGATCGTCGTGCTGTCGATTATCGGCATCGTGTACGGCGCGCTCGTGGCGATGGCGCAGAAGGACTGGAAACGGCTGGTCGCCTATTCCTCGGTCAGCCACATGGCGATGGTCATGCTCGGCATGTTCGCGCTGAACCCGGTCGGCATCACCGGCAGCATCGTGCAGCAGCTCAATCATGGCATCTCGACCGGCGCGCTCTTCCTTCTGGTCGGCGTGGTCTACGAACGCCGGCACACGCGCGAGATCTCCGAGTACGGCGGCCTCTCGAAAGTCATGCCGGTCTACGCGGCGATTTTCCTCATCATGACGATGTCGTCGATCGGCCTGCCGGCGCTCAACGGCTTCATCGGCGAGTTCCTGATCCTTCAGGGAGTCTTCGTCGCCAACAAGATATGGGCAGCGTTCGCGGCGAGCGGCATCGTGCTGGGCGCCGCGTACATGCTGATGCTCTACCAGCGCACCATGTTCGGCGCGGTGGAGAATCCGAAAAACGAGCGCCTGCTCGATTTGAGCAATCGCGAGTTCGCCACCTTCGTGCCGCTCCTCATTCTCGCGGTCTGGATGGGCCTCTATCCCAAGCCGTTTCTCGATCGGCTTCAGTCGTCGGTCGCAAGCGTCATCGCGCGCGTGAATCCGCAGGCGGCAGGGCAGACGGCGTGCGGGTCCGTGCCTGTCACTCCCGGAACACCATCGGCCGCGACGGCGCAACTGTCGGCCGGGAATTTCCTCGCGGCGACGCCGTGCGACGCCAACGGCAATCCGATTGCCTCTACAACCGGCATCGCCCCATCGGCCGTGGCCGGGCAGGTCCCTGAAAGACGCTGATGCCGCCCGGACTCTCGACGCTCGACTTCTATTACATCCGCCCGGAGCTGGTGCTCACGGCCGGGTCGCTGCTCGTCCTCATCGCGGACGTGTTGCTACGCGGCCGACACCACAACGCGCTCGCGTGGGTGACGCTCCTGGCGATCGGGGCCACGCTGGCCTCGCTCGTCCCGCTCGCCAGTGTGCGGGTGGAAGTGGCCAACGGCCTTATCGCCGTCGATCAGTTCGCCTTGTTCTTCAAGGTTGTCTTTCTGGTTGCAGCAGCCATCACAGTGCTGATGTCGACGAAGTATCTGGAGGTAGAGGGCGCGCCGCCCGGCGAGTACTACTTCCTCATTCTGTGCGCCACGCTCGGCATGATGATCATGGCCGGCGGCATCGATCTCGTCACCATCCTGGTCGGCCTGGAGACGATGGCGGTGTCGTTCTATATTCTGGCCGGGTTCATCAAACCCAACCAGCGGTCGAACGAAGCCGCGGTGAAGTACTTCCTGCTCGGCGCCTTCTCCCTGGGGATCCTTCTCTACGGCATGTCGCTGATGTACGGGCTGTCGGGCACGACCAACCTCCGCGTGATGGCCGCGGCGTTCGTGGGGCAGGAGACCGATCCCCGGCTGGTCCTCGCGGTGATTCTGGTCGCGGCGGGTGTGGGCTTCAAGATCGCGGCGGTGCCGTTCCATATGTGGGCGCCCGACGTGTACGAAGGCGCGCCGACGCCCGTCACGGCGTTTCTCTCGGTTGGCTCCAAGGCCGCGTCGTTTGCGATGCTGCTCCGGCTCTTCGTCGAAGGGATGCCGTCGATGAGTGCGGACTGGCGGCTGCTCTTCGAAGCGCTCGCGATCGTGACGATGACGGTGGGGAACATCGCGGCCCTCACGCAGAGCAACGTGAAGCGGATGCTGGCGTACTCGTCAATCGCCCACGCCGGCTACCTGCTCATCGGCGTCGTCGCGGGCACCGAGCGCGGCGTGTCGGCGATGCTCATCTATATGTTCGTGTATACGTTCATGCAGCTCGGCGCCTTTGCCATCGTCGTGCTGCTGCGCCGCCGGGACGTCATCGGCGACGAACTCAAGGACCTGAGCGGCCTTCACGCGCGCAGTCCGTTTGCCGCGTTTGCCATGCTGCTGTTCATGCTGTCGCTTGGCGGCATCCCGCCGACGGCCGGCTTCATGGGCAAGTTCTGGCTGTTCAGCGCCGCCATCGATGCGCAGTACTACTGGCTGGCGGTGATTGGCGTCCTCAACAGCGCGGTCTCGCTCTACTACTACATCCGTATCGTGGTCTTCATGTACCTGAAGAAGGAGACCATGGGTTCGGAGCCCGTGCTCGGTCCGTCCCTCGCCGTGGCGCTTGGCGTTGCGGTGGTGGCGACCATCGTGCTCGGCATCTACCCGCGGCTGCTGTTCGAGCTGGCCGAGGCCTCGGCGCGAACGATGGGCGCGGCGGGGATTCCGACGGCGCTCCGGTGATCGGCGCTGGTGAAGCGTTTCACAAATAGGCTATACTCAGCCGTTTTTGGGGAGTTCCTCGGGCCCGTCAAGGGCTGGCCATGTCTGCAGACAGGCGCTTTCCTGGATGGGTACGTCACTCCGGAATCGGCCTGCAACTGGCTGGTGGCGTGGCGGGCTTCGCCCTGGGCGGGTACTGGATTGACAAATACTACGGCACTGAGCCCTGGGGGCTCGTCGTCGGGCTGGTTCTCGGGATTATCGGCGGCCTGTACAACCTGGTGAGAGAGGCGCTGCAGGCCAGTCGAGAGGCGGAACGGGAAGACAAAGCCGCGGGCGCCGAGGTCGATCAAGGTTCTGATGGCGCTCGCGACGGAGAGTGATGGCGTGAGCGGGCCGTCGCCGCGTGGCCGCTACATTCGTTTCCTGGGCTTGGCGGCGCTCGTCGTGACGGCCCTGATGGGCATCGGGTTTCTCCCGACGAGGCGGCTGGGAGGGGAGGCCGCGCTTCCCGCGATGCTGGTCGGGTGCCTCATCAGCCTGACGGCCGCTCTGATGGCGGGCTGGCTGCTGGTTGCCGCGGGCGGGAAGATGCCGACCGAGCGAATGCAGACGGCGTTTCTGGCGATGGTCGTGCGGTTGGGCGTTGTCGTCGCGCTGGGGCTGGCGGCGGCGCTGAGCGGAGAGCTGGCGCGAACGCCGCTTCTGTTCTGGCTGGCGACGAGCTACGTGGTGCTCCTCCCGCTCGAAGTGCGATTGGCGATCGAGCCCTAGGAGAAGTTGGGAGCGATGATGGCGGCTGAACAAGAGACGCAGGAACCAGCACATACGACGCACGAGGCCGGCGCAGCCGCGGAAAGCCCTCTCGAACACATCGTCCAGCATCCGTTGATCGAGCGGCCGGCCCATCTCGGCCCGCTCACCCCGGACGGCGTCGTCACCGTGTTTTCCGATCAGATCGCCATGCTGCTGCTGGCTGGCGTACTGCTCGTGTGTTTCGTGCCGATCATGGTGCGGCGGCGCCGTGGTACGCGCGGCGTCGACGCGCTCGTGTCCACCGGTTCAGCGAATGTCATCGAAGCGATCTGCCAGTACCTGCGCAAGGAAGTTGCCGAGCCCACGCTGCAGCAGCACACCGATCGCTTCATCAAGTACATCTGGAGCGTCTTCTTCTTCGTGCTGACGGTGAATGTGCTGGGCCTGCTGCCGATTCCCGCAGTGTCGGCACTGTTCGGGACTCACCTTGGTGGCACGGCCACCGGCAACATCTGGGTGACGGCGACGCTGGCACTCGCCACCATGTTCATGATGGTGATGAACGGCCTCCGCCTGGGCGGCACCGCGTATCTGGCGCACTTCTGTCCAGGCCCTCTCTGGCTGGCGCCCTTGCTCGTGCCGGTCGAGATCATCGGCCTCATTGCCAAGGTGTTCGCGCTGGCGGTTCGTCTTTTCGCCAACATGATCGCAGGTCACATCCTGTTGGCCGTGCTGCTGTCGTTCATCCTGTCGGCTGGCGCGACGAGCGCTGCGCTTGGTTTTGGCATTGCCGTGCCGGTTGTCCTCGGCAGCGTGGCCATCAACATGCTCGAGCTGTTCGTGGCCTTCCTGCAGGCGTTCATTTTCACGTTCTTGACGACGCTCTTCATCGGGATGTCGGTCGTTCTGCACCACGACGACCACCACCATGAGGCGGCGCACTGAGCGTTCACGACTCTACTCGTCATGCCCGCAAGAGGGGCGGGGACAGACGCGGGCCATAAGGCGTGACGGCGATGGCGAGACGCACGAGACTGCCGCATCCCCGCGCGGCGGACAACGAAAGGGATGGGACGATGAACGGTACGCGATGGAGCAGGCTGGCCCCGGGGTTCCTGGTGGTTGGCTTCGTAGTGGTGTTCATGCCGGCGGTGGCGCTGGCGCAGGAGGCCGAGCAGGCGGCCACTTTCCTCACGAGCAATGGCGCGGCCTGGCTCGGCGGCGCGATTGGCGCCGGCCTGGCGATCATGGGTGGGGCGGCCGGCATCGGCCGCATCGGCGGGTCGGCTGTCGAATCGATGGCGCGTCAGCCCGCGGCGGCGGGCCAGATTTCGACAGCCATGATCATCACCGCGGCGATGATCGAGGGCGCGACCCTCTTTGCCGTCGTGGTGGGCATGATGGCGGTGCTCAAGTAGTCCGAACAGTTCGGGACCTGGACGGGGCTGAGGACAGAGGGTCCTCGGCCCCGACGGTGTTGCAGAGAAGCGAAATCATGATTCAGCGACTGATGACCTTTGTTGTTGTCGTGCTTGCGGCGCTCCCGGTCTACGCCCAGGAGGCTGAAGGCAACCTGAGCCCCTTTGCGGGCAATGTCGGCAACGCTGTCTGGACGCTCACGATCTTCTTGATCGTGGTGGCCGTGTTGGGCAAGTTCGCCTGGGGGCCGATCCTCACGCTGCTCCAGGATCGCGAGGCATTCATCCACAAGTCGCTCGCGGACGCCAAGCGGGATCGCGACGAGGCTGAAGCGCGGTTGAAGGAGTATACGGACAAGCTGCTGGCGGCGCGCAACGAAGCGGCTGCGATGATCGACGAGGCCCGACGAGACGCCGGGCGGCTGCGGGAAGAGATGAAGCAGAAGGCGGTGGCTGACGCCGAAGCCGTCACCCGGAATGCCGAGCGCCAGATTCAGCTCGAAACCCAGCGCGCGCTGGGGCAGATTCGGAGCGAGGCCGTCGAGTTGTCGCTGTCGATTGCTTCCAAGCTCATCAAGCGGAATCTGTCGAAGGAAGACAACGCCAGGCTCATCGACGAGACCCTCAAGCAGATCGACTCGCAGCGGATGTAGTCAGCAGTCGGCAGTCTGGTCGCGCTCGCCCGATTGCGCCTAAGATTGCTCCGAAGTGAGATCCCTTCGAGACTGGATCGGGGTAGGCCTACCACTGGGCATCTTGCTCGGCGGCTCGGGTGACCCGGCTCACGCACAGCAGACCGACCAGCCGCCCACGTTTCGGACGGGCATCAACTTCGTCCGCGTCGATGTCATCGTCAGCGACAAGGCCAACCAGCCGGTGGTGGACCTCCGTCAGGCCGACTTCGAGGTAGCCGAAGACGGCAAGCCGCAGACGATCAACTCCTTCAAGCTCGTGACCCTCGACGGCGGGCTCGCGGCGGCACGAGACAACCCGCCACGCGCCATCAGGACCGATCTGGACGCGGAACTGGAGGCGTCGCAAGACGATGTCAGGCTCTTCGCGATTTTCCTCGACGACTATCACCTGACAGGCGACTCGAGCCGGCGTGTGGGCGCGGCGCTGGCGACGTTCGTCGAAACCGAGCTTGGCCCATCCGACATGGTCGGCGTGATGTATCCGCGGCAATTGGCAGCGTCGGTGCGATGGACTCGCGATCGCGCCGTCGTCGCGCGGGCGGTCCGAGCGTTCGGAGCGCCGAGCGGCGGCGCTATCCCGCAGAGTGACGTACCGGGGCGCTTGCGACCGGGGCCGCTCGCGGGTAGCCGCAGGCAGGTTTCGCTCGGCGCCCTCAAGGCGCTCATCGCGCGCATGGGGTCGCTCAAGGAAGGCCGGAAGACGCTGATTCTGGTGAGCGAGGGCTTTTCCTACCCCCTTCAGGCCGCCACGGGTCCTTCGCCCCTCGCTCAGCGCATGCTGACGACGGAAGGGATGGCGACCATGCAGACAGATCTGCAGGAGATATGGGATGCGGCCAATCGCAACAACGTCGCCATATATCCGGTGGATCCGAGGGCGCTGGCAGCGCCTGATATCAACATAGACCGCCCGACTCGGGCGCAAAGAGGAGGGCAGAACCTTTCGTCGACGCGGATGGTGCTCCAGATCCTCGCGGAACAGACCGACGGCCGCGCCATCATCAGCCGCAACGATCTCGGGGCAGCTATGAGGCAGATCGTCCGCGACACGAGCGCGTATTACCTGATTGGGTACAACTCCACCCAATCGCAATCTGACGGACAGTTCCACGAGATCAACGTTCGTGTGAAGAAGCCCGGCGTGCAGGTGCGAGCACGGAAGGGCTACTGGGCGCTCACCGCGGAGGACGTCGTGCGCATGTCGGCGCCGCCGGCGGCGGCGCCGAGCAAGGCGGTCGAATTGGCGCTCGCGTCGATTAGCCCCGTCGACAGCCGCGTCATTCGGACCTGGATCGGCATGTCGCGCGGAGAAGGTGGCAAGACGAAGATCACATTCGTCTGGGAGCCCGCGCCGAGAACGCCTGGCCGCGCGGCGATCGCGGCCGATGCGCCGTCACGAGTGTCACTCACCGCTCTTGGACCAGACCGCGCGCCGTTGTTCGAGGGCGCGGTGCCTGCCGGCACGGCGGGCGTGGCCGGCGGCAACGCGGCGCGCACGACGTTTGAAGCCGTGCCTGGGAAGCTGCAGCTTCGCCTGTCAATCGAGAGTGCCTCGTCTCGGATGATGGACGCCGAGGTGCGTGAGATTGCCGTCCCGGATCTGAAGTCCGCGCAAGTGGCGCTCGGCACACCGCAGGTTCTGCGAGCACGCACCTTTCCGGAGTACCGGCAGATGGCGGCGAATCCGGACGCAACGCCGGTCGCCGCGCGCGAGTTCACCAGAACCGACCGGCTGCTGGTGCGTGTAGCGGCGTACGGTCCCGGCAATTCGGTGCCGTTGTTGAGCGTGCATCTGGTCGCTCGGGCCGGGCAGGTCATCGCCGAACTGCCGGCCGCTCCATCAGCGTCGCCGGGCGTTCAGCAGTTCCACGTGCCGACGGCCGGCCTTGCGCAGGGCGATTATCTCGTGGAGATCAAGGCGCTCGGTGACGGCGATCCTGTCACCCAGGTGGTGGGCTTCCGCGTCGTCAGTTAGCGGACGAGAACGTTTTTCGCGCTTCTGCGCGGATGGCGGCCGCCTGCCGGATCTTGCCGAACGATTGCCAGAGCCGGGCCGCGAGCGAGTAAGACTCCGGATCTTTCCGCGTCCCGATCATTTCTGAGAGCACCCTGTCGGCTTCGTCGGGGCGCCCGGTGGCGTGATAGAGCGCCGCGAGCCCACCGCGCGCTTGAATATTCCCGGGGAAATGGCGCAGCTCCTCCAGGAACTCCGCTTCCGACTCCTGCTGGCGGGCGAGCCGATCGAGCGTCGCGGCGGTGTAGTAGTGCAGGTCCGTCATCGGAGGGCCGCCCGACGCTTTCAATTCCCCGAGCGCCTGCTCGAAGAGGGGCAGCGCATCGACATAGCGGCCTCGGTCGTACAGGAGCCGCCCGTCCACATACGCCGGCATCGGCACCCTGGGATCGCCCTCGCGCACGAGCTCGGCTTCGGCGCGTGCGGCCGCCGCGTCGTGCCGGGCGAGCGCAATCCGGACGAGCAACTCGTGCGCCGCCACACGCGAGGCCCGATCGGTGGCGATGTCAGCCGCACGCGCGGCCTCGACGCGCGCCTCCTCGAGCTTCTTGAGCTTCACGAGCGCTTCGGCCGCGCCCATGGAGCCGGCCGGCTCCGCGGGCCTCAACTCTGCCACGCGCCTGTACGCGCCAAGGGCAACATCGTAACGTTCGATTCGGTATGCCGACCGAGCGAGCTGGCTCCATACCTCGGTCAGCTCCTGATGGTCGCGCACGATTTGCTGCAAGAGCATGATCGCCTGTGGCCATTCCGCCGCGTTCGCGAGCTCGACTGCCCTCCGATAGGTTTCGAGAGTCTGATGTCTGTCCTTCGGATCCGCGGGCGGGGTCGCATCTGCTGGTCCTGGCTCGCCGAGGGTCGTGTCGGCCGTCAAACGGTCGAGCGCATCCACGAGGTTCCCAGGGTTCCCAAGGTTCACGGGGTTCGCAGGGTTCGCGCGGTCCTCGCGGGGACCTGGAATCATGAGGTTCTCGCGCTCTTTCGGATCGAGCACGAGGTCGTACAGCTCTTCGCGGGGCGCCTTGATGTACCGGTGGCGGCCATCGGTGACCGACGTCAGCTCGCTCCAGCCAAAGTGCAGGCGCCCGTACATGGCCTCCGAGTAGACCGCCGGCTCCGCACGCCGGGCGCCCCCATCGAGGAGCGGCTTGAGCGAGCGCCCCCGGAGATTGCCGGGCGTCGGCGCCTTGACGAGGTCCAGGATTGTGGGTACGACATCGACAAGCTGCGCCACATCCGACACCCGCGTCCCGGCGCGGGCGTTGCCCTCTTGTTTGATGATGAGCGGTACGCGCATTGTTTCGTCGTACAGGAACAGCCCGTGTTCCTGCTCGCCATGATCGCCCAGGCCCTCGCCGTGATCCGCCAGCAGGACGATCGTGGAGCGATCGTAGAGCTGATGCGCCTTGAGGTAATGGATCAGCCGACCGATGATTTCGTCGGCGTAGGCAATCTCACCGTCGTAGGGGGAGTACTGCGAGAAGCGGTCTGGCGGCGTGTACGGCTTGTGGGGCTCGTTGAGGTGCAGCAGCAGAAACGATCGAGCATCCTGCACCGTCTCGAGCCAGTGCTCGGCAATCTCTTCTGAGCGCGCGCCGTCGCGCTGCCGCGGATCCGCGGTCGGGGCCGATGGATCGATCGGGATCTCGGCGTCGAAAAAGTCGAAGCCCTGGTCGATTCCCGTTGCCTGCCTGAGCAGGGACGAGGACACGACACCGCCCGTCGCGTAGCCGCGATCGCGGAGCATCCGCGCCAGGAGCCGTTCGCCCGGCTTGACGGCCACCCCTACGTCGTCGCGAACCCCCGTCTCGAAGGGCAGCCGCCCCGAGAGGAGCGCGACGTGGCTGGGGAGCGTCTGCGGTGCGTGCGCGAAGGCGCGATCGAAGACGACGCCGCTACCAGCCAGCTCGTCGATGGCGGGCGTCTTGACCTTCCGATAGCCGTACGCGGGCAGATGATCGGGACGAAGCGAGTCGACCGAGATGAGGATGACTGGACCGTTGAGCGGCGCGGAAGCGCGTGCATAGCGCCAGCCGCCGACGGCGGCGAGCGCGGTCCCGAGGCCGACGCTGGCGAGGATCAGGGTGTAGCGAAAGGGGCGACGGGACACGTTCGTATCAAATGCCCGGCGTCTACTGTCTCTTCAGCTGTTCGATGGCCGCCTTGGCCTGGGCGGCTTCGGGCGACATCGGGTCGACGGCCACAACCTTCTCGAAATACTTCGTCGCGCCGGCCTTGTCGTCCTTGCTCATCGCGATCTGGCCCAGCGCAAAGATGGGCTTGCCCCATGTGGGATCGGCGTCGCTCGCCCGCGTGTACGCCCGGACGGCTTCGTCGGTCTTCGACTTGGCGAGCTTCACGTCGCCGAGGCCGTAGAACACCTCGCGCGTGGCGCCGGCCGTTTCTGCGGCGACTTCGAGCGTCCGTTCAGCCGCGTCGAGATCGCCCTTCTCGAGATTGGCCATCGCGATGCCGAGCTTCGCCCTGTCGTTGTTCGGCTCGGCCTTCAGAAGGTCGTTGTACACGCCGATGGCGCCGTCGAATTCCTTCTTGCCTCGGTAGGCCGCGGCGATCTGCAGATTGATGGAGTTGAGCGCGGGCGCTTTGACCAGGATGGCGCGATAGGCGGCAATCGCCTCGTCCCATCGTTGGCTGTTGTAGAGCCCTTCGGCAGTCGACAACTGCGTCTGCAAGTCCTTGGCTGGGAGCGACCCGAGCGCGCTCGGCGCAGTGCTCGCCTTGGTCAGCGTGAAGGTAAACGGCGGGTTGGGCGCGATCGCCCGGATGTTGACCGTGCCGCCATCGGCGGGGACGAAGCCGGGCGCCCGCACGTAAAACGTCCACTCGCCACGCGGCAGCCCGACCATCGCGAAGCGGCCTTTCTCGTCGGTCGTGCTCGTGAAACTGTCCGGCTGCTGGACTTCGGGATTACCTGCACGCGCCAGAATCGTCGCGCCCTTGATCGGCTGTCCCGTGTCGCTCTTGACGATACCACCCACCCGGCCCTGCGCGGAGATAGGAGCGGACACGGCGAGCACTAGCAGGAACGCCAGAAGACCCCGGGACATCTGAAGTCGGTGACGCATGCTCCACTCCAGCGCGACCGCCGCGCGCATTCCCCCGCAAGGCGTTCAGTATATCCCTACAGGAGCCAGGTTGGCTGATAGAGCAGGACGTACACCAGCACCCCCGTCACTGAGACGTAAAGCCAAATGGGCAGCGTCCAGCGGGCGATACGGACGTGCTGGGGATAGCGCGCCTTCAGTCCCCGCGACAAGGTGAGAATCGCCAGCGGCGGCACGGCCGCGGCGAGCGTGACGTGTGTGATGAGAATGGCGTAGTACAGGGGCCGCACGAATCCGGTGCGCGTGAAGCGCACCGACCCGACCTGGGCATGGTAGACGACATAACAGACGAGAAAGAGCGACGAAGCGACGAACGCCGCGATCATGCACCCGCGATGCTGCCGGATGCGCCGCGCACGAATGAGCGCGTAGCCGATGAGCAGCAGCGCGCCGGACAGCGCGTTGAGACTCGCGTTGACGGCCGGCAGGTCGTGGACGGTCACATCCGGTCCGCGACGAGCGCGATCCAACTGAGCGGCAGATAAACGATCGAGCCCAGAAACAGAGCACGGGCCGATCGATCGGAGGGTGCCCTGGCAAACCGCGCGGCGAGCACGACGAGCGCCAGGCCGAGCGCGAGCGTGAAGACCAAGTACATGACGCCGCCCACCCCGACGAGGGTCGGCACCGCGCTCGCGACGAGGAGCGCGACCGCGTATCCGAGGGCCTGCCGCCCGACGCGCCGGCCGCTGGGATCGATCACGGACAACATCGGGAAGCCCGCCTTGAGGTAGTCGTCGCGGTACAACCAGGCGATCGCCATGAAATGAGGAATCTGCCAGAGGAACACGATGGCAAAGAGCGCCAGACCGCCCGTGGAGATGCCGCCGTGGCTCGCGGTCCACCCGATGAGGGGCGGCAGCGCACCCGGCACGGCGCCAACGAGCGTCGCCTGCGGCGTGCGGCGTTTCATCGGCGTGTAGACGAACAGATAGGTGACAAGCGTCGCCAGCGCCAGCCCCGCCGTGACGAGGGGAGCGCGGGCGGCGAGCATCGCGAGGCCGACGGCCGACAACGCGATGCCGAATGCCCGGGCGTCGCCGGGCGCGACGCGGCCGTCGGGCAGCGGTCGCATGCGGGTGCGGCTCATCATCGCATCGGTGTCGCGCTCGTAGACCTGATTGAGGACTGCCGCGCCGCACGCGACCAACGCTGTGCCCAACGCGACGAGCGCCATCGAGAGCAGTTCGGGTGGACCGCTCGCGCCGAGATAGTAGCCGGCGGCGCTCGTGGCCACGACAAGCCCGTTCAGCCGCAGCTTGGTGAGCGTGACGTAGTCGCCGAGGATCGTCGGGCGGCCGGCGACCGGGAGGGGAACCGATGCCGCGCCAGCCCGTGCGTGCTTCATGAGCGAGTACTTCGGTCCGGCTGAACAAGGTCCGCCTGAAGCCGGACCCCACGTACGGCACCGGCACCGGCACTGACGCTGACATCATCGTACGTGGGGTCCGGCTTCAGGCGGACCTTGTCGATATCTTCGTCGCTGAACTTCACGCGCCAGCTCCTGAGCGTCAGCACCAGCGAACTGGTCAGCACCAGCGCGCCGCACACCACGTGTGCGCTGTTGATCCACACATTGCGCTGGCTCAGAACCGTGAGGGCGCCGAGCGTGATTTGAGCGATGACGAGCGCCGGGACCAGCAGCGCTGGGCCCGCCAGCTCGGGCCGGCGCCGGTGGTGGTACCACACATGGGCGGAGGTGGCGACCACCGCGAGCGCGACCACGAGCGCGCCCGCGCGATGGGCGAAGTGGATCGCGATCATCCTGTCCCAGTGATCCGGCACGAGGCGGCCAAACATCAGCGGGAAGTCCGGAATCGCGAGTCCGGCGCCCGTATGCCGCATCGTGGCCCCGATGAGAATCTGCGAGTAAACGAGTGCGGTGGTCGCGGTCGCCACGCCTCGTAGCGCGCGGTCGTCGACGCCTCCGGCGGACTCAGACGCGTCGCGCCCGTACCCCGCCAGCCAGCCGCGCGAGGTGAACAGCGCGATCGCAATCGTGAGGCAGAAGAAGATTTCGGCAAGGCCGGCGTGCGCCGTCGAGATCGCAGCCGGCAGGAAGAAGAGGACCGTCAGGCCGCCGAGCAGGCCCTGCGTGACCACCGCGACGAGCGCTGTCCAGCCGAGCCGCCGCATCCAGCGCCGCGCGTCCGAGCGCGACAGCCACAACGCCAGCACGATGGTCAGCAGACCAACCGTGCTGGCGATGAGCCGATGGCCGTGTTCGTAGAAGATGCCCCCGACCCACTTCGAGGGAGGAAACGTGAACATGTTCCAGCCGTACGTGGTCGGCCAGTCGGGCACCGACAGGCCCGACTGGGTGC
>JBAUGX010000043.1:0-3548 GCA_049679965.1 Vicinamibacterales bacterium
GATGAGCGGCGCGCCGCGCCGCGCCGCCAGCTCGTCCTTGAGGATGATGTTCTCGGTGGCCAGACGCCGCCCGGCCAGCGCTCGCTCGACCATCAGCAGCAGATGATCGGGATCGACCGGCTTGGCCAGAAAGTCGAGCGCGCCTTCTTTGATGGCGGCGACGGCGTCGGGCACGCCGGCAAACGCCGTCATCATGATCACGGGCAGCTCGGGGTCGAGATCCTTGGCGGCCCGGAGCACGCCGAACCCGTCGCCCTCGGGCAGCCGCAGGTCGGACAACACGACCGCCGGGCGCGCGGATGTAAGCGCGGCGACCGCTTCGGGCTGGTCGCGCGCTTCGACCACGGTGTGTCCCCGCCCTTCGAGCGCATGCCGGAGCATCGCCCGCAGCGAGTCTTTGTCCTCGACGAGCAGGATCGGCGGGTCGGCCGAAGGACGGGCGCGGGTGCTCACCTCACCCAGCCGGGCGGAACGCCCGCCTGGCGTGCTTCTTCTTGAAGAGCCGTGATCGCTTTCTGGTCGTCCGCAATCGCCTTCTTGAGGCGATCGAGCTCGGCCAGCGCCTTGGTGCGGTTGTTCTCGATGACCGTGGTCTGTGCGGAATTGCGGTTGGAGACGTCCGCGGTCAGGGAGTTGATCTGCACCTGCAACGCGTCCGCAAACGTCTGGTCGCGCTCGAGCTGGGTCTGCAGCCCCTTGAAGCGACCCGACCAGTACGCCTGATCCTTGACCTCGCCGGCTGGGGCCGCGGCATCGGCCGGTTTCGCGATGTCCGCGCTGGTGACGGCCTCGCCGGAGGGTGGAGCAGCGTCTGGCGCCGCGGTTGCGGGGGCCGGCGCCGACTCAGGAGGCAGCACGGGCTTGAGGTCCGTGTTCGTGATGATCCTCACCGGCGCCCTGATGGCTCGGCGGCGGGCCTCCTCCTGGCGCGCCACGTCGGCTAGCGACTGTGCAGCCAGCGGCGCCACCGCTCCGCCGGAGAGCAACACGAGGGAACACAGAGCCACAATCTTTGTGCGCATAGGCCACTCCACGTCGGTCTTGTTTCTTATCGGACCGAAATCGATGGTACGTGAGGCCCTGGGCATGGTCAAGGCTACTCGCGCACGTGGTGCCAGGACAGAACGCGGACACCGGCCACGATGCCGCGGCCCACGGTGGCTGTGATGGTCTGGCGGGTGCCGCGCGGCCCGAAGGCCTCCGCACGGAGGGCCAGGACACCAGAACCTGGATTGCTCAGATCGGCACTGTCCCTCATCGGATCGTTGTCCAGTTCCGACGGGTCGTCCGCCACCATCACGATGACGTAATACGGTGAGTCGATGCCGCCGGACGGAACGAGGTCGCGGAGGTTCCCGTACGCATAAAGCTGCCATCTGGGATTATTCGCGCCCCACGGGCGTTCGGCCGTGACCATGTCCATCTCGCCCGCCGAGCAAGTCGTGACCCTCCGGCAATTGGCCCTGCTCGCCACCTGCGCGAGATCGATCGTCGATCCGTCGGGCAGCGTGCGGGCGCCGGTTGGCACGCCGTCGATAAACGACGACTGCACCGAGCCGTCGAGCACGGCGTTCCAGTCGCCGGCCGCCGAGAGACCGCCCATCGCGACCTCGACGCCGGCGTCGGCCGCGTAGAACGCTTCCTGGCTCTCACGAACATTCCCCGCCATCATCGTTTCGAGGGACGTGGCAAGCGTGAGCACCACGCCGAATGCCGTCAGCAGCAGGAGCGCCATCAAGGAGACGACAAGCGCGACACCATCCTCGCGGCAGACGTTCCTCATGGACAAGCCTCCTATCGCGACATCACCGGTCGCGGTTCAGATTTCGCGGAGACACCTGGAATCGAATCTCCTGGTCCGGCACCCAGGAGTCGGCGCCGCGGGCCGTGCCGGCGCGCGCGAACAGAAGGCCGGCGGCCCCCCGGAGGCGATCGATCGCCGCCTCGACCCTGACGGTCACGGCGATTTTGCGGATGCGGAGCAGATCGGCGTCCCAGCGGCCGGGGCTGGCCGCGTCCGGGCACCACGGCCCGTCGGTGAGATCCGCGGCGGTGAGCTCCACGAGCGCGCTCGTCCCGTCTCCTAGCAGCGGGAGCCGAGGCACTTGCTGACCGCTGTCCAGGTCGACGCGGAACACGCAGTTCTCACCGGCGGGGTACGCCGCCGACTCGACGTCGATCGCCGGCGGCAGCGGACCGTACGTCGTCCGCAACCCGGGCGGGTTGATCGTGGCCTGGAGCGCCGGCGGCCGCGGGTCGCCGAAGTACTCGAACGTCAGACCGACAACGTGATCGACGACCGGCAGGTCGGCGTTGGTCGAGCCGTCGTACGACATCAACTGGCCGGCGCCGGTCGCGTCGCGCTTCAGGAAGTACGTCCGATCGACGGCCTGGACCACCGTCGAACCGGCCGGGAAGATCCTCGTCGCGTAGAGAGGGCGGCTCACCGTGAGCACGGCGGGACTGTCGCTCACCGCGGTTACCGTGACTCTCTCGAAGTTGCCAATCGCGTCGAAGACCAACGCATCGGTCCCGACGGTGAAGCCGCATGGAACGATCCGCGATCGACAGCTCGCGTCCGTGTCGATCGCCATCGCGGTACTCCCCGGCGCCAGATCGGCCGCCAGCCTCGTCTCGGCCGGTGTCGAGGCCGCGTAGTACACGGTGATCGTGTCGCTCTTGTACTGACCGGGGCCGGCGTCGTTGACCGCCCCCCGGCGGAACGGCAGCACGGGCGCGAACGAGGCGTTGAGCCGGCCGGCGCCGGCCATCACCAGGTCGTCAAAAACGGTTTCCGCCGTCGCGCGCAAGCGTTGCTGGACGCTGGCGACTTCTGGCTGGGCCGAGAAGGCGGCCCGTGCCGGAGCGACCAGGCTCACGACACCAGCGGTGACGGCGATCGTGAGGGCGGTCGCCATCAGCAACTCGACGAGGGAGAAGCCATTCTTCATAGACCCCTCCGCGTTTTTGCATTGAGGATGCGCGCTTCGTTTGGCGCCCGCGTGGCGCCAGGCGGGCGCTCGGTTGTTCCATGGAGAACAGGCATGACGAGCACCTGCATGACGACCGTGTTCGGGCTGGTCGGAATGGGCTCGATCGACCAGCGCCGAACGAATGCCGTGTTGGGGAGAGGCGTCGTGCCGCCTCCGAGAGACCGACCGTTGGCGTCGAGAAAGTCGCAGTAGCCGTCAGTATTCGCTGACAGGGTGCCGCCCGGTGACGGATTGCTCTGAAGATCTTCCATCTTGTCCCGCGCGAGGACGGCTGCATAGCTCGTCGTCCGCGCTCCGGAGGTCGCGCGCGAGGCGAACAGGAACAGTGGCGCCAGACCCACGACGCCGATGACGAACACCGACGTGGCGACCAGCACTTCGATAAGCGAGAAGCCTGAGGTGGTGACTATGAACGTGTGGCGAAGGCGACGCATGGACGAGCCGGAGTGCAACTCCCACTCCGCGGCCAGCGCCGATGTCGATATCGCGAGAATCCTAAGGAATCGCTGATCTGCGCGGTCGGCGAGGCTCGAGTGGTGGCAACGATTTCAATCG
>JBAUGX010000044.1:0-12698 GCA_049679965.1 Vicinamibacterales bacterium
GCGTTGGCCTGCGCGATGGGCCCGAGCGCGGCGATCTTCTGGCCGTCTTCGTCGGTCGGCGTGTAGACGCGGCCGTCCTTATCGATGGCAAACGGCACCTCGCCCTTCTCGCGTCCCATCGTTGAAAAGACGGTCATCAGGACGTTCGACAGATTGAGCTCGGCCTTGATGATGCTGACCTGGCCGTTGCGCTCACTCGTGACGTCCAGGCGGCTGCCTGAAAAGGCTGATTTCCTGACGATCGTCTCTTCCTTGATCGGTGCGGCCGCGTCGGCTGGCTGGGCCGTCTTGGCCGTCGCTGCCGCAGCATCCGCTTCAGCCTTGCGCCGCGACTCAGCCGCTCTCCGGTTGAGCTCGCCTGCGCTGAGCTTGATGCCCTCGACGATGCCGAGCATGTGCTGATTGATTTCGGCCGCGATGCGCCGCCGGTCGTCGGGCGTCAGGCTGTCGGCCTGCTCCACGGACACAATGCGCTGGTAGAGCGCGCGCCGGATAGGCTCCAGATCGAGCGTGACGCGATCGGCAGCGGCAGCGCGTGACGCCTCGCCGGCCGGACCCGCCTGAGCGGGAGGCCGCGGCGCGTCGGCAGGCCGCGCGGGAGACGGCGGAAAGGGTGTGGGAGGCGGAAAGGGACCTGCGCCGCGATCACCTCGGCGCCCCCGGGGCGGTTCGCCCGGTCGGCCATCTCGCCCGCGGCCCACTCGCCGGTCGGGCAGTTCGACGTTGTTCAGCAGGATGGCCGCCTCGCCCAGCGCGTCGGCGACCTCATCGTTCAGGAGGCCTGAATCGGCCATCACGCCGGCGGGCTTGACGGTTTCGACGCGCGCGACCGTCGCGGCGGGCCGCGCCGTCTTGCTGCTGGGCGCGGCCGGGGCCGAGGGCGGCTGCAGGTCGAGCAGGTGTACGACCCTCTCGCTGAGCCTCTCGGTCACCAGGCCCATGCGCTGCCCGAGCTCGGCAGCCAGAAGGTCGGCTTCGTGCGCCGCCGCCTCACGCAGGGCTCTGACATTGCTCGTGTACGAATAGAAGGTGATGGCGCCGAGCGGCGCCACCGAGAGGAGCGTGAAGACCACGATCAGACGCGTGCGGAGTTTCACTTGAGGGCCTCCCTGGACCAGCCCCGGTCCGTCAGATTAGACTCGCCGGGCCGCGCATGGGTTGGCAGACAGCCCTGGGAATCTATACCTCCTGGCGCCGGCGTCTGTTTCAGGTCATTACCGCTTTGTTGTCAGTTTCTTCATATACGCCTCGAGCTTGTCGTTCTCGTACTTCACCGTATTGAGAAAGAGGCTCTCGGCAAGGTACGCGCGGCGCTCGCTTTCATCCATCTGATCGATCAGGTGCTGGATCTCCCGCACCATGTCCTCGAACGATCGGTCGAGGGCGCGCCTGGCGGTCACCTCGTGGTAGAGCGCCTCCATGATGGCGAGCAGATCGCCGTCGAGGGTGATGGCGGCGCCGGTCGTGGTTTTGATGGTGTGCATACTAGGCCCCGAAGCTTTTGACGGCGCTCGGTTCATCCGCGTGAATCTCGATGAAATTCTGCGCGCCGGTCATCGTCAGCATCGTTTCGACGCGTTTCTGCACGCCGGATAGCTTGAGGTGGCCCCCGGCGGCGCTGGCCTGGCGGTACAGATCCATCAGGCATCCGATCGTGGCGCTGTCCATATACGTGACCGGCGCGAGGTCGATCAGGACCTCGCGCTTGCCGGACGAGATGAGGCCGTTCACGGCCGCCGCGAAATCGCCCAGCATGGGGTAAGTCAGCCGCGTTTCGCCGACACGGACGATGGACACGCCGCCGGTCTGTTCGGTTGTCACGTTCATCGATAGGCTCCCATTCGTTGGCGCCGCCGGCCGGAGCGATGCGGTCCAGCGCCGGTTGGACTGAAATCGTCGCCGCGCACCTTCTTGATCTGCCGGGCGAGTTCGGCGCGTCCTCGATTGATGCGCGACTTCACCGTGCCCTCAGGCAGTCGCAGTCGCGTGGCTATCTCTTGATACGACAACTGCTGGATGTCGCGCATAAGCACCGCCGTTCGCAGGACGTCTGGCACGCCGGTGAGCGCCTGATGGAGCAGCGTGACACGGTCGCGCTGCTCGAGCGCGGCGAACGGACTGGCCTCTCGCGAGGCCGGCGTCAGTTCGCTCGCATCGATGTCGCGATTGATCGCTTCGCGCTCCTTGCGCGTGCTGCGGTAGTGATCGATGCAGAGATTCCGGCTGACGCTGACGAGCCACGTCTGGAAGTTCGCGCGCCGGTCGAACGTCTCGAGTGACTTGAAGACCTTGAGAAAGACATCTTGCGTGAGGTCTTCGGCCTCCTCGTGCCGCCCGACGAACTTGTACGCGACGTTGAACACTTTCCGCCAGTACCGTCCGACGATCGTCTGCCAGGCGAGATCGTCGCCGCGCAGGCACCGCTCGATGAGCGCTTCGGTCGCGTCGGATGACGGAGCCGGCAGGTCGGCAGACATTCGTGTGCTCGCGGTGAGTTAGTATACGCTACAGATCGTCGTGCCCGGCTTCTCGCGCGTCTCGAATGAACTGTGCTGCGACGGCGTTCCGCTGTCGGCCATCGCCGACGCCGAAGGGACGCCGCTCTATGTGTACAGCGCCGACCTGCTGCGCGATCGGTATCGGGCGTTCGATCGGGCCTTCGGCGATTACCCGCATCGTCTCCACTACGCACTCAAAGCCAATTCCACGCTGGCCCTGGCACGCCTGCTTCGTGAAGAGGGAAGCGCCGCGGACGCGAACTCCATCTGGGAGATCGAGCTCGCGCGGAAGGCTGGGTTTTCGGCCGCCGACATCGTCTTCACAGGTGTGGGAAAGTCGCCGGCAGAGCTCGCCTGTGCCGTGCCCCTGGGCCTCAAGGCGATCAACGTCGAGTCGGCGGGAGAGCTCGCCCGCGTCGAAGCTGTGGCACAGCGGTTCGGAGCGGTGACACGCGTGGCCGTGCGAATCAATCCGGACATCGACGCCAGGAGTCATCCGCACATCTCGACAGGGTTGAAGGTCAACAAGTTCGGCATCCCGTTCGACGAAGCTGAGTCGCTGCTGGTCTCGCTGTCCGCGCGCACGAGCCTGAAGCTCGTCGCCGTTCACGTGCACGTGGGGTCGCAAATCACGACCATCGAGCCCATCCGGCGCGCTGCTGCGATCGTGGCGGAGATGGCCGAGGCGCTGCGCCGACAAGGCGTCTCGCTCGAGTACGTGGACCTTGGCGGAGGACTTGGCATCTCCTACGACGGCCAGGGCGTGCCGTCACCCGAGGAGTACGCGAGGGCGCTCGTCGACGGTATCCGGTCAACGGGGCTCCCCATCGTCATCGAACCGGGCCGCTCCATCGCCGGCCCGGCCGGCGCGCTGGTGGCGAGGGTGATCGACGTCAAGGCTCGAGACGGCGACAGTGATTTCGCGGTCATCGACGCCGGCATGACCGAGCTGATGCGCCCGGCGCTCTACGGAGCTTTTCACCGCATCGAGCCCGTCAGGCTGCGCGAGGCGGCCATCTGCCGGTACGAAATCGTCGGACCGGTCTGCGAGAGCAGCGATGTTGTCGGGCGGGACCGCGAGTTGCCTCGGCTCGAGGTGGGCGACCTCGTCGCCATTCGTGATGCCGGCGCGTACGGGTCGGCGATGGCCTCGAACTACAATCGCCGTCCGCTGCCGCCGGAGGTCCTGATCGATAGAAGCCGCTGGCGGGTGATTCGCCGAAGGCAGACGATCGAGGACATGCTGGTTCTCGAGACGAACGACTAACGATCATGCCCGGCCATCTCATTGCCTTCGAAGGCCTCGATCAGAGCGGCAAACAGACCCAGGCCGAACGTCTGCGCGACCGGCTGAAACAGGAGGGACACAAGGCCCGACTTGTCTCGTTTCCCGATTATGGGACGTCGATCGGCGAGGAAATCGCGCGCGCGCTGCAGGGCGAACGCGAGTACGGACCCGACGTCATGCAGCTGCTCTACATTGCCAACCGCTACGAGCGAAAGCCCGATCTGCTGCGGTGGCTGGACGGCGGGCTGCTGCTCGTCTGCGATCGCTACATGGCATCGAGTGTTGCCTACGGCGAGTCACAGGGACTCGACGGCGCCTGGCTCGCCGAGCTTCAGCGATTTCTGCCACCCGCGTCGCTCACGGTGCTTCTCGACATCCAGCCAGAGACGGCCGTCCTGCGCAAGTCGGTCGATCGGGATCGGTACGAGCGCGACCTGGCTCTCCAGCGCCGAGTCCGCGAGAGTTACGGGCGGCAGGCCTTGGAGGGCGGCTGGGCGGTGTTTGATGGCGAGCTCGGCAAGGACGCCATCGCCGAGGCCGTGTTCAGCGCGGTTCTGTCACGACTCGCGCTGCGGTAAGGGCCCGCACCTCGCGGACCCCCGCCTCTTTCAACACACGAGCGCAGGCATCGAGCGTGGCACCGGTCGTGCTGACGTCGTCGACGAGCACGATGGCGGTCCCGGCCAGTTCGCCTGCTGCGACAGCCAAGGCGAAGGCGTCCCGCACGTTGTGGTGGCGCTGCGCCTGGGGCAGTTCAGTCTGAGTCCGGGTCGGCCGGACGCGTCGGAGCGCTTCCCGAACCGGAGGGCCGAGATGGCGGGCCAGGTCCGCCGCCTGATTGAAGCCGCGCTCCCGGCGCCGTGACCGATGCAGCGGCACAGGGACGAGCCAGTCGGAGCCTTCGAGCACATCCGCGCCACGCGCGCGCATCAACGCGGCCAGTGGCCGCGCGAGCGAACGGCGGCCTTCATACTTCAACGCATGGATGACCGCCCGCAGCGCGCCGTCGTACGCGCCAATCGCGCGCGCCCGGTCGACCTGGCGCCGCGTCCGGCGGCAGCGGGGGCACTGCGCGGCCCAGACGCTCGTCGATCGCCATGTGGGGAGCACATCGCCGCAGCGGTCGCACAGGGGCGGCGTGAGAGGCAGAATGGAGGCCCAACACCCGGCACACACCGGTCCGCGTGTCGGCCTGTCGAGGATCGCCCCGCATGCAGCACACACCGGCGCCAAAAGGACGGCAAGAAGTCCGTCCACTGCCGACTGCCGACCGCTGACTGCCGACTGGAGAGTCGACTTCAGTCGAGCCCGTAGCGCTTGCGCTTCTCCCACAGTGCCTTTCGGCTGATGCCGAGCACACGCGCCGCCTCGGTCTGGTTGCCTCGGGCGTGCTGGAGCGTCGCGGCGATGTAGCGCCGCTCGATCTCCTCGAGCGTGGGCTGCCGCGCGGAACCGACGTCGGCTCGAACGGCCGGCGGCTCCAGGATCTCCGGTGGCAGGTGATCCAGCGTGATCGAGGGGCCTTCTGGCCCCGCGAACGCGCGCTCGACCGCGTGGCGCAGCTCGCGGACATTACCGGGCCAGCTGTAGTCTGCGAGCGCCGAGACGGCATCCCGCGAAAAGGCGGGCGGTGGGCGCCGTGCGGCAGCTGCCGCCTGTTTCAGAAAGTGCCTGGCGAGCGGCAGGATGTCGTCGCGCCGGTCGCGCAACGGCGGGACGAACAGCGGCAGCACCCGCAGCCGATGGTACAGGTCGTGTCGGAATCGTCCCGCTCGTACCGCCTCTTCGATGTCTGCGTCGACCGACGAGACGATCCGCGCATCGACGGCGACCGAGGTGTGCGAACCGAGACGTTCGACCCGTTTCTCCTCGACGATCCGGAGGAGTTTGCCCTGGCCTTCGAGCGCCAACTCGGTGACGGCGTCCAGGTATACCGTGCCGCCGCCGGCCAGCTCGAACCGTCCTGGCCGCGCTGCAATCGCATCGGTGTACGCGCCGCGCTCGTGGCCGAAGAGCTCCGAGTCGATGAGCGATGCGGCGACCGCCGCACAATCGACAGTGACAAAAGGCAGTGTGGCCCGCGGCCCACGCGCGTGAATCTCGCGGGCAATCGCGTTCTTTCCCGAACCGGTTTCGCCGGCGATGAGGACGTTCGCGTCGGCGGCAGCAAACCGGCGGACTTGTTCGACCAAGTCGCGCATCACTCGGCTGGCGGCGATGAATTTCGGCGCGCCGGTCATCCCTGCGCCTTTCGACACCCTCAAGACGGAGCGAGCCTGTCGCCCCCCGCGGGCCTCAGGCGCTGGTGTGGCGCCGAGGGCGCGGGAAACTCGACGCGCTCGGCGCTGCCCCACAGACGTTCGAGCCCGTAAAACAGGCGTGTCTCCGGCGCGAAGACATGTACGACGAAATCGAAGTAATCGAGGAGCACCCATTCCGATCGGTCGTACCCTTCGACGTGCGCCGGCCGCGCGCCGGCCGCGACAAGCGCCTCGATGACCCCGTCGGCGATGGCCCGGACGTGCCGGGCGTTGCCGCCTGAGGCGATGACGAAGAAGTCGGTGAAGCCGGCGGCTTCCCGCAGGTCGAGCACGACCAAGTCGGCAGCTTGCTTGTCCTCGGCGGCGCGAACGACGCGCTCGATCTGTTGCGGAAGGGGAATCGGCCCTCGGCTCTTCTCGCGCTTTGTCATGCAACCTGCCTGCCGCCGGCGCCGGCCTCGTGTTTTTGTGGACGCTGGGGAGTCTCCGTCAATGTGTAAAGTCCGTTCCGCTCAATGTGTTGCTCCACGATTGGCGGCACCATGCCGGCGATCGATTCGCCAGCGGCGCGTCGGCGCCGGATTGCAGTCGATGACACATCAGCCGTGTGCGCGTCGATCAGAAATATCATCGGCCCATTGACCGAGTCGGCGCGTTCAGGCGGCGCCATCCGATGGGCGAGCCGCGGCAGCCGGTCGGCCAGGGCGTGCACGTTGCACCGCGCGCGCGACACGACGGCGAAATGGGCGCGATCGAGAATCGCGGGGTAGTCCTTCCAGCTTTCAATGTCTGCGAACGCGTCGGCGCCGATCACGAAGAACAGCTCCTGGGCTGTGTATCCCAGCGCGTGAAAGCGCTGCAGCGTGTCGGTGGTGTACGACGGCGAGCCGCTCTCCAACTCGAGATCCGACGCGCGCCATCCCTCGCGACCGGCCACGGCCAGCGCGACCATCGCGAAGCGTTGGTAGATCGACGCCACGGCCGTTCTATGAGGAGGAGCACTTGCCGCCACCACGAAGATCTCCGTCAGCCCGAGCGCGGTCTGCGCGACCGTACCCGCATCAAGATGTCCCTGGTGGATCGGATCGAAGGTGCCGCCCAGAATGCCGACGCGCCTGATGTTCATGCGGCCTCTCGATGGGCCGAGAGATGCCGCCAGATGGCTTCGAGCAGCTCCGGCACACCGGCACCGGTCACACCGGAGATCCGGAAGAACGCGAGCCCGAGCTCGGACGCCCGCTGCTCCAGCCCCTTGATCCGCGCTTCACCGTCGGTCGGGTCGACGGCGTCGATCTTGTTGGCCACCACGAGCTGCGGTTTTGCGGCCAGCGTTTTGTCGAACAGCTCCAGCTCGCGGCGTACCGTGTCGAGATCGCGGACCGGATCGCGACTGGTGTCGGCCGCCACGTCGACCAGATGCACGAGTACCTTGGTGCGTTCGAGGTGGCGCAGGAACCGGTGGCCCAGGCCCAGGCCGCGGTGCGCGCCCTCGATCAACCCCGGCACGTCGGCGACCACGAAGCTCCGATCGCTGCTCAGACCCACCACACCGAGATTGGGCGTCAACGTGGTAAAGGGATAGTCCGCGATCTTGGGACGAGCCGCGGAGATGCGCGCGATGAGCGTCGACTTGCCGGCGTTGGGGAAGCCGACCAGTCCCACGTCGGCCAGCAGCTTCAGCTCGAGCTTGAGATCCTTCTCTTCACCCTCTCCACCCGGCTCGACGCGTCGTGGCGCCCGATTGGTCGATGACGCGAACCGGGCATTCCCTCGGCCGCCATGACCGCCGCGGGCCACGATCACGCGGCTGCCGGCCTCGGCCAGATCCGCCAGCAGACGGTAGGGCTTGTCCGGATCGCCGGTCTTCTCGTGGACGAGTGTGCCGATGGGCACGGCCAGCTCGAGATCGGCGCCGTTGTGGCCGGTGCGGTTCGATCCTTGACCGTGCTGGCCGCGCTCGGCGTCGAACAGCGGGTGAAATCGATAACTGATGAGCGTGTTGGTATGCGGGCTGGCGACGATGACGATGGATCCGCCGTGGCCGCCGTCGCCGCCGCTCGGCCCGCCGCGCGGGACGCGCTTTTCGCGGCGGAACGCCAGGCAACCGTTTCCACCGCTGCCAGCCGAGACGTGAATGTCGACCTCGTCGACGAACATTAATGCCGGTCGGTCACGTCACTCCAGGGGCAGGATGCTGATGATCCGCCCATGCGCGCCGTGATCCTCGAACCTCACGCGCCCGTCGACCTTGGCGAAGATCGTGTCGTCTTTCCCGCGTCCGGCGTTCAATCCCGGACGGAACCGCCGGCCGCGCTGGCGGACGATGATCGTGCCGCCGGTAACGACGTTGCCGTCGTGCGCCTTGACGCCGAGCCGCTGGGAGTTGGAGTCGCGTCCGTTGCGGGAACTGCCCTGACCTTTTTTGTGAGCCATAGCTAAACCAGAATCTCTTTAATCCGCACGCGCGTATACATGGCGCGGTGGCCTTTGGTGCGCCGCATTCCCTTGCGTCGTTTCTTCTTGAAGACGCGGAGCTTGGGACCGCGTGTCTCGCCCTCAACGATGGCAACGACGCTGGCGCTCGCGACAAACGGCGCGCCGGCGAGGACCTCGCCGCCGTCTTTCTCGACGAGCAACACCTGTTTGAGTGTCAGCTCGGCCCCCGGCTCGCCGGCTGTACCGTCGAGCACGGCGAACGCGCCGGGCGAGACCTTCACCTGACGCCCGCTTGCCTGGATGATTGCGTACATGATTCCCACCTGTGCAAAGTCGAAAGTGTACAACCTGAATCGCCGGTGTGTAAAGGCGAACGACGGTCGGGGCACGCCTCGCGTCGGACACCGCGCCGGAGCTAATTCAGGAGAATTCTCGTGCCCTTGATCTTCTGGTTGCTGAGCGCACTCAGGAAATTCGGCACCAGCCGGTCCATCAGCTCGAAATAGGAAGACAACGGCGGCGTGTTCTGATCGGAACCGTAGAAGATCCCTTCCCCGTACTTCTCAGAGTACAGCGTCGTGCCGTTCCGGCCGTCAATAAAGATGAACTTCAGGTCGAGCTGAAACCCCTTCCGCTCCATATACGCGCGCGTTTGCTCTACGCTCCGCCGGCCGACGCTGTCGAACACCTCGCGGTCTCGCTGCACGACCCCGCCGGCTGACTTCGCCGCGAACAGCACGGTGCCCGTGACGATGAGCGGGCTCTGGTATTCCTCGCCGATCTTCTTCCAATAGGCGGTGTTGGCGAAGAGCCGCTCGTACGGCGCGAGGTCCTTCTCCTCTTTGATCGTCTTGGGGAGCGTCGTGGCATCGGCGGCGCGGTCCGGCGTGGCGTTCTTTGCGTCGGCCGCATCGCGGACCGCGGCGGACGGCTCCTCGCCGGACGTCTTATTCTGATCCTGGGCGATCTCGATGAGCGGCATCACGTCCGCATCGATCACCTTGAGAGACGATTTCGTGCGGAGCTGGCTGCGCAGCAGCCGCACGGTTTCGAGGTTGGCGTCGACGTCCTCTTGGCCGCCTGCCACGAACCCGGCGATCAGGACGCGCTGAAACGGCGAGACGTCCAGCTTTGGCTGAACGGGCGTCTCGATGGCGATTTCGTAGGAGCTGGGTCCGCAGGCGAGCACCACCGCGGCCAGGAGGACGGCCAGCGCGCCGAACGCCAGACTACTGGCTCTCTTTGTCTTTTCCCTGATTCGCCCGGTCATTGATTTCCTTGAACAACTCATAGTTCTGACGAATCTGGAGATTGTCCGGATCCAGGGCGATTGCCTTGTCGTAAGCGGCGCGCGCTTTTGCGAACTCTCCGGCGTTCTCGTAGGCGATCGCCAGATCGTTGAACGCGGCGGCGTACGTCGGGTCGATTTCGACGGCCCGTTCCCAGCGATAGATGGCCTCGCGCCAGAGGCCGCGCTGCGCGACGCTGATGCCGAACGCGACCTGCTGTCTCGCGTCACTGCGGGCATCGGCGAACGACACGGCGGCCGACAAAGTGGCAGCGGCCACGAAGATCGCAACGCGGACACGCATAAATCGATGATATCGATTCGGATCGCGAAGTTGCAAGGCTATTAACCCCCGGACGGGCCCCCGATCCGGCAATCCAACGGCACGGATCGGGGCGATCGGCGTATAATCGGCGACTGGAGGTCAGGCCCCGCCCGTTGCGCGCGGTGGTCCGGGACCTCCTTTCTTTTTGTCCTGGCCGCGCCGCTTTCGAGCCCAAGGAGGGCGGCCATGACTGACCTGACACATCTCGTTTCGTTATCGCTGCTGCCGACGCCGAGCTGGCGTCTGGCGGCCGACGGTCTGCGAGCCGGCGATCTGCCGGAGACGGTCTTCGATCGGCTGGTGGCCCAGCAGACCGACGGCACGCCTGCGGTCCGCTCGCGCCTGCAGGCCAGGGCGATTGCCGCGATCCGTCGCGCGCAGGAGACCGGCATGACGCCGGTCACGTGGAGCGACGCGGCGTACCCAGCGGCCCTCGCGGCGATCGCCGACCCACCGTTCGTGCTGTGGACGCGCGGCGTGACACAGGTCCTCGATCGCCCGGCGGTCGCGATGGTTGGCTCGCGCGCGGCATCGCCGTACGGCCTGATGGTCGCCGAGCGGCTCGCCTCGGATCTCGCGGCGCGCGGTGTTGTCGTGGTGAGCGGCCTGGCGCGCGGCGTCGACTCGGCGGCGCATCGAGGGGCACTCGCCGCCAAGGGCATCACGGTCGCCGTGCTCGGGTCCGGTCTCGACGTCATCTATCCCCCGGAGCACGCGGCGCTTGCGCGTGAGCTGACCCAGACCGGGCTGCTGCTGAGCGAGCTCGTGCCGCGGACACCTCCGCTCAAGCCGTTCTTCCCACTCCGCAACCGCATCATCAGCGGTCTGTCACGCGCCGTGGTCGTGATCGAGGCAGGGGAGAAGAGCGGGTCGCTCATTACCGCCCGGTGCGCCCTGGAACAGGGCCGCGACGTGCTCGCCGTGCCCGGCAATGTGCTGAGCGGCCGGAGCCGAGGGGCCCACGCCCTGCTGCGCGACGGTGCAAAGATCGTGGAGTCGGCGGACGATATCTTGGAGGAGATACAGGGGAGCTGGAACCTGGAGTCCGCGGCGCCCACCGAACACCGTCTCCCGATTCTTCATCCCGACCCGATTCTGGCCTGCCTCACGCCTGGCGAGGCCGCGGATCTCGATGCGATCGCCGAACGATCGGGGCTGAGCCCGGCGCGTCTGCTGCCTCGATTGTTCGAGCTCGAACTCAAGGGGCTCGTCGCCCGCGCGGGGGGCGGTCGATTCGTACGAAGTTGACAAGTCGTGTTAGGGTGACAAGGAAGTATGGCCAAATCTCTCGTCGTGGTGGAGTCGCCGGCCAAGGCGAAGACCATCAACAAATATCTGGGCCGCGACTACAAGGTGGTCGCGTCGATGGGGCACATCCGCGATCTGCCCAAGAGCAAGCTGGGTGTCGACATCGACAACGAGTTCGCCGAGGAGTACGAGTCGATCGCGTCGCGCAAGAAGGTCATCAAAGAGCTGAAAGACGCCGCCAAGGATGCGACCGACATCTACATCGCGACCGACCCGGACCGCGAGGGCGAGGCGATCGGCTGGCACATCAAGCACGAGCTCAAGGGGAAGAAGCGCAAGATTCATCGTCTGACCTTCAACGAGATCACCAAGAAAGCGATTCAGTACGCGCTGGCCCATCCCCGCGCGATCGACGAGCAGATGGTCGACGCGCAGCGTGCCCGCCGCGTGCTCGATCGGCTGGTCGGCTACAAGATCAGTCCGATTCTGTGGGACAAAGTACGGCGCGGCCTGAGCGCCGGGCGTGTGCAGTCGGTCGCGCTCAAGCTCGTGGCCGATCGCGAGAAGGAGATCGGAAGATTCGTCCCCGTCGAGTACTGGCACTTGTTCGCCAGGCTGGCCGGTGCCCAGCCGCCCGAGTTCGACGCCAAGCTGGTGAAGCGGGATGGCGAGACCATCACCATCGGCAACGAGGAGCAGTCGAAGGCCGTCCTCGCGTCGCTCGAAGGCGCGACCTGGATCGTCTCGTCTGTGGCGACGAAGGAGCGCAAACGCCACGCCGCCCCGCCCTTCATCACGAGCAAGCTGCAGCAGACGGCGCGCTTCCCGGTGAAGAAGACGATGATGCTCGCCCAGCAGCTCTACGAAGGCATCGAGCTGCCGGGGATTGGCGTGGACGGACCGATCGGCCTCATCACGTACATGCGCACCGACTCGGTCCGCGTGGCCGACGAGGCCATTGCGGCGGCCCGCGACCACATCAAGGCGGTCTTTGGCGACGAGTACCTGCCAGAGAAGCCGAACGCCTACAAGACGAAGTCGGACGCACAGGACGCGCACGAAGCCATCAGACCGACTTCGATGCAGTACGACCCGGAGACGGTCAGGCCGTTTCTGACCCCGGATCAGTACTCGCTCTACCGGCTGATCTGGAACCGGTTCGTGGCGTCGCAGATGCCTCCCGCGACGTTCGACGAAACGACGGTCGACATCACGGCGGGCGACTATCTGTTCCGGGTCAAGGGCACGGTGCCGAAGTTCCCGGGCTGGATGGCCACCTACAGTCAGGCCGCCGGGGAGAGCGACAGCCTCGAGCCGCTGCGCGCGGAAACGCCGGGCACCAGCGCCGCGGGCG
>JBAUGX010000045.1:0-25368 GCA_049679965.1 Vicinamibacterales bacterium
GATGCCCGAGGCGAATAACACCGTGACGACGAGCGCTTTGTCGATTCTCATCTGCCTCCCCTTCAAGGCGCCTGTCGGCGCGGGCCAATGGTAGCAAGATTCCGCCATAGGTGCCCCGCGTGAAGCGTTCATCTGTCAGATGACGTCAAGGCCGTGCCCGCCGGACCAGGAGGTAATCGGTGCGCCTCACCCTCCGATCAGGACGGTCGGACAGCCGACGACGATCACGCCGCCGTGCGCCGTCAGATCGCCCACCCGGGCGGCGGGCCGCCCTTGAAGCAGTACCGTCGCTGAACCCTTTGCGATGGCATCGGGTGGCCCAGTACAGATGGCGTGATCACCCACCGCGGCGGCGGGCCGGCCACCGATGAGCACGGTGGGAGAGCACGGCCCCGAGATGGGGCCTCCAACGTGCGGTACCACATGCGTGACCATCGGGCAGGTGTGCATATCCATTTGTCGTGCGGCCGGAGGCATCGTCCAACTCCTTTCACGTGTGTTGCACGGAGAACTCAGTTAATCCTGATCAGCGAGGCTTTGAGGTCCATGGTCCCGCCGCCCTGGATCTGGACCGTCGAACCGCCCTGGATCTGGACCGACCCTGGCGATTTGAGCACGAGGCCCCCCGGGGTCACCTGGAGCACCGACTCCAGCGATTTCAGCCGCTGTTCCATCGCCATAAGCTTCTGGGTCATTGATTGAGCGTCCAATTGGGAACCTGGTGCCATCGGTCTGTCGACCATCATGCCCTCCTTGGGGACACAAGATGCTGTCGCCTGATCTTGCGCGCTCCAACGGTCGTCGCTATGCGCACCGTCCAGGCCCGAGCATCGGGCATCTTACGCTGGGGGGCGGTCTGCACCAAGCGTCGCAGATTCGCGCGCACGCCTCACTGCGCGCGAGGCCCCCGATGTTGTCGACGAAGGTGTCCTTGCTGAGGTCAGGGTTTGGCGCTGCGTTTCGCGCTTGCCTGTCGCGCGGTCCAGGCTTCCAGATCGCTGCGACGGAACCGCCATCCCGCGCCGCATCGAACCGCCGGAAGCACGCAGGAGAGGGCGAGCCGCCTGAGCGGCGCCTCAGCGAGCAGGCGGTTTATGACCTGATCGGTCGTGAGGAGATTCGCTTCGCTATCGTTCAAGACGATAGACGATATTAGGGCCGTCTTGCATTTCTACTGCTGCGACCGCAGGCGATCCAACCGTTCCTTCGTCGCCGGATGCGTGGACAGGTACGGGAGCGCGGCCCCGGCGCCCGGTGATGTGGCACTCGCCGCGTCGAGCCGCTCCAGAAACGACGCAAGATATCTGACGGAGATGTTGTTGGCCCGCAGCGCGTCGGCCGCGTAGTCGTCGGCTTCACGCTCCAGGTCTCTTGAATACTTCGCCTGCAGCAGCGCCGCGGGCGCCTTCGCGACGAGACTCCTCGAATCTCCGGCGACCCACGCGAACAATAACGACACGATCGAGCCCTGGACGATTGAACGCAGGCCGTGTCGATGATCGACGTGCCCGGCCTCATGGGCCAGCACGGCCAGAATCTCCCGGTCGTCGCCCGCGAGCGTCACCAGGCCATCGGTCACCACAATCGTGCCCGATGGAAGCGCCATGGCGTTGGCCCCGAGCTCGGCGCTGCCGCGAAAGACGATGCGATACACCTGACCAGCTGCGCGGCCGGGAAGGCGGATCCGGTCGAACGCGGCGACGAGTTCGGACTGTCGACTGGCTGGAAGTGTGCTGGGGCCGAGCACCTGCGAGTCGAGCGCCTGCAGCGTCCCCTCGCTCAGGGTTTCCACGATGGCTGGCGGAACGTGGTCGGCCACGAATCCGGCCGCCAAGGGCGTGCCGTACCGATAGGCAGCGACGAGTGCCAGCACGAGACCGACACCGGCCGCCGTCATCCACCACGGGGGCCTGGAATCCCATTGGCTGACCCTCGTGGTCTCAGGCATGCCGCGTGGCCTCAGTGCCCGGAGCCGGCCCGAACCGTCAGCGATCCAAAGTGCTCTTCGAACCGCTGCCGGAACTCGTGCCACGTATAGGCGTGGCTCTGGCCGCCCAGATGCTCGAGCGCGTAGGTGGCGGCGACGCTGCCGATCCGCGCGCACGCGTCGAGGGGCAACCCGAGCGCCATGCCCTTCATCAGCCCGCCGCGGAAGGCGTCGCCGACGCCGGTCGGATCGATAATGCGGTGCGGCGTGACCGCCGGAATATCGACGCGCCCGTCCCGCGTGTAGACCGACGACCCTTGTTCTCCGCGCGTGATGACGAGGGTCCTGGCGTCCATCAGCACGTCGGCCTCTCGAAGCCCAGTCTTCTCACGCAGCAGCTCGAACTCGTAATCGTTGACGATGACGAGCTGCGCCCCGACGACGCCGCCTTTGAGCTCGTCGCCTGACATGCGTGCGCACTGCTGGCCCGGATCGAAGATGTACGGGATGCCGAGCGTCCGGCACTCTTCGGCGTACTGCACCATCGCGCCCGGATCGTTTGGCGAGATGATCGCGAGGCCGCACTCGCCGGCCGATCGGAATGAGAGCTGCCCGGCGTCGGCCATCGCCCCGGTGTAGAACGAGGCAATCTGGTTGTTGTGCTCGTCGGTGCTGCAGAAGAAGGATGCCGTGAACTTCCCGCCTACCTGAGTCACGAGCGACGTGTCGACGCCCGCGGAATCCAGCCACTGGCGGTAATCGCCAAAATCCTGTCCGGCTGTCGCCATCAGGAGCGGCCGCTCGCCGAGCAGCGCCAGCGTGTAGGCGATATTCGGCGCGCACCCGCCGCGCCGCTTGTCCATCGTGTCCACCAGAAAGCTGAGGCTGACGCGATGCATGTGCTCGGGCAGGAAGTGCTCAGTGAACTTCCCCGGAAATGACATCAGATAATCGAAAGCGATCGAGCCGGTGACCACGATTCTCATGGGGTGCTAGTATGTGCGATGTGAGCGGGGCAGCGCCACGTTCCTCGTCTCTCGCCCTCACAATCGCTCTTGCCGTTCTTGCCGGCATCGCGGCCGCGGGCGGGTCGAACCTCCAGAACTTCTCGAACCTCGCGCTGACCGTCGAGCCGTTGCCCTCCCCCGCCGCGGGTAACGCCGCCGAGCCGCAGCTCACGGGGCAAGGCGACCGAGTCATCCTCAGCTGGCTCGAGTTGGCCGGGACACGCGCGACGCTCAAGTTCGCCAGGCGCACCGCCTCTGGCTGGACGGCCCCGCAAACCGCCGCGTCCGGTGGCGACTTCATGGTCAACTCAGCCGACGTGCCTTCCGTCCTGCGGCTCGCCGACGGGACGCTCGCGGCCCACTGGCTGCAGCAGAACGGCCCGGACCCGGAGTCCTACAACCTCCGTCTGTCGTTTTCGAAAGACGAGGGGCGGACGTGGTCGCCTCCGACGAGCCCTCACCACGATGGGAAGGAAACCCAGCACGGCTTCGCGTCGCTCTTCCAGGTTCCTGGGGCAGGGCTCGGCCTGGTCTGGCTCGACGGGCGGCTGATTCCTGCCGAAGCGCCTGAGGGATCCGGAAACATGAGCCTGCGCGCGGCCGTATTCGAACGGAACGGCACACAGCGCAGCGAAGCGGCGCTCGATACGCGCGTGTGCGAGTGCTGCCCCACCTCCGCCGCCACGACATCGGAAGGCATCATCGTCGCCTATCGAAACCGCAGCGCAAACGAAATTCGAGACATCTACGTCACACGCCGGGTAAACGGCCGGTGGATGGCTCCGGTGCCGGTGCACAACGATGGCTGGCGCATCGAGGGCTGCCCGGTCAACGGCCCATCGGTCAGCGCGCGCGGCCTCGATGTCAGCGTCGCCTGGTTCGCCGCCCCGAATAATCAAGGACGGGCGTTTGTCGCGTTCTCCCGCGACGGCGGCCGCACCTTCGCGCCGCCGGTCCGCGTCGACGAGACGAGCTCGCTCGGACGCGTCGATGTCGAGTTGCTCGATGACGGATCGGCGGCGGTCAGCTGGGTGGAATTCGCGAGCGATGGATCGCAATTCAAAGTGCGCCGTGTCGACCGGAACGGCGCCAAGAGCCCCGCAGTGACAGTCGGCCCGTCGAGCGGCACACGGTACCCACGCCTCGCCCTCGGCACCGACGAGTTGCTCTTTTCGTGGACCGAAACGGAAAACGACTCGCCGCGCGTTCGAACCGCCAGGGCCGCGCTCAAATAGCGGCACCCTGGGGCGGCCTACTTCATGTACTTGCCGATGATCGGCGCGAGATCCTTCTTCGTCTGAGCGGGCACCACTTCGGGCCGCGTGATGATCGCGGTCGCGAGCGCGTCCTTGCAGCCGCACGTGCGCGTCGCCGGAATGCGATCGACCGCAAGGGCGATCGCCTGCTGCGCGGTCTTGGCGTTCTTCAGCAGCGTCCCGATAATCATCTCGACGGTCACCGAGTCGTGATCGGGATGCCAGCAGTCGTAGTCGGTGACGAGCGCCAGCGTCGCGTAGCAGATCTCGGCTTCGCGCGCGAGCTTCGCCTCTTGCAGGTTCGTCATGCCGATGACGTCCATGCCCCAGGAGCGATACAGCCTCGACTCGGCAAGCGTCGAGAACTGCGGGCCTTCCATGTTCACGTAGGTCCCGCCGCGATGGACCGTCGCCCCGGAGGCCGCCGCCGAGTCGGCCGCGATCGTCGACAGATCACCGCACACGGGGTGAGCGAAGGCGATGTGCGCCACCAGACCGCGACCGAAAAACGTGCTGATCCGTCCTTTCGTGCGATCGAAGAACTGGTCGGGCACCAGGATGTCGAGCGGCTTGTACTCTTCTTTCAGGCTTCCCACGGCGCTCGCCGACAGGATCCGCTCGACGCCGAGCGTCTTGAAGCCGTAGATGTTCGCGCGGAAATTGAGCTCCGAGGGCAGGATCTTGTGGCCGACGCCGTGGCGCGCGAGGAAGGCCACACGCTTGCCGCGAAGCGTGCCAATCACATAGGGACCCGACGGATCGCCAAACGGCGTGCTGACGACCTTCTCTTCGCGCGCGGTCAGCTCGGCCATGTCGTACAGGCCGCTGCCGCCGATGATTCCAATCTGTATGTTCATGTCTGGCTCAGGGCTCAAGGCTCATGGCCTGCCCGATGCGGGCACAACTCGACGCTTGCCATCCTCTTCCTTCAAATAACCCGCGGCCACGAGCGGGTCGTGCTCGAAGAAGACCAAGGTGTCTTTCTCGATCGCTTCCTTCTCGAACCGTTGCTTGGCCGTCATCGTCTCGAGCGGGTTGAGATCGTAGCCCATCACCCACGCGTCCGGCACGTGCGCCGTCGTCGGAATCAGATCGGCCACGAACGCCGCCGACTTGCCGCCGGATTCGATGAGGATGATCTGATGGTGGGGCGTATGGCCGCCGGTCCGCCGCACCTTTACCCCCGGCATGATCGTCTGGTCGTCGTCGACGAGCTGGAGGACGCCAGCCTCGGCCAGCGGCGCATAGTTGTCCAGTAGATAGCTGGCCCGATTGCGCGCGTTTGGATGGGTCGCGTCCTCCCATTCCCCGCGCCGGACGACGTATTGCGCGCGTGGAAACCGGGGCCGAAGCCGCCCGCTGGCATCGCGTGTCGTGAAGCCGCCGGCATGATCGAAGTGCAGATGCGAGGCGAGCACGATGTCGATCTCTTCTGGCGACACGCCGGCCTCGGCGAGCGTGTGATCGAGGTGCCGGGACCGGTCGACACCGTAGATCTCGTGGAACTTCTCGCTCTCCTTGTCGCCCATGCCGGCATCGATGATCATCGTGCGCGCGCCCTTGACAATGAGCGGACGCATCGCGAGCGTGATCCGATTGCGTTCGTCAGACGGCACGCTGCGCGACCACATGGTCTTGGGAACGACACCGAACATCGAGCCGCCGTCGAGACGAAAGAACCCGTCGCAGACGGAAATCAGCTCGAGATCGCCGAGCGCATAGCGCGTCACTGCAGAGGTCCGGCTGAAGCCGGACCCCACGGATGAAGGAGATTGCGGACCGCCGACTGCCGACTGCCGACCGCCGACTGCGGCCTGCTTGAGCTCGACGAGCACACCTTGTGCGCTGGACGGATGGAGGAACGCGACGAGGGCGTGTTCGGCCCCGGGCCGGGGCTGCTCGTCGATGAGCCTGACGCCCCGCGCCTTCAGCTCGGCCAGTGCCGCGTGGATGTCGGCTACGCGAAACGCAATGTGATGGAGGCCAGGCCCGCGCTTCTCCACGAACTTCGCGATGGTCGAATCGGGCGAGGTGGCTTCCAGGAGCTCAAGTTTCGCGCCGTGGGCCCCCTCCGCCTGGCCCCTGGACTCGTCCGCCACCAGAAAATGCGCCCGCACGCGCTGGCTGGCCACCTCCTCGGACGCTTCAATCTCGAGGCCGAGCGCCTCCCGGTAGAAGGCGAGCACCTCAGGCAGGTCGCGGATCGCGATTCCGACATGGTCGATGACAGCTTTCATGGCAGTCCCACACGTCTGAGCAAGTCGTGCGCGGCCGCATACGGGTCGATCTCCCGTGCGGCAATGCGCCCGACGATGGTTTCGAGCTCCCCGGGCGCGAGCACGACCGTCTCGAGATGATTCATGAATCTCCCCGAGACGATCTCGCGCAGCTGGTCTTCGGCGCGGGACCGCCGTCGCGCCGCCTGCGTCGGCGCCGAGTGCGCCTTGAACTTCCAGATCGTGTCGACCAGTTCCTCCACGCCGGCGCCGCTTATCGCCGTCGTCTTCAGGACCGGCGGCCGCCACTCGCCGGGTTCAAACTGCTGCAGGGAGAGGTTCGACTCGATTTCGCCCGCAAGCCGATCGGCGCCCTCGCGATCGGCCTTGTTGACCACGAAGATATCGGCAATCTCCATGATACCGGCCTTGAGTGCCTGCACCTCGTCTCCGGCGCCGGGCACGAGGACCACAATCGTGATGTCGGCCGTCCGGACGATCTCCACTTCGCCCTGCCCAACGCCGACCGTCTCGATGACGACCACTTCGCGGCCGGCCGCGTCGAGAACGAGCGCCGCATCGGCCGTCGCACGCGACAGGCCCCCGAGATGTCCCCGCGTCGCCATGCTGCGGATGAACACACCGTCATCGCCCATATGCGACTGCATCCGCAGGCGATCGCCGAGCACGGCCCCACCTGTGAACGGACTGGTCGGGTCAATGGCCAGTACGCCAACCTTAATTGCGTGGGGCCCCACCCCCACGCCTGACGCGCTCGCATCGTCATTCAATGCTCGCGGGGCCCCACCCCCGCTCGCCTCACTCGCGCCTTCGCGCTCGCTCGGGCCGCGGGCGCCATGCTCGCGCGTATCCAGAACAGAACGTCGCTGGTGCCGAAACTCCGTGACGATGCGATCGACCAGGGTGCTCTTGCCGGCACCGGGCGGGCCGGTGATGCCGATGAGATAGGCACGGCCAGTATGACCAAAAATGTTCCGTACGAGGTCCACGCCGGACGGATCGGCGTTCTCGACGAGCGAGATCGCTCGGGCGACCGCGCGCACCTCTCCTGCGACCACGCGTTCGGCCAGGGAGGGGGGATTCAAGACGCGCTCATCGTGAAAGCAATTGACGAGCGATCACGAGGCGCTGGATCTCGCTCGTGCCTTCGCCGATGGTCGTCAGCTTGACGTCGCGGAAGAACTTCTCCGCAGGGTAGTCCTTCACCAGCCCATAGCCGCCATGGATTTGCACACAGTCCTCGGCGGCCCTCACGGCCATCTCGCTCGAGTACAGCTTGGCCATCGACGATTCGAGCGTGGTGGGCCGGCCGTGGTCCTCCAGATAGGCCGCACGGTAGGTCAACAGGCGCGCCGCCTCGATGCGCGTGGCGCCGTCCGCGATCTTCCACTGAATCGCCTGGAAACTGGCGATCGGTTTCCCAAAGGCCATCCGCTCCCGCGCGTAGCGCACCGACGCCTCGTGGGCCCCCTGCGCGAGACCCACGGCGAGGGCGGCGATGCCGATCCGCCCGGCATCGAGCACCTGCATGGCGTCGGCGAACCCGTGTCCCCTTTCGCCGAGCAGCCGATCCGAGGGGACGTGGCAGTTGTCGAACCGTACTTCACTGGTGTCACTCGCGCGCATGCCGATCTTGTCTTCCTTCTTCCCCGGCGACAAGCCCGGCGTCCCCTGCTCGACGATGAAGGCCGAGATGCCCTTGGAGCCGGCCGCGCGATCGGTCACCGCCATGACCACCAGGATGTGGCCAACGCGGCCGTGGGTCGTAAAGGCCTTCGATCCGTTGAGCACCCAGCCATCGCCCGCTTCGGTCGCCGCCGTGTGCATGCCCGCCGCGTCGCTGCCCGAGGTCGACTCGGTCAGCGCCCAGGCGCCAATCTTCTCGCCCCGCGCGAGAGGCGCGAGATAGCGCGCTTTCTGATCCGCCGTTCCCATCAGGGCGATGTGGGCCGCGCACAAGCCGTTGTGCGCGGCGACCGACAGGGCGATGGCGGGATCGACACGGGCGAGCTCCTCAAGACAGATGCAATAGTCGATGGCCGACATGCCGGCGCCGCCGTCCGCCTCCGGGACCTGGATGCCCATCAATCCGAGAGCGGCGAGTTTGGGAATCAGTTCAACCGGAAAATGCTGCTCCCGATCCCACTCGCGGACGTGCGGACGCATTTCGGCCTCCGCGAACTCGCGTACGCTCCGCCGCAACAGTTCCTGCTCGGGCGTCGGCCGAAAATCCATGCGGGGTGATTGTACAAGAGGCCCCTGATCTCGTACTATGATTCCCCCGAGGAGGGCAGCATGATCCGTGTGCGCACGCTCGTATTGGCCGTGATCCTGTCGGTCGTGGCGGCCGCGCCCGCCCGTGCCGACGCCACGGCGTTTCTCGGCGCGACCCTGACGCCGGCCAACCGACACGTCCTCGGCCTCGCGGTCGGCTTCGGAGTGGCCATCGTGGGTTTCGAGTTCGAGTTCGCGAATACGACCAGCGATCCGCCGCAGGGCGCGCCGGGGCTCAGAACCGGCATGGGCAACATCCTGCTGCAATCGCCCGTGCCGATCTTCGGCGTCCAGCCCTATGTCACGGCGGGCGCAGGCCTCGCCCGTGAGGAACTCGGGACCCACGAAGACATGAGCTTTGGCTTTAACACCGGGGGGGGCGCCAAGATCGACCTCGCCGGGCCGCTGCGGCTACGCGTCGACTATCGGGTGTTCAAGCTGGGGAACGACTTCCTGTATTCGCCTGCACACAGGATCTACGTGGGGCTCAATCTGAAGTTCTGAGGCGGGTGGTGACTGGCGACTGGTGCACACGAGTCACCAGTCACCAGCCGCCAGAGCTACTTGCCGAGGTCTGCCACGAGGGACAGGTTAACAATGTTCTGCGACGCCAATGACCCGGCGTACTGGGTATAGAGCGTCTGCACTTCCGCGTTGGCGAATCCTTCGATCAGGAGCTGAATCACGTTGTAATCCGCGCCTTTGACCGACGGGTCGATCACGAACACATAGAGGACGTTGCCACCGGCCGCCGGATCGGGCGACTTGAACACCTTCCAGCTCGCCGCCTGCTCTTTGCGTTGCGGCTTGTCGCTCTTCTGCAACGCCTCCTTCAGCTTGAGCACCACGACTTCGAAATCGGCTGTCTTATCCGCCTTGACGAAGTTGAGGACCATGCCCGCATCGGATCCAAACACGCGCGGCGGCTGCTGCTGCGCGTGCACGCTGCCCGCCGCCAGCACACCGACCACCAGTCCCAGAACCGTCCAACGAACCATCGAGCGAACCATCCAGACCTCCTTCTCGACCCTTCTGCCCTTCTAAACCTCGTGCGAGGGTGGGCTACTTTAGCGTACTCAAGCGCTAGACGAAAACACTCATCACCTCGTGAGCAAGAAGCATTCCCTGGCGAGTCAGCCAGAGCCGCGCTCCGTCCCGCTTGAGCAGCCCTGCCTCGACGAACGGTTCGAGGTTCTCTCCGAAGCGCGCCCACACATCGACGCCGTATTTTGCGCCAACCGTGTCCAGTTGGACGCCATCGACCAATCGAAGGCCGGTAAAGAGAGCGTCGCCCAACCGCTCATCGGTCGAGAGGCGCCGGACGTCGACCGCCACCGACCCGCGAGCTTCCATGCGGCCGACATATTCCTCGGTCGCGGAGACATTCTTCCACCGCGCACCATGGCGTGTCGAGTGAGCGCCGCAGCCGAAGCCAAGCCATTCGCCGTCGATCCAATATTTCAGATTGTGACGCGAGACCCGGCCGGGGCGCGCGACGTTCGAGATCTCGTACTGCTCATAGCCGGCCGCGTCCAGTCGTTCCATGGCGGTCAAATACATCGTCGCCGCCACTTCGTCTGGCGGCTGTGCCAGACCCGCGCGGGCCATCTCATCCTTGAGAGGTGCGTTCGGATAGAGCTCGAGGAGATAGAGCGACAGGTGATCGGGCCCGAGCGCGATCGCCTGGTCGACCGACTCGAGCCACTCGGCGACCTGCTGTCCAGGCAGCCACATCATCAGGTCGAGGCTGAGGTTGCCAAAGCCCGCCGCGCGGGCCTCGGCCACCGCAGCGCGCGCGCGGGCCGCCGTGTGCAGGCGCGAGAGGCGGACGAGCTCGGCCGGACGGAATGACTGCACGCCGAAACTGATGCGATTGACGCCCGCCTCGCGGAATGCGGCCAGCCGCGCTTCCGTCACCGATTCGGGATTCGCCTCTAGCGTCACCTCGCGATCCATGGCGAGATCGAACGTCTCGGCCAGGGCCCGGATGATCCGCCCGACCTCCTCGGGCTCGAGCAGCGACGGCGTCCCGCCGCCGAAGTAAATGGTGTCCGCGGCAGTACGCTCGGACCGGCGGATCTCGGCCACCAGCGCGTCGACATAGCGCGCTTTGAGCGCCGCGTCGAACAGGCCGCGATTGAAATTGCAGTAATTGCAGATCGCCGAGCAGAACGGAACGTGAACGTACAGGCCGAGCAGATCGAGCACTTACGACCGGCCCGCTTTGCCGCCCGTCCAGCCGAGATCCAGGTCGCCCTGCTTCAAGCGCGCCTTGACCATGGTCTTGCTGCCACGCCTCGGCGGCTCGCTCTGGGTCGCGTTCCCTTTCTTGAGCAGGGAGGAAAGCTGTTCGGGCGTCGCATCGGGTCCGGCCACGCGATAGTCCACGCCGTCGAGCGGGAGAAACTCGCACATCTCGTGCAGCCTCGAGAACAGCCTGAAGCCGACCCGCTCTTTCAACTCGTCGGCGTGGGAACCAGCCGGCGCCTCGATGGGATAGTTCGAGGTGAAGAGCGTCACGCGTCGATAGTTGTACCGAGTGTTCACGATCAGGTTCATCGTCTCCTCAACCCAGTCGGTCGGCCGTTCGGCACCCAGGTCGTCGAGGACGAGGATTTGGGCCTCCATCACGGGCCGCAGCACGTCGGACTCGCTGGATCTGATGGCGGAGTTGTACGTGCTCCGAATCAGGGCCAGCAGCTCGGGCGAGGTGAAAAACAGACCTCTGACGCCGGTCTGGCGAATCACCCGCTTGAGCGTGGCGACCGCGAGGTGCGTCTTCCCGAGGCCGGGATTGCCGAGGAACAACAGCCCCTTGTCGACGACGGGAAACGCGTCGCAGAAGGCGCGTGCGCGCGTGACCGCGTTGACCAGCGAGTCGTTGTCGGTCTTGAAGTTGTCCAGATCGCAACGCTTGTAGAGCGGCGGGATCCGCGCCTCGGCCAGCAGCTGGCTGCCGACGCTGTCGCGCCAGCAATCGCATCGCACGACGCGGCGGACGCCCTGTTCGTCGAGTGGCTTCCAGCCGGTATCGTTGCAGAGGGGACAGGACATGGTGAGGAAGACAGGACAGAATACTCCAAAGTTAAAAGTGAAAAGTTAAAAGTTAAAAGGACAATGCCGGTCACAGCCCGTGTAGTGTCCTTTTAAGTTTTTAGTTCTACGTTTTAACTTTCCTCACGAGGTCTGTTGGAGAGGACTTGACAAGCGCGGTCGAGAGCCGCTGCTCCCAGTCGTCGAGGCCGCGCGCCATTTCTTTCTTGACGTACTCCATGAACTCGTTGACCTCGGCCTGCATCCGCTCGGCCTTGCCGCGCATGTTGAGGATGATCTCCACGCCGGCCAGATTCACGCCGAGGTCCCGGGTGAGCGACAGAATGGTCTCAAGTTGTTCGAGATCCTCTTCCGAATACAGGCGGGTGTTGCCCTCGGTGCGCGACGGCTTCAGCAGGCCCTCGCGCTCGTACAAGCGGAGCGTCTGCGGGTGGATGTTGTACTTCTGCGCCACCGCGCTAATCATGTAGTACGCCTTGCCGCTCTTCTTCATGGCCGGGGGTGATGCAAGTCGCGCCGCACGTCTTCGTCATTGATCGTGCCGAACTCCCGCAGCAGCTCCTTTGATCGCTCGTCGAGGAGGGTGGGCAGCACCACCCGCGCCTCGATGACCAGATCGCCACGACGCGCGCCGCGCGGCGAGGGCGCCCCGCGGTCGCGTAGCCGGAACCGCTGACCCGACTGCGTGCCGGGCGGCACGCGCAGCCGGACCGGACCGTCGAGCGACGGCACGTCGATCCGGGCGCCAAGCGCCGCCTCGTGAACGGCGACCGGCACGGTGACATGCAAGTCGTCGCCCTCGCGACGGAAGAGCGGGTGGGGCTCGACGCGGACCGTGATGTCCAGATCGCCGTTCTCGCTTCCGTTCCTGCCGACATGCCCTTTGCCGGCAATCCGCACGCGAGATCCATCGGAGATCCCTGGCGGCACGCTGACCATGAGGGGCTCGGTTCGCGTTTCGGTCTGCTGCCCGGCGCAGGCTGGGCACCGCGATCGCCGCTGCTGCCCGCTGCCGCCGCAGGCGGCGCATGGCCTGGAGAACACCATGTGCCCGCGCGCGGATTTGACGATCCCGGCGCCCTTGCACTGCGGGCACGGCGTCTCGGTGACCTGCAGCCACCCCGCGCCCCGGCAGGTTCGGCACCGCCCCTGCCTGGTCACCGTGAGCGGCCACTCTCCCCCTCGGATCGCCTCCTCGAACCCGATCGTGATCGTCTGGTGCAGGTCCGCACCGCGCTCGGCCGGCCCTTCCTGACGCCGCATCTCGCGCTGGCCAAGCGCCTCGGTGAACAGATCGCCAAAGGTCGAGGCCGCGGATCCGCTGACGCTGATTGAAAAATCAAAGCCCTCGAATCCGTACGCGGAGGTCTCGGTAGCCACCACCGCCTGCCCGGTCGCGTCGTACCGGCGGCGCCGATCGGGATCGCTCAGCGTTTCATACGCCTCGACGATCTGGCGGAAGTGCGCCGACGCCATGCGATCGCCCGGGTTGATGTCCGGGTGATACCGGCGCGCCAGCCGCTTGTACGCACGCTTGATGTCGCCGAGTGCGGCGGCACGGTCGAGGCCGAGGATCGCGTAAAAATCCATGAATTGCTGATTGCGGATTGTTGATTGCGGATTCCGGATTGCGGATTGCCGACGGATGCCAGACGCGATCTCTCGTCGACATCCGCCGTCAACAATCAGCAATCCGCAATTCTCGTCACTGCTTCCCTTCGTCCACCACTTCCGCGTCGATCACGTCGCCCCCGGAAGGCTTTCCTGATCCTGGGGCGTCACTCGCCTGCCCTGTGCCTGGCGACGGGCCCGCGCCCGGGGCGCCTCCCGGCGCCTGCTGCCGGTACAGGGCCTCGGCGGCCTTGTGCTGGGCCGTCGTCAACTGATCAAGGGCACCCTGGATCGCCGCCGCGTCGTTGCTCTCCACTGCCTTCTTGAGCGTGTCGACCGCGCCCTCCATCGCCTGGCGATCCGCGGCCCCGAACTTCTCGCCCATCTCCTTGAGCATCTTCTCGGCGCCGTAGATCGCCTGATCGGCCTTGTTGCGCGTCTCGATTTCCTCCCGACGTTTCTTGTCTTCGTCGGCGTGCGACTCGGCCTCCTTCATCATCCGATCGACATCCTCTTTGGCGAGCCCGCTCGACGCGGTGATCGTGATCTTCTGCTCCTTGCCAGTGCCGAGATCCTTGGCCGAGACATTGACGATGCCGTTGGCGTCCAGGTCGAAGGTGACTTCGACCTGCGGGACGCCCCGCGGCGCGGGCGGCAACCCGATGAGATGGAACCGTCCGAGCGTCCGATTGTCCCGCGCGAGCGGCCGCTCGCCCTGGAGCACGTGCACCTCGACGCTCGTCTGGTTGTCGGCCGCCGTCGAGAAGGTCTCGCTCTTGCGCGTCGGAATCGTCGTGTTCCGCTGAATCAACGTCGTCATCACGCCGCCGAGCGTCTCGATGCCGAGCGAGAGCGGCGTGACGTCGAGCAGCAGGAGATCCTTGACGTCGCCGGCGAGCACGCCCGCCTGAACCGCCGCGCCGATCGCGACCACTTCGTCAGGATTGACGCCCCTGTGAGGCTCCTTGCCGAACAGCTCCTTGACGATCGCCTGGACCTTCGGAATGCGCGTCGACCCGCCGACGAGCACGACCTCGTCTATTTTCGACGGGTCGAGTCCGGCGTCGGCGAGCGCCTGCTTGGTCGGTCCGACCGTCCGCTGAAGAAGATCGTCGACCAGCTGCTCGAACCTGGCGCGCGTCAGCTTCATCTGCAGGTGCTTGGGTCCGCTTTGATCGGCCGTGACGAACGGCAGGTTGATGTCGGTCTCCATCACCGTGGAGAGCTCCATCTTGGCCTTCTCGGCCGCCTCCCTGAGGCGCTGCAGCGCCATGCGGTCCTTGCCGAGGTCGATCCCGTCGGTCTTCTTGAACTCCGCGGCGATCCACTCGATGATGCGCTGATCGAGGTTGTCGCCGCCCAGGTGCGTGTCGCCATTGGTCGACTTGACCTCTACGACGCCCTCGCCAACTTCGAGAATCGAGATGTCGAAGGTGCCGCCACCGAAGTCGTAGACGGCAATCGTCTCGTCCTTCTTCTTGTCCAGGCCGTAGGCGAGGGCGGCGGCCGTCGGCTCATTCACGATGCGCATGACCTCGAGCCCGGCAATCTGGCCCGCGTCCTTGGTCGCCTGGCGCTGAGCATCGTTGAAGTAGGCGGGCACGGTGATCACGGCCTTGGCGACCGGCTGCCCAAGGTATTCCTCCGCCGCCTGCTTGAGCTTCTGCAGGATCATCGCGGAGACTTCCGGCGGCGAGTACTCCTTGCCGTTCGCGTTGACTCTGGCGTCACCGCTGCTGGCGCGCACCACCTGATACGGCACCATCTTCATCTCTTCGTTGACTTCGGTGTACTTGCGGCCCATGAACCGCTTGATGGAGAAAACGGTGTTCTCCGGATTCGTGACGGCCTGCCTCTTGGCCACCTGGCCCACGAGCCGCTCGCCCGTCTTCGTGAACGCGACGACCGATGGCGTGAGCCGTCCGCCCTCCGGATTGGTGATCACCACCGGCTCGCCGCCCTCCATGACAGCGACAACCGAGTTCGTAGTGCCAAGATCGATACCGATGATTTTGCTCATTTATTGATGCCTCGTGGGGCTCAGAACAGAACGTCACAGATTCATGATGACCGTTCGAGTATAAAAGTTGAGTCTCTTATAGTCAATCTTGATGGCGGTCGTCTGTTCCTTGTTCTTCGTTCCTTGGTTAGTCGCTGGTTCTCGGTCCTTGGTACACTGAGAGCGTGACTATTGGCCCTGGGGCCGAGCACCCCAAACCGAGGACGGACGAGGACCCACGAACCAAGGACGAAGGACCGGCGGTGCACCATGTGATTCGCATTGCGCGCCATGCCGGACTCGCCGCCCTCTTCGTGCTGGCGGCGTCGGGGGGGATCCTGAGCGGCGTTCTCTTCGCGTACGCGGGGGACCTGCCGCAGATTTCGGCGCTCGACAATTACGCGCCGAGCACGATTACGCGTGTGCTCGCGTCCAACGGCCAGCTCATCGGCGAGTTCGCCACCGAGCGCCGCGTCGTGGTCGCCTACGAGGAGATCAATCCGCTGCTCCGCCAGGCCATCATCGCGACCGAGGACACGGACTTCGAGCGGCACGTCGGGATCAACGTCTGGCGAATTGGCGTCGCTGCGGTCATCGACATCCTCGAGCGGCGGCGGGCGCAGGGCGCGAGCACCCTCACCCAGCAGCTGGCCCGCAATCTGAAGGGGCAGTTTGGACTGACGTCAAAAAGCGAGGAAAGCTTTTTTGACTCCCTGGAACGGAAAGTCAAGGAGATCATCCTCGCCGTTCAAATAGAGAAGCGCTACACCAAGAAGGAAATCTTCACCATTTACTGCAATCAGATGTACCTGGGACACGGCGCGTACGGCGTCGAGGCAGCCTCGAGGCTCTACTTCAGCAAGTCCAACCGGGACCTCTCCCTCGAGGAAGCCGCGCTCATCGCCGGCATCTTCCAGACGCCCGAGCGACAGAGCCCGTATGTGGACCCCAAGCGTGCTACCTCCCGCCGCAACGTGGTTCTGCAGCGCATGGCCGACGAGCGATACATCACGCCGCAGCAGGCCGACGCGGCCAAGCAGAAGCCGGTCGTCACGCGAGGCCAACCCACTCAGCCACCGGGCATCGCGCCTTTCTTCGTTGAGGAAGTCCGGAAGCATCTCGAGCGGCAATACGGCGCCAAAGGGCTGTACGAGAGCGGCCTGTCGGTGACGACGACGCTCGACCCGGCGCTGCAGGAAGCGGCGAACCGGGCCATGGATCGCGGGCTGCGGCGCCTCGACAAACGGCGCGGCTACCGGCCGCCCACGCGCAATGTGCTGAGGATGGGGCAGACCATCGAGAACTTCAAGGATGACCGCTGGAATCGGCCGATAGCCGCTGGCGACTTCGTGACCGCCGTCGTTGTCACGGCGGCCCGCAACGTCGCGGCCCGCGTGCGCGTCGGCAGGTACTACGGAGACCTGGCTCGAGAAGGCTTCGCCTGGACGGGCCGCACGTCGGCGTCGGATCTGTTCAAGGCCGGAGATCTGATCGACGTGGAAATCACGAAGGTCGATGAGACGGCCGGCGCCGTGTCGGTGACGCTCGATCAGACGCCCGTGGTCGAGGGCGCGCTCGTGGCGATCGACAACAAGACCGGACAGGTCAAGGCGATGGTCGGCGGCTGGAACTTCAACCGCAGCAAGTTCAACCGCGCCGTGCAGGCCTACCGCCAGATTGGGTCGACCTTCAAGCCGGTCGTGTACACGACGGCCATCGATCGCGGATACACGGCGACGTCAATCCTGATCGACGAGCCGGTCACCTACCAGATCGGCAACGAACAGACCTACAGCCCGAACAACTACGACCTGAAGTTCGAGGGCCCGGTGACCGTTCGGCACGCGCTCGAGGAGTCTCGGAACGTCCCCGCCGTCGCGATGATCGACATGCTGGGGCCCGCCAACGTCCTCACGTACGCCAAACGGTTTGGCTTTGAAGAGGACAAGGTCCCGCCGTACCTGGCGATGGCGCTTGGCGCCGGCGACGCGACGCTGATGCAAGTGACGAGCGCCTATACCGTGTTCCCCAATCAAGGCGTGCGGCTGGCGCCGTTCGAGGTGCTCAAGGTGCAGGACCGTGAGGGCAACCTCCTCGAGGAAAACCGAGCCGAGTCTACCGACGTCATCCGGGCCGACACGGCGTTCGTGATGACGAACATGCTGCGCGGCGTCGTGCAGCGCGGGACGGGCGCAGCGGCTTCGAGTCTCAACTGGCCGCTGGCCGGCAAGACCGGCACAGTCAACGACAACACCGACGCGTGGTTCGTCGGGTTCGATCCGGATATCACGGTCGGCGTGTGGGTGGGACTCGACGAGAAGAAGCCGCTCGGCGCGAAAGAGACCGGCGCCGTGGCGGCCCTGCCCATCTGGATGGAATTCATGAAGGCGTACATCGACGGCCGGCCCGACAAGAACGCCCCACCGCAGTTCGACGTACCCGGCAACATCGTGTTCCTTCCCGTCGACCGGTCGACCGGCGCGGTGCTGCAGGCCGAGGTCGCGGGCGCCTTCCACGAAGCGTTCATCACCGGCACGCAGCCAGGCGGCCTCGGCCGGTGAGCTAGCGACCCAGTCGCGTGAGCCGTCGAACGGCGCTCGACGCTTCAGGGATCCCCAGGGCGAGCGTCACGGCAAAGAAGACCACTCCATAAGGGCCGAGCACCACGACCGCCGTTGCCACCGGGTGGAGCGCGGGCATCGCGAGCTTCGCACCCCATGCGACCGCGCCGCCGGCAATCGAGGCCATCCACAGCTTCGCCACGTAGTCGAGAGGCAATCCGGTCCGCCCGATCCGCTCGTTGAGCGTGTGGCGCAGGCACCACATTTCCACCCACCCCGCGATACCAGCCGACGTCGTCAAGCCGGCCGCGCTCCAGACCCATGAGAGACCGAGCGAGCGCGGCAGCGTGATCGCAAACAGGTAGCCGAGCCCCGTCGTCAGCGCGACCCGCAGGAGTGCGTAGCGCAGTGGTGTGCGCGTGTCGCCAAGCGCGTAGTAGGTCGAGGCATAGAGCCGCCCGAGCGTGGACGCGAGCAACCCGACCGCCGAACCCGCCAGGATCGCCCAGACGCGGATCGCATCCTCGTGGCGAAATCGACCCGTCTCATAGAGCAGCGCCGCGACAACGTCGCCGAGCGCCGCAAGGGCCAGGGCCGAGGGAATGACGAAGAAGGCGATCTGCCGCAGTCCCGCGTCGAGCCTGAGCCGCAGCGTGTCGGTCCCGGCGCTGCCGCCACCTGCCGCGCCCGACATGGCCGGCAGCTCGGCGGCCGCCACCGACATGCCGAAGAGGCTGATAGGCAGCATGTAAATGTTCTGCGCGTTCGCCAATCCGGTGACCGCGCCCGTTCCCAACAGGGTCGCCAACACGTTGTCGATGTACGCGCTCACCTGCACGACGCCCCGGCTGACCAGGACCGGCACGAAGCTGCGCCACACCAGACGCACGTGCTCGGACGCCACGTCGAGGGCGAATCGCAAGTCTGGCGCGACGCGCAGCACGACGGGGATCTGCACGGCAAACTGCAGAAAGCTGCCGGCGACCGAGCCCCAGGCCAGCATCACCGCCAGACGCTCCGGGGCGGCGGCGCCAAAGACGATGAGCGTCGCGATCATGGCCGCATTCCAGACGACCGGGGCGGCGTACGAGAGCAGAAAGCGATGATGACTGTTGAGGACGCCCAGACACCACGCCGACATGACGAGCAGGCCGGCGCCGGGGAACAGAATCCGGACAATCTGGATGGTGAGCGCGCGCTTGGCTCCCGTGAATCCCGGCGCGATGACCGCGATCAGGATCGGGGTCGCGAGCACGCCCACCAGCACGAGCGTGGCCACGGCCAGCGCGAGGAGCGAGGCCACGGCCCCGGCGACTCGATCCGCGGCGCGTCGATCGCCACGCGCGTTGAGCGCCGCGTAGACAGGTATGAATGACGCCGAGAGCGCGCCTTCGCCGAACAGACTCTGCAGGAAGTTCGGGACGCGAAACCCGGCATTGAACGCGTCGGCGGCGTCGGACTCCAAGCCAAAGTAATAGGCGAAGACACGGTTGCGCACGAGACCCGTCAATCGACTGAACAAGATCCCCGTGGCGACCAGCAGTGCGGGCCGGCGTGGCCTAGTTGTTGTCATCGTCATCGGTGACGGCTTCGCCGAGTGTGCCGCTGGATTTCTTCATCAGGTACGTCTTGATGAAGCCGTCGAGGTCGCCGTCGAGCACGCGATCGACGTTGCCCACCTGCTCCTTCGTGCGGTGGTCCTTCACCATCTGGTAAGGATGCAGCACGTAGCTCCGGATCTGACTGCCAAACGCAATCCCTTTCTTCTCGCCGCCGATCTGATCGAGCTTCGCCTGGTTCTCTTTCATCTTCACGTCGTAGAGGCGCGCCTTGAGCACGCGCATCGCCGAATCTTTGTTTCGGTGCTGCGACCGCTCGTTCTGGCACGAGACGACCATACCGGTCGGCAGGTGCGTGAGGCGAACGGCCGAGTCGGTGACGTTGACATGCTGGCCGCCGGCGCCGCTCGATCGATACGTGTCGATCCGGAGATCTTTCTCGTCGATCTCGATTTCCACGTCTTCGGGAAGTTCCGGCCAGCAGTACACGGAGGCGAACGAAGTGTGCCGCCGAGCCGCCTGGTCGAACGGCGAGATGCGCACCAGCCGGTGCACGCCGACCTCCGCCGAGAGCAGGCCATAGGCGTACTCGCCGTTCACGGTGAAGGTGACGCTCTTGAGGCCTGCCTCTTCGGCCGGCTGATAGTCGATAATCTCGCGCTTGAAGCCGCGGCGCTCGGTCCATCGCAGGTACATCCGCAGCAGCATCTCGGCCCAGTCCTGCGACTCGGTGCCGCCGGCGCCCGGATGGATGGTGACGATCGCGTTTTTGCGATCGTGCTCGCCGCCGAGCATCTTCTTGATCTCGCCAGCCTGCACTTCCCGGTCGAACGCCTCGAGCGATTGCCCGAACTCGGTGTCGACAGGCTCGCCCGCCTCGGCCCACTCGACGAGGACGGCCAGGTCGTCGTGCTTCTTCTTGAGCGAGGCGATCAGCTCGCGATCCTGCTCGAGCCGCCGGCGCCGCTGCAGGACCTTCTGCGCTTCGGTCTGGTCTTTCCAGAAATCCGGCGCGGCCGTGCGCGCCTCGAGGCGGGTCAGCTCTTCGTCTGGGTGAGCGGCCTCAAAGATAACTCCGAAGGTCGGCCGCACGTTTACTGAGGTCCTCGTAGCGGTGCATCAGATCGTCGACGGTCGGCATTCGGTGAATCTCCTCGGTGCGTAGGTGCGTAGGTGCATGGGTGCTTCGGTGCGGAGGGCCCAAGAACCGAAGCACCGACGAACCAAAGCACCGACTCGCTTCTATCTTCTCAATCCCGCCGTCCAAGCTGCGAGTGCCATGAATGGTCGAGATTATAGCGTCACAATCGGCTTCGCCTATCGGGCGCCCACGCGCCCAAGAGGGGCTCGATTTGTCTCGACGCGACGGGCGTGAACTGCAGCAGGCATCGAAACGCGCGGCGGTGCACGGCGGCGTCTGGCTCGGGCGCCAGGTAGAGGGCGGCCACCAGGTCACGCCATCGCAGTAATTCTCGCCGGCGCGTCGGGGTGGTCGCGGCGACGGTGAGGTCGACCAACTGCAGCACCCTCTCGTACCCTGTGTGGGCGTGGTCCCACGCGCGGCGGGCCAACAGAGACGAAGCGCGGTTCATCTCGTTGGCGATCATCAGAATCTGTTGATCGAAGGAGAAGCCGGCCCACCGCTCCGGCGACAGTCCCGCGTGCTGCGTGGGAGCGCTCACAGCGCCTCTCCAGTACCCACGAGGGCGTGGACGATTTCGCGTACGGCGGCTTGGGTAGCCGAATCCTGAATTTCCATACTGGGATTGCCCTGCCCCGGCCGGATATTGATCAGAGAGGTGAATTCAATGCACTGCGCGGCGCCGAGCCCCGGATAGTAGTTCGCGCCCCAGAGATCCGATTGGCGGCTGCCCTGCTCGACCAGCAGCGCTTCGGCATCGGCATGCAACTCGCCGCCGATCGCGACCACGCGCCGCTGCACGTCGATCACGAGCTTGACCATGTCGCCAAAATGCTGCTCGACCAGCACTCGCAGCATGGCGGGGTCAACCTTGGCGTCCACGATCAAGATGCCCAATACAGTCGAGATTATAGCCGCACAATCGTCCGCCTGAAGGCGGACACTACTTCAGCATTTCGGTCAGCAGCCGCGCGTCCTCTTCGAGCGGAAAGTCCAGTCCGAGGATCTGCGCCAGCGTGGGCGCGATGTCCTCGGGACCACACTCGGCCGCGTACGTGCCTGGCTTGATGCCCTCGCCCATGAAGATGATCGGCACGTGGCGATCGTAGTCCCAGGCCGTCCCGTGGCCCGTGCCTCCGACGTACGGACTGACGTACGCGTACTTCTTCACCAGCACGCTCAAATGCGGACTCCTCGCCTGGAAAAATGAGTTCTGAAACAGCTTGAGATACGGGTCGGCGGGATTGGTGCCGTTCAACAAGTCGGCCTGCGTGTACACGTGTTCGACAAGCCCGGTTGACATGAGCGCGTCGATCGCGGTCCGTTCCACGTCCCCGCGATCGAGATTGCGCCGCCGGATGACGCCCTCATCGAAGTAGATATTGGGGATGTCGGTCCCGATGTAGGCGACCACGCCTTCGACCCCTGGGAACTTTCTCGTCAGAGCCGTTCGCACGGCCCCCGCGAGCACTGCGAGCGGGGCGCGGCGGGCATCGACGCCCTTGGCCTGGAGGTTCTCGACCAGAGGGAGTGAACCATGATCCGATGTGAACACCACCAGCGTATTCGCCAGACCCACCGTGCGATCGATCTCCTTGAAGAGCTTATCCAGGATGACGTCGAGGCGCAGCACCTGATCCATCATCTCCTGGCTTTCGGCACCGTACGTGTGTCCGACGATATCGGTGGCCGAGAATCCGACAGCAAAGATGTCCGTGTCCTCATCACGGCCGAGCTGGTGCGCCCGCATGGCTTCGAGCGCCACCGACAACGTCACTTCGTCGGCAAACGGCGTCCGGCGCAGGTCGTCGTAGAACAGCGGATCTCCAGGGATGTTGCGGAGCAGGTGCGGAAACACGGTGTCCTCCCGATCCCACTCGCCCTCGATCGCATCCGGGCCTGCGAACTTCTCGTAGATCGCCGCGTCGGGCAGCAGCCGGCTCCATGTCTTTCCGAAGTAGCCGTCCGGCAGACGCCGATCGTTCCACCGCATCAGCCATCCGGGAGCCCGGCTCATATAGTACGTGCTCGTGATGAAGCGGCCTTGAGCGGTCTCGTACCAATACGCCGCGTCACCGCGCCGCCCGGCCATCAGAATCGCCGACCGATCCTTGAGCGACACACCAACCACTCGAGACCGCGGGCTCTTCAGTTTCAACACGTCGCCCACCGTGAAGCTGAGCGCGTTGGCCGGCGACGCGCGGCGGCCCAAACCGCCGAGCGGCGACTGAACCGGATCGTCCACCACGTTGACGACTTTTTTCAGCAGCGGATCCCACCAGTCGTTGGCGACGATGCCCGAATGGCTCGGATGCCACCCGGAGAGGATGACCGAATGCCCTGGACCGGTCTCAGTGGCCGCATGCCGATAGTTCGCGTTGCTGAACACGGCGCCGCGTTCTGAAAGTGTTTTCAACCCGCCCGTGTACAGCGGCGCGAACCGGGTCAGATAGTCGAAGCGCATCTGATCTATGGCGAGGACGAGCACGAGTTTCGGCCGCTGCGGCGTCCGCTGCCCCGCTACCGGCGCCAGGCAGACCAACGCCATCACCATCGCCGCCAGAAGTCTGGTCCGGCTGCCGCTGGTCCCCACGTACGACCCGTACGACACAGAATCCTCTCTCTCCAACATCTACCGCCACCGAATCGCGAGCATCAGGATCGCGCTCGTGATGACGACACAAGCGTACGCGAACACGTCGCCAATCCGGGTATAAACCGTTGTCGTCTGCAGGAATCGCGCGTCGCCCACGACGACGGCGGGCTGGTAGATCCCGCTTCGCGCGAGCACGCGGCCGTAGGGATCGACGATGCCGCTGATGCCGGTATTGGCGGCCCGCACGAGATACCGGCCCGTTTCGATCGCGCGCATCGAGGCCTGCTCGAAATGCTGATACGGGGCCGAGGTCGCCCCAAACCACGCATCGTTGGTGATGGTCGTCAGCAGCTCGCTGCCGCCCGTCACGAATTGGCGGACCAGGCCGGGATAGACGATCTCGTAGCAGATCGCCGTGCTGATCCGGTGGCTGCCGACCGGCAGGACCACGGCGCGATCGCCTGCCGAAAACTCGGATACGGCCTCGACGAGCGGCGACACGAAGAACAGCAGCTGCCGGAGCGGCACGTACTCGCCCCACGGCACCAGGTGCATCTTGCGGTAGACGCCGACCGTGGCGCCGTCCGCTCCCACGAGGAACGCGGAGTTGTAGTACCGGGTCACCGCACCGCGCTCGACCTGATCGCTGCCCACCAGAATCGGCACGCGCGCCTGCCGCGCGATCGAGCGGATGAGATCGGCGCCGACCGCATCGTCCTCAAAACGAAAGGGCGTGGACGCCTCTGGCCACAGCACCAGCTGGGCCCCCTGGTCAATCGCCTGCGTCGTCAGCCGGAGGTGGTCCCGGAAGATCGACGCAGCGCGGGCGGGATCGTATTTCTCGGCCTGGTCGACGTTCCCCTGGATCAGACCGACGCGGACCGGGTCCCCCGCCCTGGTCCACTCGGCTCTCGCGACCCGCAGACCGCCCCACAGGGACAGGCCCGCGACCAGCACGAGCATGACCGCCGCCGGCAGATACGGTCCGGCTGAAGCCGGACCCCGCGCCTGCCGCCCGCGCTCGCTGTGTGCTGGATGCACAACAATCGTCGCAGCCGCCGCGCTGACACCGGCGACCAGCGCCGACACACCGTAGACGCCAAAGAGGCTCGCCACCTGCGCCACCGGAAGCACGCTCGCCTGGCTGTAGCCGAGCAGCACCCACGGAAAGCCGGTCATGACGTACGTGCGCCCGAGCTCGGTCGCGACCCACACAAGCGGAGCCGCCATCAGGGCCCGCGCGCCATGCGCCACCGCGAGCCGGCGCATCACGACTGCGAAGATTGCGGGAAAGCACGCCTGGTACACGACAACCGCCGCGGTGATCGACACAGCCCCCAACACCGGGAAGCCTCCGTACACGGTCATGACACCCGTGAGCCAGTACAGGGTGCCGCCGAAATACACGAGCCCCGTGATGAGGCCGAGCACCAACGCCCTCCGCATCGTGGCAGGGCCACTCGTCGCGACGAGCAGGGGCGTCAGGGCGATCCAGCCGCACGCCGGATAGCCGAATTTCGGGAAGCTGAGAACGAGAAGCGCACCTGAGAGGACGGCGAGAAGGACGCCACGGAGGTCATCGAAACGGCGCAAGGGCACGCGCCACGAGTGTACTACTGCCAGATCCGCCTTACTTGGAATCCTCGAGTCGGCGGTACAGCGCGCGGCGGCTGAGGCCGAGCACCCGGGCCGCTTCGCTCTTGTTGCCTTCGACCTCGTTGAGGACGCGAACGACCTCCTCGCGACCGGCGGCCGTCATCGGAATCGGATTTCGCGCCGGCGCGCGTTCTACCGGAGGCGCAGACGGTTGCGACACCACCGCGGCCGGCGTGGCTCGCTGCTGGGCCCGAAGGGCCGACTGCACTTCGCGCTCGCTGAGCAGCCGTCCGTCGGTCAACAGACACGCCCGTTCGATCACGTTGCGCAACTCTCGGATATTGCCAGGCCACAGCGCCTGCTGCAGGAGCCGCTCGGTGGCGGGGGTCACGCCCGTCAGTGGACGCTTGTAGCGTTCGGCGCACTCGCGCACGATGGCGGCCGTCAGGTACGGTATGTCGTCCCGGCGCTCCCTGAGGGGCACCAGATGGATCTCGATGGTGCACAGGCGATAGAAGAGGTCGCTTCGGAATCGTCCGGCGGACGCCTC
>JBAUGX010000046.1:0-12060 GCA_049679965.1 Vicinamibacterales bacterium
GCCCCCAGCCCCTCGTCATGAAACGGATCGCCATCCTCGGATCCACCGGTTCGATCGGGCAGAGCGCCCTCGCCGTGGTGGACGCGCACGCCGATCGCCTGCAGGTGGTCGGCCTGGCCGCCGGCGAGAACGCGGACCTGCTCGCCGCGCAAGTCGCGCGCTACCGCCCCTCGGTGGCGGCCATGGCCACCTGCGCCGCGCTCGATCGGCTGAAGGCCCATGCCCCGGCGGGCGTGACCCTGGTTGGCACAGGCCGCGAGGGCCTCGTGGCGGTGGCGTCGCATCCCGACGTGGATCTGGTGCTGTGCGCTTCAGCGGGCACCGACGGCCTCGAAGCCGTGCTCGCCGCCATCGAGCACGGCAAGACCGTCGCACTCGCCAACAAGGAAGTGCTGGTCATGGCCGGCCGCCTCGTCACCGAGGCCGCGCGACGTCGTGGGGTCGCCATCCTGCCGGTCGACAGCGAGCACAACGCCATCCATCAGTGCCTGCACGGACGCCCGCCGTCGGACATCAAGCGGCTCCTGCTGACGGCATCGGGCGGACCGTTTCGAGGCCGGTCGGCGTCAGAACTCTCGCGAGTGTCCCCGGAGGACGCGCTGAAGCACCCCACCTGGCGCATGGGAAGGAAGATCACGATTGACTCGGCGACGCTGATGAACAAGGGGCTCGAAGTGATCGAGGCGCGCTGGCTGTTCGGCGTACGCGCCGACCAGATCGACGTCGTGATCCATCCGCAGTCGGTCGTCCATTCGATGGTGGAGCTGACCGATGGGTCGATCATCGCGCAGCTCGGCGTCACCGACATGCGCCTGCCGATCCAGTATGCGTTCTCGTACCCGGATCGCTGGCCCTCGTCGCTGCCGTCGCTCGACGTGACGCGGGCCGGGCGGCTGGACTTCGGCGCGCCGGACACGGACGCCTTTCCGTGTCTGCGCCTCGCGTACCGCGCGCTCGAAGCGGAGGGGAGCCATCCCCTGGTTTTGAACGCCGCCAACGAAGTCGCCGTCGCATGGTTTCTCGACGGGCGGATCGGCTTGATGGCGATCCCCCACGTCATCGAACAGACGCTCGACGCGCACCGCCCCGGCGAGGTGGACACGATCGAGCAGGTGCGCGAAATCGACCGGTGGGCCCGCGGCCATGCGCAGGACGTGGCTCGCGCGGTAGAATTGGAAGTCAAATGACCACGCTTCTCAGTTTTGCATTCGTGCTTGGCGTGCTGGTGTTCGTGCACGAGCTCGGCCATTTTCTCGCCGCCAAGCGCATCGGCATCCGCGTCCTCAAGTTCCAGCTCGGCTTCAATCCGACGGTCCTCAGTTTCAAGCGCGGCGACACCGAATACGGGATTGGCGCGCTGCCGCTCGGGGGCTACGTCAAGATGGCCGGCGAGAGCCCGGAAGAGGAGCGGACCGGCAGCCCCGACGAATTCATGTCGAGGAGCAAGTGGGAGCGCTTCCAGGTGCTGATCATGGGCCCGACCATGAACATCCTTCTGGCGATCGTCATCACCGCCATCCTCCTGTACCGCGGCGCCGAGGTGCCGGCCTATCAGGACCAGCCGCCCGTCGTCGGCGTCGTCTCGGCCAACTCGCCGGCTGCCAAGGCCGACGTACAACCCGGCGACCGGATTCTCTCGGTTGCCGATCGCGACGTGGACACCTGGGAACAGCTCTTCGTCGCCATTGGCACGAAGCCCAATCGCGAAGTGTCCGTGGTGCTGCTGCGCGAGGGGCGAGAACTCAGGCGCATGGTGACACCCGTGGCGCCGCCAGGTGAAAGCCGCTTCGAGATCGGTGACATTGGCGTGCTGCCCAACGTGCATCCCCGCCTGACGGCCGTGAATCCCGGCGAGCCGGGCGAGCGGGGCGGACTGAAAGCCGGCGACGTCGTCCTGGAGGTGAACGGCGAGCCGATGACGTTCTCGTCTCAGTTGCGCGACGCCATCGCCAAGCACCCGAACGAGCAGATTGCCGTGTCGATCCTTCGTGGAGACGCCCGTCAGACGCTCGATGTCACCCCAGCGCTCACCGGGACGATCGGCCGGCTCGGGATCGCCATCGCCGACGAGACCAAGAGCATCAAGCCCGGCGCGCTCGAGGCGGTCGGGATGAGCGTCCGGCGGAACGCCGAGTTCTCGAGCCTCATCTTCCAGACGATCTGGGGGCTGGTCACGCGCGAGACCTCGCCCAGCCAGTTGATGGGGCCGATCGGCATGGCGCAGCTTTCGGGCGAGTCCGCCCAGATCGGCTTGGCGGCCCTCTTCGGCCTGATGGCCACGATCAGCCTCAACCTCGGCATCCTGAACCTCCTGCCGATTCCGATCCTCGACGGCGGGCACATTTTCATCATGGCGGTCGAAGGGATCTTCCGTCGCGATTTCAGCGTCCGCGTGAAGGAGAAGATGCTGCTGGCCGGCTTCGTCGTGCTGATGATGCTGATGGTGACTGTGATCTACAACGATCTCGCTCGCATCAGCTGGATCGGGCGCCTCATGCCCTGGCGGTAGGGCAAGTCAGGGGGCCGATGAAATCTGCGGACGCCACGGATGCGTCCGCCAATTGCGAGCCCCTGGGAACACCTTCATGTCGTTCGGCATTCCTGCTCACGGCCTCTCGATCTTTGTCCGCAACTCGGCGATGCGTGCGTTGACGAGTTTCTTCACGAGAGCCGGCGAGGGCGGCTTGGACAGTGGAAATCGAATCGTGCCCGTTGAGGTCGCGTATCCCTTGAGGACGGCCGCATGGGCGCGTCTGATAGCCGCGCTCATCGGGTAGAGACTGGTGTGGCGCGCGAAGGCCGCGTACCACACGAGCGGTTGGCCCTTGAACCTGAAGGCTGGAATGCCGTAGCTGAAGGCCTCGGTCGCGCCGGGCGCCGCGGCGCGAATGGCCGCGCGAAGCTTCTGCAAGTCTCTTCGCGCAGGAGCCGGCCGGGATGCCAGATACGCCCGCACCTGTGCCTTGATTTGCGTAGCGCTGTTCTTCACTGCCGGGTTCCGTAGTACGTGAGGCTCCGCTCGACACCGCCCTCGGTCACCTCGATGGATGGCCGTCCCCTGAAGTTCCTTGGCTTTGTTCACGTAAGTCTGCCACGCCAGCGCTGCCCCAGTAATCGAAGCGTCGTGGCGTCGGGCTCGCCGCCGAAGTACCGGTCGAGTAACTGTTCGAACATGGATCCGGCCGGTGAGACGCTGGCGAACAGCGTCGCAGACGACCATAGTTTCATGTCGTCGGGTGAGCCGAACACCTCCAACGCCGACCGGCCCTCGACACCCAGTGTCGCCTTGGCGATCTCCAACAGGCGAGGACCAAGGATGGGATGCCGCAAGTATGCTTCGGCCTCCGCGACGCTCTTGATCGAATACCGCCGAGAGGTTGGGCTGAACCCCAGCCCATCGAACTGCGGGAAGATGTACCACATCCAATGCGATCGCTTCTGGCCGCTTCGGATTTCCGACAGCGCCTGTGGGTAGTCGTGCTCCTGCGCTTCCACGAAGCGAGAGAGGTCGTAGGGATCGAGATGGCTTCTGCCGAGTACCCCCACTGGCTCGTGACCGCCTCTAGTTCCTGACGTATTTCGTCACGCCCCGCAGTGCTGCTTCGGCCGTGTACAAATTGCCAGCCGCGTCGATCGCAATCCCTTCCCCCATCGCGCCATCGGGCGAGTTGGGCGTCACATGAGGCGGAATGAACATCGTCACCTTCCCGTCTCTGAGACTCCCGGTGCGGATCCCCCGCTGCCATCCCGGGTGAACCCGTTCGGTCGACTCGGCGTCGGTCGTGTGGATGACATCGCTCTTGTCGATGGCCAGCCCGCTGACGCGGCCGAACTCATTCAGTACACCGAGAACCTTCCCGTCCTTGGTCAGGATCTGGATCCGATGATTGTGGCGGTCAGCGACGATCAGCCGCCCGCTGGAATCGAACTCGATCGCGTGCGGGGTGCGGAACTCGCCAGGCCCGGTACCCGTCTTGCCGAGGATCCTGAGGAACGTCCCGTTCCTGTCAAACACCGAGATACGGCCGACCAGATCGGGATCCGTGACGTCGGTATGGCTCTCTGCCACGTACACATCACCATTGGCCGGGTCGGTGACGACGTCCGTCGGGTCGGTCAAGGCTTCGGGAGGGTTTCCCCGAACGCCGGGTTTCCCCAGTGTCAGGAGGAGCCTGCCGTCGGCGCTGAACTTGAAGACCACGCTGCCCTTGTCTCTCTCGCCGGGATACCTGTTGACCTCGGCGGCGCTTGGGGCCCGCGCGTCTGTCACCCACACATTGCCATCTCGATCGGCATGGATGCCGTGCGGCCAGACGAACATCCCGCTGCCGAAGCTCGCGATCTCCTTCCCTGACTCGTCGAAGTGGTGGACTGGACTCGCTTGACTGCCGAGGCAGCCTGGCGCGGTCCCTGGCGAGCATCGGTCCGTTGCCCATACCGTCTTGCCGTCGCGGTCAATGGCCACCCCGTTCGAGCCGCCCCACGCCCGTCCCTCGATCCGTGCCCAATCGCGGATGACGCGATAAGGATTGGCACCGCTGTTGATGGGCTGAATCTTGTCCGTCTCAGGCGTGCCTCCTCGCTGCTGTCCCTGAATAGTGGTTCCCTGGAACGCAACCCAGGTGATGACGATCAACGCCGCCAACCAGCAATTCATGAAGCCTGAAATGGACATCTGTCCTCCCTTGACGGCGGCGCCGAGACCCCACTCTTTCCTTCCTCGCGTGAGGACGGATCCCGAATCTCGCTGCTGAGCCGCGCGCCACGGCGACACCTTAACACGGGACCGCTAGGCGCGACGGCCTGCTATCCGGCCGCTCAATCACACAGAGGCGCGAGCAGTCTCGGCGCGGCCTGTAGGGGACGGGGAATGCCTAGTCGAACCGGAAGTACTTCCAGTGAGGCGCGGGCGCGACTTCTTCCTCGTAGTGCCCCCGCTGCCTCTCAAGCGCCAGTTGCTGCGGCGTGAGATGCAGGAGATCGAACGCGTGCGCGGTGACGGCCTGCTCGTCGCGTGGATTGTAGACGACGAACTCGCGTGTGCCGAAGCGATAGGTGAATTGCTCAAACACCAGGTTGTAGGCGTCGAAATGCGGCTCGTACTGATACCGCTCGATGCCAATGACACCGGGCGAGTAGTCCCTCCAGACAGAGAGCAGCGAAACCGGGTATCGGCCGTTGACGGCGCGGTACTGCTCGACGGCGGCGATGAGTGGCTCGGCATTGCGCATGGCCCGGCTGCGGCTGGATTCGGTCGCTCGCTCCACCAGGGCGAACTGCAGCAGAGCCGAGGCGACCGGCACAATCGTCAAGTAAAGCGGAATGACGGACGGCGCATCGGGAGCGCCCCTTCTCAGTGTGCCGAGCGTCGTCAGCGCCCGTCGAACGAAATAGCCGGCCGCGGCGAGCACGACGATGCCGAGAGTGAAGCCACTGTGGATGAAGGTGACGACAAGGACCAGCGCCCATACGAACGTGGTGGAAATCACAACCAGCAAGGTGGTGGCGAACCGCCAGCGGCCGAGACGCGGCGACCGATCGGCGGCCAGCCGCAAAGCGCCGAATGGGACAACCAGCAGGCCGGCAGTACCGACCACTTGGGCCATCGCCGAAAGGGGGACGGCTAGCTTGTCATAGCCACCAGGCAAGAATGGCAGCAGCGTGCACACCGCGACCAGCACCGTTGCCGCGGTGATGCCGGGCAAGCGCATCAGGACGGGGGCCTGGTGCGCGAGCATTGGGACATGGCCATGAAGACGCCGCCGCCGCCCTCGGTGCCCATGCCGGTCGGGTTCAAGGAATACCGCTAGCCCACCCTTGAGCCTCTCACGATCGCAGTACGTCCTTCATCACCACCCGGGCGGCGGCGATCGTCTTGTCCACATCCTTGACCGTGTGCGCTGCCGAGAGAAACCACGCCTCGAATTGTGAGGGCGGCGGGTAGATGCCGCGTGCGAGCATGCCCCGGAAGAAGCGGGCATAGCGCTCGGTGTCGGCGCTTGTCGCGGATCGGTAGTCACGAACGGGTTGATCGGTGAAGAACGGCGTCAGCACCGATCCGACCGCGTTCACCTGCAGCGGCACACCAGCCTCACGCGCGGCGTCGGCGAGACCCGCAGCGAGGCGCGTGCCGAGGCTCGCCAGGTTCGCATACAGGTTGGGCTTGAGCTGAGCGAGCGTCCAGAGGCCCGCGGTCATGGCGAGCGGGTTGCCCGACAACGTGCCGGCCTGATAGACCGGTCCGGTGGGCGACATCATCTCCATCAAGTTCGCGCGGCCGCCGTAGGCGCCCACCGGCAGGCCGCCACCGATGATCTTTCCCAGGCACGTCAAATCGGGCGTCACCCAGGCCATCTGCTGGGCCCCGCCCGGCGCGGCGCGGAATCCGGAGATGACCTCGTCGAAGATCAACACCGTCCGCTCAGCCGAGCAGATCTCGCGCAGCACGCGGAGAAATCCGTCGGCAGGGGGTACCACGCCCATGTTGCCCGCGATCGGTTCGACGATGACGGCGGCGACCTGATCGCGGTTGGCGTCGAACAGGCGGCGTACGGACTCGAGATCGTTGTACCGGGCGACGAGCGTATCGGCGGCCGTCGCCCGGGTGACGCCGGGGCTGGTCGGCTGGCCGAGCGTCAGTGCGCCTGATCCGGCCTGGACGAGAAAGGCGTCGGCGTGACCGTGATAGCAGCCCTCGAACTTCACGATCCGGTCGCGCTTGGTCGCCGCGCGCGCGAGGCGCACGGCACTCATCGTCGCCTCGGTGCCGGAATTGACGAAGCGGACGCGCTCGACCGATGGCATCAGCTCGCGGACACGCGCGCCGAGCTCCACTTCTAGAGGACTGGTTGCGCCGAAGCTTGTGCCGTTGCGCGCAGCCTTGGCGATGGCACTCACCAGACCCTTCGGCGCGTGACCGTGAATGAGCGGACCCCAGGACATCACATAGTCGATGTACGTGTTGCCGTCCACGTCCTGGATGCGGGCGCCGGCCGCGCGACGGATGAAGAGCGGTGACGCACCGACCGCCTTGAAGGCGCGGACAGGACTGTCCACACCGCCAGGGAGGATCTGCTGCGCGCGCGCGAAAAGACGAGAGGATCGGGTTGTACGCATCTTCACGTCAGCCGCCAAGCGCCTTCGCGGCGTCGACCGCATAGTACGTAATGATGATGTCCGCGCCCGCCCGGTGGATGGCCGTCAGGCATTCGAGCATCGCCCGACGCTCGTCAATCCAGCCGTTCATCGCCGCCGCCTTGAGCATCGAGTACTCGCCGCTGACGTGATAGGCCGCTGTGGGGTAGCCGAAGCGCTCCTTCACTCTCGAGATGACGTCCAGATAGGGCAGTGCCGGCTTGACCATGACGATGTCGGCGCCTTCCTCGATGTCGATCTCGACCTCGCGCAGCGCTTCGTCGGTGTTGGCGGGGTCCATTTGATGGGACCTGCGGTCGCCGAACTTGGGCGCTGACGCGACGGCCTCCCGAAACGGCCCGTAGAACGCCGAGCAGTACTTCGCGGAGTAGGCCATGATGGCCCGGTTCTCGAAGCCGCGCTCGTCGAGCGCGGCCCGGATGGCGCCCACGCGCCCGTCCATCATGTCCGAGGGCGCGATGATGTCGGCGCCGGCAGCGGCGTGCGAGACGGCGGCGCGAACGAGCTGATCGACCGTCGCGTCGTTGACGATCTCATCGTTGACCACCAGGCCGCAGTGGCCGTGATCGGTGTATTCGCAGAGGCAGACGTCGGTCATCACCAGCACATCCGGGAACTGGCGTTTGATGGCGCGGATCGCCGATTGGACCGGCGCCTCCGGATCATAGGCCGCCGATCCTATCGCGTCCTTGTGGTCGGGCAGGCCGAAGAGCAGCACGCTCTTGACGCCGGCCGCGCGCGCGCTTTCGACTTCTTTGACGGCCTGGTCGACCGACAGATTAAACACGCCGGGCATCGACGACACGTCGCGGCGCACGCCGTTGCCTTCGCAGACAAACAGCGGCAGCACGAACATGTTGGGCGACAGGCGCGTCTCGCGCACCATGGCGCGCAGCGTCTCGGAGTGACGCAGCCGCCGCAGCCGGCGCGTGAGCTTGAGCGAGGTGTGCGTCTGGGTCGGATTCATATCTGTTACCCTGAATTGCTGACTGCCGATTGCTGATTGATGATTCAATTCGCAATCACCAATCCGCAGTCATCAATTCTCGTTCTTCGCCGAGAAGTATTCCACAATTGCGGCGACCAATGCAGGCACTGTGTAGTGTGCGGGCTGGATCGTCGTCTGGATGTCACATTGGGTTGCGGCTTCCGCGGTCACCGGCCCGATGGCGGCCACCACCGTCGTTCGCAGCAGGTCCGCAGCAGGCTCGGCCCCGAGCATCTTGACGAAGGAGCGGACGGCCGACGGGCTTGTGAATGTCACCACGTCGAGCCGGCGGTCGAGCAGCATGCGGTAGACATCCGGCTCGCCCTCAGTGGCCGGCTCGGCGACGACCGTGGTGTAGGCGACCACCTCGGTCACCTTCGCACCCTGCTTCCGAAGCTCGTCAGCCAGCAGCTCGCGGCCGATGTCGGCGTGAGGCAACAGAATGGCCAGGCCGCTCATGCTTCCGGTCTCGACCATGGCCCGCAGCACGCCTTCGGCGCGGTACTCCGACGGGGTCAGATCGACCTTGAGGCCGTGACGCGCGAGCCGCTCGGAGGTGGCCGGCCCGACCGCGCACAGTTTGACGCCCGCCAGCGCGCGCAGATCCTGCGGCGTCCGGAGCAGGCGTTCCACGAACACGTCCACGGCGTTGACGCTGGGGAAGACGATCCAATCGAACGACCCGGCCCTCGCGCACGCCTCGTCGAGCGGACCGTAGTCGCTCGGCGGCGCGATCCTGATCATCGGCGCCTCGACCGCCTCGGCGCCGGCCTCTTCGAGCCGCTCGACCAGCTCGGCCGCCTGCTCGCGCGGGCGCGTGACGAGCACGCGCTTGCCGAACAGCGGCCGCGCGTCGAACCAGCGCAGGTGCTCGCGCAGCGCCACCACCCGTCCGACAATGAGGATCGCCGGGCGCCGATCGTCCAGGTCGCGAACCACGTCGGCGAGCTCGGCGAGCGACCCCTGACGCGTCTGCTGGGTCGGCAGCGTCCCGTCGTAGACGATCGCCGCCGAATCCTCGGCCGGGCGTCCGTTAGAGACGAGCGAACGCAGGATGTTGGGCAGCTGTCGCGCGCCCGCGTAGCACACGATCGTGCCGTCGAGCCGGGCAAGACTCGCCCAGTCGACCGACGCCCGCGTCTTCCCCTCGTCCTCGTGGCCTCGCACGAAGGTGAGCGTGTCGCCCCCGCCGGGATAGGTGACCGGCACGCCGGCGTAGCTCGGCACGGCGACACCCGCCGGGATGCCCGGCACGACTTCGAAGCGCAGGCCTTGCTCGTGCAGAAACAGCGCCTCGGAGCCGCCGTGATCGAACACGAACGGGTCGCCCCATTTCAGGCGCGCGACGCGCTTGCCCTCGCGGGCCTTCTCGGCGAGCAGATAGCAGATGGCTTCCTCTTCGAGCGGCTGCGGGGCGGCCGCGCCGACATCGATGCGTTCGGCGTCGGCACGCGCGTAGCGGAGGAGGCGCGGATGGACGAGATGGTCGTACAACACCACGTCCGCCATGGCGAGACACTGCAACCCTCGCACGGTGATGAGGCCGGGGTCGCCGGGTCCGGCGCCGATGAGATAAACGATGCTTGGCATTGTAGTCGGCAGTCAGCAGTCTACAGTCATCGGTCGTCGCGGTCGATTGCCGACTGCCGGCTGTCGACCGCCGACTGACGCCGAGCGTCAGCGAGGATCTCCTCGGCTCCGTCAGCGATGAGCTGGGCGCCTACCCGGACGCCAATGGCCGCCGCCTCGCCGCGCGTTCCGCGCGCCGTGCCATGAATCGCGCGCCCGCCGTCCAGCGAGACGACGGTGGCCACCAACTCCAGTCCGTCAATGCCGATTGGCGAAGCCAGCGCCCCGATCGGCACCTGGCAGCCGCCACCGAGCGCGGCCACCAGCGCTCGCTCGGCTCGAAGCGCCGCCTCCGCGGCCGCATCGTTGATGGTCGTCACGACCTGGCGGACTCCTTCGTCGTCCTCGCGCGTCTCGATGGCGACGATGCCTTGTCCCGGCGCGGGCACGGACACCGCGGCCGGCAGCCGCAGCGAAATTCGTGACTCGAATCCGAGGCGCAGCAGTCCAGCCGCCGCGAGAACGAGAGCATCGTGCTCGCCGCTGTCGAGTTTTCGGAGCCTCGTGTCCAGGTTGCCGCGAATCGGCGTGAACCGCGCGTGGGGAAACTGGCGTATGAGCTGCGCGATGCGCCGCACGCTTCCGGTGCCGAGCGTCGGCGACGGGCCCAGCATGGCCGTGAGATCCCGGTACGTCGCGTCCGGCCTCAGCCCGACGTGTCGTGCCGGGAGCACGACGGCGTCCAGCGGATCCTCGCGAGGCAGCACGCCGGCAACCACGAGCCCGTCGGGCAGCACGGCCGACAGATCCTTGCTGCTGTGGACCGCGAGATCGATCTCGCCGCCGAGCAGGGCGTCCTCGATTTCCTTGGTGAAGAGCCGCTTGCCGCCGACCTCGGACAGCGGAGCGTCCTGAATCCGGTCGCCCGAGGTCTTGATGACGACAATGCGGCACGGCGGTCCGCCGGCCGCGGTGATTCGGGACACGACTGTGTGCGCCTGCCAGAGCGCGAGGCGGCTTCCGCGCGTGCCGAGCCGCAGGACCTTATTCGCGGGATTCACAGGATTCGCGGCGGCCACCGGGCGTCAGCGCCCCGTCGGACGGGCTTTCGGGCGGATGAAGGGCTGAACTCGTCCTTCGGTCCGTTGGGGGGCGTCGGCATCCGTCTGAGAAGCGGCGTCGGGCAAATCCGCATCCGCCGCTTCTGCGAGTCCGAACAGACGGGTCACCGCCTCGGAATAGATCCCTGCGGTCTCGGCGTCGCCAAGCCCCTTGAGTTGCTCGGTCGGTGTCAGCAACAGTTTTTCGACGATGAGGTGGGTGATTTCGTCGACACGCGCGCGAGCCTCCGGCGGAAGGGACCCCAGCTTGAAGTCGAGCCGTTCCAGCTCGGAGCGGCGGATCGCCTCGAACCGCTGCCGCAGCGCGACGACCGTCGGGATGATCCCGCGCGACCTGAACCAGGCGCCGAACTTGCCGACCTCCTCGGACACAATCGCCTCGGCACGCTCCACTTCGCTCGTGCGGCGCGCGAGGTTGTCGCGTACGGTCGCCTGCAGATCGTCGATGTTGTAGAGGAACACCTGCTCGAGCTCGCCGGTGGCCGGTTCGACGTCTCGGGGCACCGCGATGTCGATGATGAAGAGCGGGCGGTTCCGCGACGGCTTGACCACGGCTTCGACGTGCGACTTCGTGAGAATCGGCGTCGCAGCGCCCGTGGCGGTAATCACGATGTCGCTCGCGGCCAGCAGCGCGTCGAGCTCCTCCCACGGCGCGGCGCTCGCGCCGCCGATGGCCGTGGCCGTCCGCGCCGCATGGGCCAGCGTCCGGCTGACGATCGTGACGCGCTTGACGCCCTGCGACTTCAGGTGCAGGGCCGTGAGCTTGCCCATCTCGCCGGCGCCGATGACGAGCACGGTACGGCCCTTGAGGTCGCCGAAGATCTTGCGCGCGAGCGCGACCGCCGCGTAGCCGATCGACACGGCGCCAGACCCGAGTCCCGTCTCGGTGCGCACGCGCTTGCCCACCGCGAAACAGGCATGAAAGAGTCGATTGAGGATCGGCCCGACCGTTTGGACGCCCGCCGCGGCCGTGTGCGCCTCTTTGACCTGGCCGAGGATCTGTGGCTCGCCGACGACGAGCGAATCGAGACCGGCCGAGACGCGAAATAGATGACGCGCCACGTCGAGATCCTGGACGTCGTAGACGTGCGGCGCGACGTCGGAATGGTCGACGCCGTGAAACTCGCCGACAAAGGCCGCCAGATCCGCCCGCGCCGCCGCCACGTCGTCGCACGCGACATAGAGCTCCGCGCGATTGCACGTCGAGACGACGACGGCCTCGAGCGC